>JAMDDD010000001.1 GCA_023489275.1 Actinomycetota bacterium
TCGCCGGCGGTGCGTGTGGCGTAAGGACACCCCGAAAACCGGGACCGTTTCAAGTAGATTTTTTGGTGAGGCAACGAACCTGTTTGGAGTAGAATTCTGGTGAGGCAATTCGGTTAATTGACAAATCATGGAAATAGCTTAAAATTAAAGGACTAAATATGACAAATATGGTTTTTTTTAATTAAAAGCATGTCGGAAAAGTAATATGGTTTTCATTCCAGAATACTCGGGAAGACTAGATTCACATTTTACAAGTTTAAAATGACGGAAGAATTTAGCAAACATCTCTGGGACGGTTTGAGTCCGTCTTTCACGGAAGCGGCAAGTGTTCGCGCCCGCCTTCTTGAGATTGCTCAGGAAGCTGAATCCGGTTCTCTTTTAGCCGGTACGGCAGCCGTGCCAATCGCCGCCGCTCAACCAGATGCAAACTTGCCGCGGTTTCAGTATCCGCAGCAAATGGAGCAGACAACGGTTTCGCCGGAGCAGGCGCTAAAGAAAATCACCTTGATAATCCCCTGCTTTAACGAAGCTGACGGTATAGGGAAGGTCATCGACTTGGTCCCGCGCGACAAGCTTAAGGCTGCGGGCTTTCAGATTGAAGTAATTGTGGTCGACAACGCGTCCAGCGACGATACCAGGGCGGTGGCGCTGAGCCGCGGCGTTCGGATCATCGAGGAACCGGCCCGGGGAAAAGGCCGGGCTATCAAGACGGGCCTCGCGGCCGTCAAGGATGATTGTGACTATGTTGTGATGATCGACGGCGACGATAGTTACAAGTTGGATGAGATCCTCCGTTTGCTGGAGCCGCTCGAAAGCGGTTTTTGTGACGTGGTCATGGGTTCTCGCTTGGCGGGGCGGATGAAGGATAATTCCATGCGGGGAATCAACCGCCTGGGAAACTGGTTCTTCTCTTTCATTGTCCGCCATTTCTTCAAGGTAAACACCACTGACACCCTCAGTGGTTATTTTGCCTGGCGGGCCGATGTGATCAGGGCCCTCAGGCCTTACCTTAAAAGCTCCGGCTTCGCCATCGAGATGGAGATGATCACCAAAATGGCGCGGATGGGCTATCAGATATATTCCGTGCCGATTACTTATGCCGCCAGGGCTGGTGAGTCTAGTCTGAGACCTTTTCATGACGGCAGACGCATCATGGCCACTTTCTTGAAAAATTTATTCTGGCGCCCGCAGGAGAAAAAGGTCGTCGCGTTCGTGACGGATGCCGTTTCCCCTTTCCACAACGGCGGCAAGGAAAAACACCTTCATGAGGTATCCCGCGGGTTGGTCCATCATGGGCGCGAGGTGCATATTTATACGATGCAGTGGTGGCAGGGAGAAAAACATCTCCTGATTGACGGGATTCATTATCACGCCATTTGCAGGCTGCATCCGCTTTATGCCGGTAACCGCCGGTCAATCAAACAGGGGCTGCTGTTCGCGCTCGCCTGTCTGAAGCTCTTCAATGAGCCGTTCGACGTGGTTGACGTGGACCATATTCCCTTCTTCCCCCTGTTTAGTATGAAAATTGTTTGCCTGCTGAAGCGAAAAAAACTTTATGCGACATGGCATGAGGTTTGGGGACGCGAATACTGGCTGGAATATCTCGGCGGCCTTAAGGGCTACTTCGGTTATGCGGTTGAGAAGCTGGCGATGAAGATGCCGAACGTGTTTATTTCCGTGTCAGACCATACAACGAGGCGTCTGCGGGCCGCGGGCGTGCGGCGGGAAGTGCAAACGGTGCTAAACGGCGTCGACTTTGAGCCGATTCATGATGCTCCAGTGTATCCTGAGGCAAATGACGTCATTTACGCCGGCAGGTTAATCGATCACAAGAATGTCGATATGCTGATCAGGGCCATTGCCCGAGTCAGGGAAAATCATCCTGGCGTCAGGTGCGTCATCATCGGCGACGGCCCGGAAAAGCCGACTCTGGAAAGCATTATAAGCTCCCTGGGCCTGGAAAAAAACGTTAAACTGCAGGATTTTCTCACCAACCATCAGGATCTTTACAGCTGGATCAAAGCCAGCCGGATGCTGGTTCTGCCCAGTATCCGGGAAGGTTTCGGCCTCATCGTGGCGGAAGCAAACGCGTGCGATACGCCGGTGATTACCACCGGCCATAAAAACAACGCCGCCCGGGAATTGATCATCGAGGGCAAGAACGGCTATCTGTCCGATCCGAACGACAGAAACCTGGCTGATAAAATTAACCGGCTGTTGGATGAAGAGGATAAGTTGACTCCGCGCCAGACCTTCTTGCAAGAATTTGGGGAAATGAACTGGAGCCAGGCCGCCGCCGGCTTCAATGAAGTCCTTGTGTGACCGCGGCAGACGGCAAAGATTTAAAAAACCCCCATTCCGCGCCGCAGCTGTTGCTTTCCTTTGCTTGGCCGATATCTTCCTGGTAAAACATTAGCTACTTTTTCGATATCTCGCTGCGCCTGCGGTTAGAAGCGTAAGGAGGAACGATCTCACTCGCGGGGAAAATATTCCGGTCCGGAAAAATGATCGCGCTTGTTGTCTTGCCAATTGTTGCGGCATTCTTCCTTTCTTCCTATCTCTTGGCGGGCTGCAGCGTGGGGGATGCGCTGCCGGCGGCGACGAGCGCAAACGGAGGCGGGCCGCCCATAGGCCAGAGGATTGGTTTTACGGTAGGGGACACCTTCGAAAAGTTAAGCGACAGTGATCTCGAGGCCTCCATGGCCGATATCGCCAGCCTTCACGTCGGCTGGCTCAGATTTGAAATATCGTGGACGCAGGCGCAGCCTCAGGGGCCGGATCAATACGATTGGTCCCAATTTGACCGCATCGTCGCCGCCGCCAACCGGCACGGCATCAAGCTTCTGGCAAATTTGACCTATACTCCGCAATGGGCGCGATTGCCGGCTTGCGCCGATGCGTTTCAATGTGCGCCCGCCGATCCGGCGCAGTTTGCCCGCTTTGCCGGTGCGGCGGCAGAGCACTTCAAGGCTGACGCAGTCCATTACTGGGAGATCTGGAACGAACCAAACATCGTTTACTTTTGGAAGCCGAAGCCTGATGCCAGAGTATACACCGAATTACTGAAACAAACCTATATGAGCATCAAACGAGCAGATCCGCAAGCAGTCGTAATCAGCGGCGGGTTATCCCCGGTTGACACGCCCCAGTCAACCATCAACCCGGTCGTATTTTTAAGAAGCATGTATAAAGACGGCGCCAAGAACTATATGGATGCCGTCGGTTATCATCCCTATTCTTTTCCGGCGCTGCCCAGCAACGTGGAAAAAGGAAACTGGTGGTCGGCCATGTCAGATCTGAACCCCAGCCTCCGCAGCGTCATGGCTGCTTTTGGCGATAGCAACAAAAAGATTTGGGCGACGGAATATGGCGTGCCCACGGCCGGTCCGCTTGGTTTTGCCAGCGAGGACCTGCAGAAATATTCATTTGCTGACGCCATCAATGAGATGTCGGGAAAGCCTTGGCTGGCAACCTTGTTTTTCCACACATATAAAGACTCTGGCACTGACCGGAGCACGATAGAGGATTTCTTCGGAGTGGTGCGTTATGACGGCTCCCGGAAACCCGCATACTATGTCATCAAGCAGCAACTGGCCGGGTCGGGAAACAAGAGCCCGTCCCCGCAGGAGACGACGTCTACCGGGTCAGGCGCCAATCGCGGTTAGCTCTTGCCTGGCGTTTGCGGCGCAATTTTATGCGTTTTGTTGCGCAGTGACATCCCTCTGAACTAGTCGCCAAGCCGGTCTTTCCGGCGCTCACGGTTTTCCGCATTGCCCTTCCGGGCTGATTTTACCCCGAAGTATTTTTTCTGCCGGTTGCCCTAAATCTCCCAAATAGGAGTTATATTGCAGACTTTCTAAAGGCACTTGCGATTCGAGCCGATTCAATTAAGAGCGGGAGGCGACTACGTGGGTTGGTACAGGGATGCCAGTCAGCGACTTGTTAAATAAGGTCGACTCCAAACGCATTTGTTTAATTTTATTTGTCCTTGCCGGGATGCTGGGCTTGCATCTGTTCTCGCCCTTGCCGGTTGAGGCTGCGTCGGCGTCAACTGCTCCGTCTGTTTCGTACTGGCCCACCGGTCCAATCGGCGGCATCCCAAACATTGTCGGGATAGTCAACCAGTCGGATACAACCTTAAGCGCCGGATCGCTCACGATCGATAACGGCGCCACGCTTTCCAGCTGCACCGTAAATCCTGCCGATTACGTCTGCAATGTAGCCGGAATTCAATGGAACACGACCTACACAGTTACAGGCTGGGTAACGGACAGCAGCGGCGGCACCGCCAGCGTCAGCTGGAGTTTCAATGCTTCAGATGCTGTCAAACCTGGTCTGGAGATCAAAAACACCAAGGCATACTGGGCCAGCTACAGCGATTATCTTTCCGGGAAGTTAAGCGTCGACAGCACCCTGGGAAACTCCGGCCCTGACAATGCCTATAACGTTACGATTACTGGATCATCTGCGTCGTCAATGGTCACTCTGGGCACAAACATGCCGCTGGACCTGGGTGAAATCAGCACCGGCGGCTCGGCGGTGGCGACCCTGCATTACAACGTGCCGACGGGCACGTCATCATTTCTTCAGAAAATTACAGCCAGCGCCGGTGATTCGCTCGGCAACACCTACAGCTACGAACCGACTCAGGCGCCCCAGGCCGGCAAGAATATCGGAATTTCCGTTGGTGACAATCTGGCCGATCTCAGCAATCAGGATCTGGACAGCACGATGGCTGACATCGCCAGCCTTGGTGTCGGATGGATCAGGTTCGATATGGCCTGGGACCTGCTCGAGCCAACTCCGGGTTCCTATAACTGGGCCCGGTTTGACCGGATTGTCGCGGCGGCAAACCAGCATGGTTTGAAGTCGGTGCCGATTCTCGTTTTCACGCCGGCGTGGGCCCGGCCGGCTGGATGCGACAGCTACCAGTGCGGTCCCGCCGAGCCGGCTCAGTTCGCCGCTTATGCGGCCGCTGCCGCCAGTCATTATGCACCGATGGGCGTCCATACCTGGGAGATCTGGAACGAACCGAATATCGACGCCTTCTGGCTGCCGTCGCCCGATCCGGCGGCGTACACGCAGCTGCTCAAGGCCGGCTATACCGCCATTAAGGCAGCAGATTCACAGTCCATGGTAATCAGCGGCGGCCTGTCGCCGGCAGAAAACACCAGCGGTCACATTGCCCCGCGTGATTTTCTGTCGGCTATGTATCAGAATGGCGCCAAGAATTACATGGACGCCGTCGGTTATCACCCCTATTCGTTTCCAGCGCTGCCCGTAACCACGCTCTCGTGGAGCGGCTGGTCTCAAATGTCGGATCTGACGCCCAGCATCCGTAGCATCATGGTGGCGAACGGTGACGGAAACAAGCAAGTCTGGGCCACTGAGTTTGGCTGTCCAACCAACGGTCCGGGCTGGAACGGCGATGAGTTGCTGCAGGCGGCCATGGTCAGGGATGCCCTCCAGCAGGCGAGCAGCGATCCCTGGCTGGGTGGTTTGTTTCTGTATACCTACAAGGACCTTGGCACCAATACGGGAACGATTGAAAACTTCTTTGGCCTGGTGCGTTATGACGGTTCGAAAAAGCCGGCTTATTACGAGCTCCGGGACGACCTCCTGGGCTAGGGCAAAGCTCCCCGCGTAACAGGCGCCGCCGCCGGCCCCGGCGAATTCTTCATAAACTTCCAACTTTTCCTTCCACTGATCCAACTGTGATTTAAGCTGGCAGCGCCTGCCAATGCAGGCGCCAATAACTCAATGCTATGATGGATTTTGTCTGGTGTGGATCGAAGTTGATGGATCAAGAAAAAATTTTATGAAAAAACTGATCAAGCGATTCTTAAGCGAATCCATTTTTATCAATTCATCATACCTGCTCTCCGGCTGGATTCTCCTGTCGGTGTTTGGCCTGATTTTCTGGACGATCTGCGCCCATCTTTACACCGATGCTCAGGTCGGGATTGCCGCCGCCCTGCTGGCCGCTTTGAACCTGATCTCAAGCCTGAGCCTGATGGGTTTTGAATTGTCGATCATCCGGGTGCTGCCAGGGCATCCCGATAAAAGCGAGCTTTTTAATGTCTGCCTGTCAATAGCGTCGGTTTTCGGGATAATCTTCTCGCTGTTGTTCATGGTGATCTTGCCCCATTACCACACTGATCTGCACATCATCGTCTCAAATCTTGCCACCCGCTTTTTTTTCATCCTGTTTGTGCTGATCTCCGTGGCCGACTACATGTACAGCAATACTTTCGTCGCGTACCGCAAATCGAAGTTCACGTTGCGGAAGAACCTGATTTTCAGTATTGGCAAACTGGTTTTACCGTTCATGCTGATCGCCTTTGGCGCCTACGGCATTATGTCGGCATGGATGCTCAGCCTGGGTGCGGCGGTGATCTACAGCATGGTCGTGCTGTCGCGGCGCTTTAAGCATTCGCTGATGCCGCGCCTGGCGATTTCACCGCTAAGGGGAATGATCAGGTATTCCCTCGGGATTTACGTAGCCAGCTTCGCCGAGGGGCTGCCGGTGATCGTGCTGCCGATCCTGATCATCAATGTTTACGGACCGGCAAAGAGCGCCTATTACTACATCGCCATGATGTTTGCGACATTTCTGTTCACGATATCAACTTCCGCCACGCAGTCGCTGCTGGCGGAAGCCTCGCACAATATCAAACTTACGAAAGTAATCAAAAAGGTGCTGGGATTCCTTGTTTTTTTGTTGACGCCCAGCATCATATTTCTGATTGTGGTCAGCCCCTACATCCTGAAGATCTTTGGATCGACCTATTCTTCGGAGGCTACCGGTCTCTTGCGCATCCTCGCCGTGGCTTCGGTGCTGACTGCGTTCAACTCGATCGCACGGACAATTTTCCGGATTAATTACCGCACTTTTCCTTTGACCGTCGTCAGTTTTATTGGAGCCGTCACAATTATCTCGTTCACCTATTTTTTCCGGAGCTACGGTCTTGACGGTGTCGGGTATGCCTGGTTTCTGGGAGAGGCAATTTCACTGACCTGCTATGGCAGTCTGATCTTCTATGACCGGAAACGCCTGCTGCCCGCGATCGCTTCTTCGTAAAGCCGTTCCAGTTTGTCAATATACGAGTCCAGCCGGAACCTGCCGGCGCTGGCGCGCGCCCGTAGCGACATTTCCCGGTGCAGTGTCTCGTCTTCAAGCAGGATCATGATGGCGCCGGCCATTTTCTTTGCGTCGCGGGGGTCGGCAATCAGCCCGTTCCGGCCATCTTCAAGCCAGTCCGACATTCCTCCTCGCCCGGAGCCAACAACGGGGACGCCGAAAGCCATCGCCTCGGGGCCGACCCGTCCGAATGGCTCTGGCCAGAGCGACGGAACAACCAGCAAACGCGCCCGGCCGTACCACTGATGCAGCTCCGGCTTGCTCAACTGTCCGAGCAGCTTCACTGACTTACCGAGAGGCCCGTTCCGCATCCGGGCGGCAATCCCGGCGCTAAGGCTGCCCTCGCCGGCGATGAGTAATTCTGCTTCAGGATGTGCTCTTAATATCA
Source organism: Actinomycetota bacterium (assembly GCA_023489275.1). Lineage (GTDB taxonomy): Bacteria > Actinomycetota > Thermoleophilia > BMS3ABIN01 > BMS3ABIN01 > JACWAD01. The sequence goes on from JAMDDD010000001.1 coordinate 7,530, forward strand.
GTTCAAAACCGTCAAGCAGTTCCATAATTCCCTTTTCCGGTTCCAGTCTGCCCGCGTAAAGAATGCCATTCTTGTGCCGCGGCTCACCGGGCAGATCATCGGGAATGGGCTCGATCGGGTTTTCCAGACAAACCGCCGGTTTCATTCCCATCGAGTCCGCCAACTGCTTCATAAAGTTACTGTTAACAATAAAAGCAGATATTTGTCCAAACCGGCGTCGGTGCAGATAAATACGAAGGATTTCGAAATAATAGCGACGATAGCCGGCATGCTGCGGGCAGCAGGCTTCATCCCCATAGCCGCAAAAATCTTCTCTGGGCAGGTATTTGTGCATAAATGGATACATCAGTCCGAAGTCGCGCAGGTCCATGACCACCGGTGTTGCCCGCATTGCTTTCATTCCCGCGGGCGACAGCATGGTTACCGTGCAGGCGTGGATCACATCCGGATGAAAATCCTCAATGGCGGTGGCTACCGTTTTTTTTGCGGAAGAATTGTGCAGGTAATGAAAGAGCTTGCCGGCTGCCGACGCGTCTTTGCTGGAAAATGTGAAGTCACTGAAACCGGGCTCGGGCCGGGGGCGGTCACCGGTGACTGTTTTAACCTCATGTCCCCGGCGAGTCAACTCCTGTCTGATTTTCAAGAGGCTGTATTCCGCACCGCCGACCAGGGCACCGATGTCATGCACGATCAATACCTTCACTTGAAAATCTCAGTCTGCCCGTTTGAGTAGATGGTGTCTTTATGCTTGATTAAGAAAGCCGCTGGAAAAGCGTAGCCCAGCTCGTCGCCAGCATACGGCGAAAAGGCCAGGCCGCGTTCCGAATTCGTGTAATCGTCATACACGTACGCATCGCGGTTGATGTTCTCTGGCAGCACATTTGGTATCACCCAAATGCTCATTTCACCCAGGACGTCAATCTTTTTCTTGGCATAAAAGTCGGCATAGACGGGATAATTATGGTTGATATTTTTTGTTAGCCATGCTATTGATTGCTGCTCGGCCCTATGGGTGTAGTGGATGTCGTAGTAAAGCCCCATGTTGTTCAGATTCAGCTGCGCGTAACCGAAGCCCAGCAGTTGCGGCAGAAAGGACGAAAGCAGCAGGAAATAGATAACGAAGAATAATCCGGTGACAATAAACGAATATTTTCTCAAGACTATCCGGAAAAGAGCGTAAGCTCCCAGAATCGCCGGCAGGCTTAGCCCAAGCAGCAATTGCTGGTATGCCCGCATCAGGCTGTAATCTTTAGAAAACACGGGCATGACCATCGCCATAACGAGCACAAGGACATTCGCCGCCATAAATATCCGGAAATCGTCGTCAACAATGAACGAACCAATACCAGAAAAGACCAGCCACATCACTCCGGCGATGATAAAGATTTTGGCAAACTTCTTGTAGATCTCACCATCCGAATAAAGTTTTTGCGAGAAGTGGTCGCTGGCATTGAGCATGATGTCAGAATTGATGTTTGGATTATAGCTGTCATAGTCGGCGGGGGAATAATGAGGTCCGTCAGCCGTGTTGCTCCCGCCTGTATTTGACAAGACGAAAGTATCGATAGTTGATGCCTGTTTCTTGGAATTGCTGTAAATGCCAAGCTGATCGGTCAAGCCGGCCTTGTATTCGCCAAACCCTCCATGGGAAAAGTTCCTATAAACAGAAACCACGAATGTGGTCAAATTATTCTGGGTCCCCGTGACCCACAAGTTCCAGGTTACGGTCATTAACATCAACAGCAAAATAAAGCCCCATCCCGGTAGCCACCGGTCCGAGCTTCTCGCCGGCGTGCTTTCGCCGCTCAGTTGCCGGAAAGCCTCCTTGCTGGTAACCGAGGTGCGGTCAACCGGAGCTTGCGACAGGATCGCCCCCGTAACGGTAATTGCTATTCTTTTGAAAAAGTTCATTATTTTTGTTGTGATCCGGTTGCGGAAGACAAGCACAAAAAGGAGGATCGCGATGGCGATGTACATGGTTGAATAATGGGACCAGGCAATGGAAGCGCCAAAAAAAATCGCCAGCAGATATTGCTGAAACCGCGGCAGCGACCGGGACGAGAATGCGAGCAGCGCCAGCGTGTAAAAAAATAGGGCTATCTCTTCCCGCGTCAGGAAAGCAAAGTCCTGGATGAGCGCAGCCTGGGAGATAAAAAAAAGGCTGGCCATAAAAGCAGTGGCCGCCGTAACGTATCTTCTCAGGAACAGGAACAGCCCCACCGGCGTCAGGGCAAAGATCACCTGAAAGAGGCCGCGCAGGATCAGCTGATCCGGGACTTTGGGCAGCAGCGCGCTCAGCATGGTGGGGAGCATCGTGATACTCAGGCAGGCGTTATAGGCGTCGTGGTAGTGCGCCATGCTCCAGTAACCAAAGTTCTTCGTCATCTCAAAGACAGAGAATTCATACATAATGTCGTGTCCCGAAATCACCCAGCCTCGTAAAGAGGTGCCCAGGATCAGGGCCAGAGTCATGAAGAAGAGCGAGTAGGGGAAGGCGGATTTCGGCGCTTTGTCTCTCAGGATCAGAAGCAATAACGCGTAAGCGCCGATGCCGCCCAGCACGATCATTACGGGCACGTTGCTGGCATGGTTGTTAAGACCTACCGCTCCCAGGATGGCGCCAATAACAAAAAGAGGTGGCACACCAAAGACCGTCGCAGTCAAGAAAGAGAATCGCGGAAATTTCAAATCGAGTGACAGATCTATTGACAGGAAGAGGCAGATGTAAGCCAGTATTACATTGAGCAAAACCACCATCACAGCGACAGGCAGGGTGTCCAGCGGCCGTGAGATCCCCAGCGGAGGCAGCAGCGTATTGATCAGCAGGCCGGTAGTAAACAAGAGAAATATGCTGGCGCCGACAGAAAAAAGGATTGTTTCCGATAGTTTGCGGATTCTGATGCCGAGCACCCGGGTTAGCATGAATCCCGGCAGCATCAGCGAAGCCGGCAAGGCGAAAAGGATTGAAGGAATCAGAAAGGCGGAGGCTAATTTCAGGCCGGCGAGCAGCGTAACGGCAAAAAGAAATGCATTCAGGATAATGAGCAGGATGAATGCTTCGCTGCCGGGCCGTCCCGACGTTTCCGCCGGCCGCAGCTCGAGCGACAGCAGGTCCAGGAGCACCCGAATCCACCTCAGCCGCCGGCCTCGGGACGACGGAGATATTTTTTTGGGCGGCTCGGACGCCGCCGGGCGTTCGACGACCGGCGACATTTTCGGAGTTTTGCGGTTAAGCATTAATGTCTCGCCACCTGTTAAAAATCATCCGTTGTTTTTGGCGCTAAAGGTGATCCACTGTTGCCGGTCGACCAGTTTCACAACGATCTCGTCCTGGGCTCCCCGAGTGGTGGGTGTAAACCATAGCTCTTTCCGAACCTGACCACCGTCCTTCAGAAAAATATAGCCGGCTGCGAGCAAGGTGGTTTTTGAGCCTTCGTAGGCGGTAACCCGGTACGAGTACCTGTGATTCTGATTCTCATGATTGACGACTGTGAAATCTATCGGGTAACTTTTACCGGCATCCAGGAACTTTGGCATGGATTTGTAGTTCACAAAATATAGCTCCGTCAGCGGATCAGGCTCTTTGGTGAAATATGGAGCAAGAGCTGCCGAGACGGCATCGTTTTTGACAGCCAGCATGACTATGATAATCAATGCCGCCAGCAGGAAGGGGGCGATAATAAATGGCCGGGGTAAATGAGCTCTCCGGGAATCAGGCATGGATTGGCACCTTAAGCGAAATGAATGACGGATATCTTAGGTTTCAACGGAGCCGGCGGAGTACCTTTTCGGTGCTCTGCTCCTCAGGCCCGCAAGATAACCGTTGACCATTCCCAGGTCGCGGAACAGCGTGATCGCGGGTAAAACCGCCACTGCGTCAAGCAGATTTGCCCCTTTTTTCATCGCCACAGGCGTATGCCGGAAGCACAGGACAATTGTGAGCAATAGCGCGGGAGGGATCAGACCCCTCCGGAAGAAAGATAGCAAGAGCGCGGCGGCCGCGGCTGCGTAAGCCCCGATCAGTGTCAGGTAGCGGCTGGCGTGCAGATTGGCTTCACTGTCGCCTTTGCTGTTTCTGCGGTGCCTTTGGAAGATCTTGACGAGTGATTCTTCGCCATGGCTCCAGTAGACCCGGGCCGCCGGGATGGAGCAACTTTCTGCCACCTTCTCTACCTGGTTGAAGAAATATGTGTCCTCCCCGGCCAGGATCATCCACTCCGGATAACCGCCAACGGCCTCCCAGGCGGATTTGCGAAAGGCAACGGACCGGCTGGAATGGACGGAAACAGCGGCCCCGGCGTCACCGGTCTTCATCGCGTACAGAAAAGAAAACTGCTGGCCAACCCTGCTTTTGCCAACGGCAACCGTTTCGCCGTAGACGATTCCCACGCTGCCTCCGGTTGCCAGCGGGGCGGTTATCTCTTGCAGCCAGTTCTCTTGCATGACGCAGCCGCCATCCGTGACACAGATGACGGGGGCAGCGCTGGCCCTGATTGCCTGATTGCGTCCTTCGGCGATATTGAGTCCTTCCATCTCGATTATCTTCATCCTGCCGGGGTGAGATGCTTGCCAGCGGCGCAGGATCGGCATTGTATTGTCAGTTGAGCCGGTTTCACAAATGATTATCTCATCTGGCTGCAGCGTCTGGCTGTCAATGGACCGAAGCAGTCCGGGCAGGCCGTTCTCCTCATTGAGAAGAGTCATGATTAATGCGATGCCAGGTTTATTCATTTAAGTCCATCGCCGGAATTGTTGACAGTTTGCTGGGAATTCCTGAGCCGGCCCGGCGCCCGGGCCCTGTTCGGGGAAGCCGCTTAGGCCGGGGTATCTTTTCCCGGTTGCATTCTGGCAACTTTTGCCAGCTCGGCAACGTATTTTTTGACGTTTACTTCCCAACGATATGCCGCCACCACTTTTTTATAAGCCCTGTCCGCAAGTTCTTCGGCTTTGTCGGGGTTATTAATAATATAGCTGATTGCATCTGCCAGTGCCCGGGCGTCGCCAGGAGGGACGAGCAGGCCGTCTTCATGGTCCCGGATTATTTCGGGGATGCCGCCAATGCCGGTGCCGATTACCGGTACCCCGCAAGCCATCGCTTCCAGCAATACCATGCCGAATGCCTCAGGCCAGTCGCTGGGAAGCACCAGCATCTGGCTGTCCTGGATCCGGGCAACCAGCTCACGACCGCGCAACTGGCCGTGATAAACGGTTCGGGGAGACTCGACCGGCGCGCCCCGGCCGACTACATGCAAGGTGGCCTGCGGGATCATTCTGACTGCTTCCCTGAGATAACCTATGCCTTTTAGTCCTGTTCGGAAATCGCCCACGAATACAACTGAACCCTCTTGCGGCGCGCCGGTTCTCTGCGTGAACACTGACAAGTCAACGCCGGGGTAAATTGTCGTTGATTTATCCAGATAACGCCGGAGGAAATTCTGCCGCACGTGTTCAGATGTACAGATAATGCGGCTGGCTTTTTTCAGAGCCAGCGGGAGAACCCACCGCTCATACAAGCCGATCAGGCTGTTTAACGCGAAGCCCTGGCCTTTCATTGATCCGCAGTGATAGGTGACGATGACCGGCGCACCGCGGGTTGCAAGCGCCGCCAGATCCGCCAGGAACGGCACCGGCATATGGACGTTGACGATATCCGGATCAAGAGCGCGCACCAGGCGGCGGATATCAAAAAACCAGCGCAGACTCAACGGAGTGTCCTTGATTCTGAACTGCACCGGCAGCCGGTGGATGATCATGCCGTCTTCGTTCTGCTCGCGCTCGATTTTCCTGGAACTGCCGGAGGTGATAACGTCAACTTGCATTTCCGCCCGGGCCGCGCCGCGGGCCATCTCAAAAGCATAGCGCTCCAATCCGCCCATTTTGGGGGGGAAATATGACGAGGCTACCAGCAGACGGATCCGCGGCAGTTGTCCAAGGTCACGATTTATAACATAGTCTGCCTGCCGGCGCCCGGAGATATAAGCGAAGACCCGCTCCAGCCTATCCCAGTCGTCGTACTTGTCGATTTCCCAGGAATGACCCCAAAGATGGAAAATGCCTCCGTTTTTCAGGCAGATGTCGAACAGGTCAGCCGCGACCGCGCCCCAGTCAAGCCAGCGGCCTGCCCTGCCAGGGCTGACGCCCGCGGCGCGCAGGTAGCGAATCAGGCCCGTTCGGTGCTGATATGCGTGGACCGTGGTGCCCGCGGCCAGCGGATCGCTGCGGCTGGTTTTAAATTGTCTGACGGTGCGCGCGTAATGAAAACCAAGGCCGCGAAGGCTCCGGGCAAGATCCCGGTTGAACCTCCCATACGGGTAACAGAATGAGAGAGGTTTCTCTCCGGTTGCATTTTCCAGGAATCCGGCGCCGCGACTGATTTCGGATACAGCCTCTTGATGCGGTATCGCGGTCAGATCAGGATGGGAAAAGGTATGAGCACCGATCTCGAACCTGGTGCCAAGGGAGGCGATACCCTCCGGGTCAAGGCGTGATTCCGGATCCAGCTCGCGGCAGGCCGGCGAAACATAAAAAGTGCCCTGAAGACCATATTTTTCAAGCAGACCGGCAATGCGAAAGTCTTTTTTGTGGCCGTCATCCCAACTGGTCGTTACGGTGACCCTTCGGTGCCGGTTAGGCCAGGATTCTGCCAAAGTCATAATTGGTAATGCAGTTTTTGTTTTTTTAATGAACTGATATCCAGATCCGATATCTGTTTTTGATTGCCTGCAGCCGGCCGCGGCAGCATTCGCTTTCGTAACAGGCTCTTACGTGTAAAATAACAATAGCAGAGAAAACCTGGCCGGAATAACCGGCTGGCTCAGGGCGCGGGACTGTTTTGATGTTGTGTTGTTACTGTGATACGCAGAAGTTCGGTGAAAGATATCCGAAAGAGCCTGGATCGTGAAGAGAACTCCTCTTCTCGATAAAGCTGCGGTACTGCTTGTCTGCCTCACCCTGGCCATCGCGGTTTTATATCCTCAGAGTTTTTTTTCGCCGGACCAGCTGCTGGGAAATAAATGGCTGGACCCGCTGGCGGCCATGGTTGTGCCGCTGGTCCTGGCGGGCTTTGCGTACCTGAAAACCCGGCGGCGTGATTTCAAACCGGGCGTGGTCGACGCGCTGGTGCTCACGTTTGCGGCTTATCTTCTGGCGCAGAACGTGACGGGCCCTGGAGCGTTGGTATCGGTAAAATACGTGGTTTTGGGCGTCGGGATTTATTATCTGACCACGCTGCTGACCGCCCGGGAGGCAAAGCTCCGGCAGATATTGCTTTACGGCATCGTCATCCTGACGCTGCTGACCTGTCTCTATGGCTTGGTGGAGTATGCCCTGCAGGATAATATCATCTTCGCCAGTCTGATCAGCCAGAGCGTTCCCCAGCCCTTGAATGGCGTACACCGCATCGGTTCCACCCTGGCGCATCCAGTTCCTTTTGGCGTTTTTCTGCTACAGGTAATTCCTTTTTCCGCGCTGCTCTTGATGACTTCGCGCCGCTTCTGGAAACGTTTTCTGGCGATATTGTCCATTTCTCTGGCTGTAGTGGCTTTATTTTTATCGTACTCCAAGGGGAGCTGGATAGCTGGTGGCGTAATGGCGGTGGGAGCGTTGCTGCTGACGCTGCGAAGCCCCAGCCGCAGGGCGCTTCTGTCGGCTGCGGTCGTGGTGGCGATCCTCCTGGCGGTGTTCGGGGTGTTCTGGACAACCGCCGTTCACGAGGTCGATTATCGCAGTTCCCTCAGTGTCGACGGCCGCGAGGCGGCCTGGAGGGGGGCGATAGTTGGCATCGAGCAGCATCCCTTTGGTGTCGGGCTTTTTCAGGGTTCTACCGAGGCGAAAAAACATATGGATCCTTTTTGGCGCGCTGTTGCGGGACCGCAGGTTGCCGTCGATAACTATTACCTGGTTCTGCCTCTGGAGGCGGGTATTCTCGGATTTTTCATCTGGATTGTGATGATGTTCCTGATATTCCGCGAAGGGATCGGCGTCGCCCGCGTTCGCGGGCCGAGCCGGCCGTGGGCGCTGATGGCGCTGGCGGGAATCGCCGCCATTTGCCTAAATGCTTTCACTGTGGATGCATTCCTGCTCTGGCCAAACTTCCTCATCTTCTGGATGACGGCGGGATTGCTGCACGGCATCTCCTGGGAAAAAAGCGGCGAGAGAGGCAGGAAGTGATGGCGTTTCCAAAGGCGCGAAGACCCTGAGTCGGTGGCTACGATTGCCTTTCCGGCTTTGGCCACCGGTACTTACGGATACCCGCTGGCGGAGACGGCCCAGATCGCCGTTGCCGCGGTTGCGGACTATCTCAGAAGTGAGACAAATATCAGCAAGGTTTCTTTGTTTCTTTTTAGCAAAGCGCTGTCGAGGCTTTTGCCCGGAGGCTTGAGCAAGTCGAAGCAAAAGCGGCCGAATCTGAAGCCGAAGTCCGTCGATGTTGTCCATTGACAAACTATTTGATCTATAGCATTATTTTGCATATCCTGAGGCCGGCTATCAATCTGTGTGGATGCCTTAAGTGAAAAAAGAAAATATAATTCTGATATATATCTTAGCGATTTTTGGCATCGTCTTCAGCCTCATCTCTCTGGTAAATCAATACGAGTTCAGAACGTATGCGCTGGACCTGGGAATGTTCAACCAGGCCTTGTACGACTTCGCTCATCTGAAACTTAATTATTTTTCGCTGTACCCAAACGGCACGAGCCTCAATTATTTTGCCGATCATTTTTCGCTGATTACCGTCTTGTACGCGCCTTTTTATTATCTGCTCAGGACGTATACGCTGCTGGTTATCCAGATTCTCGCAATCCTCTTTGGGGGCGCCGGCATCTACCAGTTTGCCCGGCACGAGACGAAGTCAAGGTACCTGCCGCTGATTGTCATCATTCAGTTTTTCGGCATTTGGGGGATTTATTCGGCGCTGGCCTTTGACTTCCATAACAATGTCGTTGCGGCAATGTTTGTCCCATGGCTCGCCTTTTGTTATGTCACCGGCAGGCGGAAACTGTTTGTCCTTTTCTTCGTCCTCATTTTGATCTCCAAGGAAAATATGGCCCTGTGGCTGGTTTTCATTATGCTGGGTCTGATGCTCGGGAGGGGCCTGTCCCGCTGGCGCCGGTTCTTCAGGTTTGAAATCCCTTTGCTTCTGTTTGCCGCCGTTTATTTTGTTTTTGTCATCGGGCTCTTCATGCCGGCGCTGGGAAACGATGGCGGCTCGGCCGTGCTGGCGAACCGCTATGCTCCGTTCGGCAATTCCGCGCCCGCCATTGCCGTGGGAATCGTCAGTCACCCTGGACAGACTTTGACCGATCTGTTTGAAAGCTCGCCGCCAACCGCCCAGCATGCGGATGACAAGGAAGGCCTGCATGTGATGGTACTGACCTCAGGCGGGTTGGCGCTGCTGGCGGCGCCCTCGTACATCGTGATGCTGATTCCGATCTACTTGCAGAAGATGCTGTCCGTTGACCCTGCCCTCTGGGGAGTCACCGGCCAGTATTCGATTGAATTCGTTCCCATTATTTCTCTGGCCTTCACAGCCCTGCTGGTAAAACTGAAACGGAGAAAACTGGTGGCCCGCTGGCAATACCCGGCAGCGGTGATCATTATGGTGATGACCTATGGATCACTTTCATATGCGATCGCCAATGGCAAACTGTCAATGTGGAAAAATGATGATAATGTCAACCTATTCTCTTCCAGCCACTGGCGTTCGTCTGTTGACGTGTCAGCCGTCAATAGCTACCTGGCCGCCGTTCCTCCTGACGCCGCCATCTCTGTCAGTTCTTCCCTGGCGCCCCATTTGAGTTTCAGAGATAAAATTTATCAGTATCCGGTTATCAAGGATGCCCAATACCTCGTGTTGATGCAAGACAAGAGAGACAATTTCGTTGATCCGCGATCGCTGCCGCAAGGGTGGAGATTCCAGGTCGTTGCGCATAATTCATTCGTAGACCCCATCGACGGACAGATTCACCAGTTTTGGATTTACAAGCGTTCCCCTTAAGCCTCCTTGCTTTGCTGCGCAGCTGACTCCGGCCAGCCTTCATAGGGGCAGATCATTTCTTTTAATGCCGTGGCGCGATTCGGGGGTTAAGCCAGCCGGGAATTCGGAGAGGCGGCATGATGAAAGGCAAACCGGTTTGAGCCACGTTTGTTGCCGCACATGACCCAAGCCTGGCAGGTCCGCAGAAAAATATTTAAGGCTAAGGTCGCCCTGGAGGCGATCAAGGGCCAGCGGACGATCAACGAGCTCTCCCAGGAGTTCGGCGTCCATCCCAGCCAGATCGGCATCTGGAAGAAGCAGCTGTTTGAATCCGCCCCCCGAATTATAAGGAAGAGAATTTATGTCAGGTTTGTGATTTCTCAAAAATGATCTTAGGTATTCGAATATGTTTTTTGCAAATGACTTGATAAATAAGTGAGATGATATTAAGCTTGTTTAGCTGTACGGTTAGATTTTGTTGAAGATCTAGGGGGTGCGGCAAAATGAGGATCAGGATTGCGATTGCGATAGTGATTGCGTTGGCGTTCTCGCTATTATTTGCGGGTACTGCTTTTGCGCAGTCGTCTTTTTGTAGTTTGTTAAAACTATCGGTCACGGCGGCGCCGGCCGGTAATCCGGTCGATGTATCCGGGACGACAGACGTCTACGGGGACCCGGTCGTCATCACCTGGGACGGGCCGCCGATTGCCTCGGTAAAATCTGACGTCACGACTGGCAATTTCGACACCAGCTTTACGGTTCCCGCTGGCGCTGCGCCTGGTTCTCACACTGTGGTAATTTACGAAGGCGGCGCGGGGGACATTATGTGTCCCGCCACGACTTTCGTCGTGCTTGAAGCCATCTCCGTCCCGCCACCCGTAAATGTCCAGACGACGCAAACCACCTCGACGACGGTGGTAAAACCGCCCGCTTCCAGCCTGCCTGTGACCGGGTTCTTTTTGATTCCAGCAGGGGCGCTGATCGCGGGGGGGCTGGGAATGACCATCTTCGGAAAGCGCCGGCGGTAGTCAGGTTTTAAACATTGGGGCGCCGCGCCCCTGGAACCGGTGAAGATCAACGCTGCAGCGGTCCCTGTTTTCGTGTCGCGATCCAATCTTCGATACAATCTCCGTGGGGGAAATCAGGGGAGAAGGCCCAAACGTGAGCAATTATGATGAAATCACCGCGGCCAGGATACTGCTTGAATTGCCCGAGCGGGCGTCGATGGCTGAAATAAAGGCAAGTTACCGGAAGCTAATTCGGAAGTGGCATCCGGATAAATGCAAGAAAACTCCGCAGGCTTGCAAGGAAATGTCAGCAAGAATCAATGCCGCCTACAAACTGATCATGGCCTATTGCGAAGAGTACCGCTTTTCCTTTTCAGAGGAGGAAGTGCTGGAACATGCCACTGAACAGGATTTATGGGTGGAGCGTTTTGGCAAAGACTCCTCCTGGGGCATGCCGTAATTTGGCACTTGACCCATCACCCGTTTCAAGTTAAAGTCGTCTAATCAACAAAGCTTTCCTGTGTAGCTTCGGCCGGCTGGGTGATTCCCGCCTGGGCTTCATGCCTGTCATGTTCTTCATGATAGTGAAAGTGGCCACCGCGCATCAGGGAGGCAGCCGCAGCCACGATGCAGGCCAGGATAGCAAACAGAAACGCTTCGTGCAGACCGCTCTTAAACGGCGCCGCGATCAGGTTGGGAAAAAACGAGCGGCCGGTGAGGATAGACTGACCGTGGGCGCTGATCGTCCCCAGCACGTGCGGCCCCAGCAGATGCCTGACCGGGTTGTAGCCAAGAAACGCCGCGAACAGGATAGCCACCGGCGGCAGCTGGCCTGCGCGGCCGGCCACCGCGGCCGGCACCCCCTGAGACATCAGGCCACCGCTTACCGCATGAGGCAGCGTGCTTGAGAGGCCGGCGATCATCAAGGTAAAGAAAATACCAATGGACAGGACCTGGGCTGAATTCTGAAACGTCAGGTTCATGCCGCCGCCGGCGCCGCGGTGGGCCATTGGCAGGCTGTTCATCACACCCGCCTGGTTGGGCGAGGCAAACATTCCCATGGAGAGCCCGTTGATAAACAACACCGCCGCGAACAGGGGGAAGGAAAAGTTTATCGGCAGCATTAGCAGAAACAGGAAGCTCAGGGCGGCGCCGATCATGCCGCCGGACGCAAACGGCCGGGCGCCAAAACGATCGGAAAGGAATCCGGACGTCGGGCCGGCCACCAGAAAACCCAAAGTGAGTGGCAGCATGTAAATTCCGGCCCAGAGGGGCGTCTGGGCAAAGTCGTAGCCATGTTCCGGCAGCCAGATCCCCTGCAACCAGATGATTAGCATGAACATCAACCCGCCACGGGCCATAGCTGCCAGAAAAGTTGACATGGTGCCAAAGGTAAAGGCGCGGATCCTAAACAGCGGCAGGTGAAACATTGGATTCTCAACTTTTTGCTCGATGATGACAAAGACGATCAGAAAGACAACGCCCACCGCCAGCAGCGTCATCACCAGCGGGCTGGTCCAGCCGGTTACGTGGCTGCCATACGGCTGGATGCCATAGGTGACGGCCACCATCAGGCTGACGAGTCCGACCGCAAAGGTGCAATTGCCTAACCAGTCGATTTTTGCTCGTTTCGAGACTCCAAGCTCCTTCAGCATCATGTAAGCCCAGACTGTTCCCAAAAGTCCTACCGGCACCGAGATCAGGAAAACCAGACGCCAGTTGATCGCCGCCAGCAGGCCGCCCAGCACCAGGCCGATGAACATGCCGCTGATGCCGACGATGTTATTGATTCCGAGCGCCATGCCGCGCTGGTTCTTGGGAAAAGCGTCGGTGATGATCGCCGCGGAATTGGCCATCAGGCAGGCCCCGCCTACGCCCTGCACGATCCGCAGGACGATCAGGTAGGTGGCGCCGGCGGCTCCAGTCATCCAGTCAATGGTGAGCAGCAGCGAGGCGGCAGTGTAGATGGCAAAGCCCATGTTGTAAATCTTTACCCGGCCGTAGATATCACCCAGCCGGCCGAGGCTGACGATAAGGACGCTGCCGACAATCATGTAGCCCAGGATCATCCACAGCAGGTAAAAGCTGTTGGCCGGCACCAGCGGATCAAGATGGATGCCGCGAAAAATGTCCGGCATCGCGATCAAGGTGATGGAAATATCCAGCGTTGCCAGCAGCACGGCGAGGGTCACATTTGAAAGCGCAATCCACTTGTAATCAAACCGGCGGTGGATTGCGGTATTTTTCGCGCTCATCTAGACTCTTTTCTCATTTAAATTATCAATCATTTGCCCGGTTAATCTCACCATCATTTTCTTCTCAGCAGCGGAAAAATTATTGAACAGACGCTGTTCGATGACGCTATGCAAAGCAGGAATCTTTTCACCCAGCCGCCGCCCCTTTTGCGTGAGACGCAGGATATTCGACCGTTTGTCCTGCTTGTTTTCCGTTCGCTCGATCAGCCCCTTCCGGGTCAGCGCGTCAATGATGCCGGTGAGAGTGGCTGCCTTTACCTGCATAGTCTCCTGCAATTCTTTCTGAGTTAATCTGCCTCCCCGATAAACAAAATACAGGACCTGAAACTGGCTCCTGGCCAAGCCATATGCCTGGAGCTCGTCATCGATATGGTGATTCATCAGCAGATATAGCTGCTTGATGTTTTTAATGAAATTATTTTCAGAACGATTCACGAAATCCGGCGCCATATTTAGTTAGGCGCCTAACTAAATATAGGAAAGGCTCAGTGGTATGTCAAACCGGGGGAAAAGAGACAGAAACAACTGCTTTACCGGTTGGACCGGTAAAGCAGTTAGCCTCGGGCCGATATTTGAAAAAAGTTTCTTAAGCCGGCTTTACTTTTTCTCGACCGTGACGGCGGTGCCGTAGGCGGCGACCTCGCTGATCAGGTTGGCGATCTCGTTGCAGTCAAAACGCATCGCGATGACGGCGTTTGCGCCCTTGGCGGCCGCCGCTTCACGCAGGCGGTTCACGGCCTGGTCCCGGCTGTCGCTGAGCAGTTTGGTATATCCTTTGGCCTCACCGCCCACGACCGTCCTGAAACTGGCGCCGATGTTCGAAAAGGCATTTCTGGCGCGCGTTACCAGGCCAAATATCTCGCCCTGCACCTCAACGATTTCGTACCCCGGCAGATCGTTCATTGTGGTTACGATAATGTCATCCATGCAAAGTCTCCTTGCTCGTGGCACACATATTGAACGGTATTACTTTTTCTACCGTTTGATTTTTTCCTGCAAGAATAATTTTGCCCGGGATTTTCTTATGAGGGCTTACCGCATGAATTGGGGCGCGCCCTTAAGGGCGCGCCCCATGACGTCAATCAGATATGCAACCTGATTTTACTAGCTTGTGGGGCTTCCGGGAGACTTGCCGGGAGCCGTGCCGGTAACCGTCGGCAACGAGTTTTTGTCGGCCGAGGTGAACTTGACCCCAACCGTGTTGTTCCAGGTGGCAATGCCGAAGCCGAGGGCGCCGGTATTGGAATCCTGCTGGCTGATGCCGAGCAGATTGAGCCCGACCGCCACAAATTCCTCCACATTATGACTGTTGCCCACGACCAGGATTTGCTTGGAACGGTCGATTTTGGCCAAGCTTGGATAAGTATCGCCAACCTTCTTGAACAGATCCTGATAAGGCAGGTTGATGGCGCCCGGAAGATGTCCCTGGTTGTATTCCGTGGCGCTGCGAATGTCGATGATAGTGTAGCTTGATTCCGGCTTCTTGTTGATCGTCTGATCACTTGACACATTCAGCCGGCCCGGCATATTGGGCAGAACCTGCTGCGCCCGCGATACCAGATCTCCTGTGATGCTCGGCAGCGGGAAGGTTCCAGTGGGAACATTCGACGTCTTCTCGAGCGGGAAGGTGTTTTTATAAGTGGGAGGCGTCTCCACTGTGTTGTAGCCGAGCATGCCAAAATCCAGCCCCTGGATCTTGGGAGCCGGCGTTCCCAGCTGACCGGTTTGGGCCAGGTAGACGATGACAGGGGTGGCGATGCTCTGCGTGTGCGCCGTGTAGCAATGATCCACGATCGTCTTGTTGGTCTGTTTGGCCAAGGCGGATTTGAGGGTGGCTATGCTGGTGGGTTCTGCCATAGTCTTGTAAGGGATATTGATTGCCCCCGGAATATGGCCCGGGGATGAGCTCGACGCCGTCGAGTAGTCTTTGGCGCTGCGGACATCAAGCACCAGGGGAGCGTCACCCGGCTTGCTGGTTGTCATAAGTTTGTTAAGGTCAGTGGCAGAGATAGTTTTCTGGTCGGTTTGGGAATTCATAAAACCGTTCATAAAACTGGCGATCTTGTCGAAAGCTGTTTGCTGAACGGCGGTAGTGGCCGGCGGAGTCGTCGATGACGAGCTGCCGCAACCGCTTGCGATGGCCAGGAATCCCGCAAATATCAGCAGGGCTGCTGCCCCCAGCAACAATCTCCTGACCCTTCTGTGTCCACTCATTTGTTCTCCTTTCTTCAAATTGAATAAAGCGGACATATTCTGTAGTTAATAGTGCCTGGTAAAGCCGGCAGGTATTGCCGGTGCGAAAAACGGCATCGTAAGACGATGCTGAAGAAACAAAAAGATGGGTGCGCCCTAAAACGCCTCAATCGAAGAACCCCTCGCTAGTCCGGAGAAATTATAACAAAATATTTACAACGTAGATGGGAAAAGTCAATGAGCCCCGGCTCGCGCCCTTTTTCCTGAACAATTTGGGGAAGAACCGGCATATCCTCTTTTTGGGATCCGGCCGGAAACAATCAAAAAATGCCAGAAGTTATTATTTAATGCTGAGACTGGGTAAAAAATTGATCTTGTACCTGTTCGTTTTTTTCCTGCCGGTGTTGCTGGTTTCACTGATACTGTTTTGGAGAGAAAGAAATGCTCCTTCCCTGTCCGCCGCGAAACGGAACGAAAAGCAGTTTGACTGGGTTTCGTATTACGGCAGCGGCAATCTCGCCATGCTCTCGCGGTTTGGACTGATTGATATTGATGCCGGCGATAGCGCCGGCAATTATACCACTGCCGACATCTCCGGGTTGAAATCCTCCGGCTCTGTGGTGGTCAGCTACCTTAACATCGGCGCCTGCGAGACGTTTCGCTCCTACTGGAACCAGGCTCGGGCTTTTAGCCTGGGCGCCTATCAGGGATGGCCGGGAGAATTCTGGATGGACGCCGGCAATCCCGGTTGGCGTGACTTGATCGTCGATACGGTGGCGCCCCGCCTGGCCGTCAAGGGCGTTCAGGGTTTCTGCCTGGACAACATCGAGCTTTTTCAGCAGTTTCCCAACCGGCCGGACATCCGCGCCGGCATCGTCGATATCGTTTACCGGCTGCGCCAGAAATATCCCCGGATGTTGATCATCGCCCAGAACGGCATTGATATCCTTAACGATCCGGGGCCAGATGGACGGCAATTCTGGCAATACATCAACGCCGAAGCCCATGAGGAAGTGAGCAGCACTTACGACCCGTATCGAAAAATCGATACAGCGGTGAGCAGCGCGCTGATTGACCGGCTGTCGGCCTGGAAGGTAAAAGGGCTCCTGGTCTACACTCTTGATTACGCCGGGGACAATTCAGGTCTGGCCGGATACGACTACCGGCGAAGTCTTGCGGCCGGGTTCCATCCATACGTTTCTAACAAGGATTTGAATAAAGTCTATTTGTGGCGGTTCGCCGCCGGTTCTGATCGCTACTTTCCCGGGCCGGCTCCGGCAGCCGCGACGCGTGCGGGCCAGCCTTATGGAGCTTAACGGCCGCGGGGCCGGTCGATTCGCGACGGCCATCAAGCGTCTATTTTGGCGCGGTTATTAATTCACCGCAGTCTGAGATAATGATGTAAAATATGGCCGCTAATCCGAATTGGCTGCAGCCTGCGGGATTTTGACGGAAGGTTCAGCGGGTGCAGGAATTTCGGCAATGATGCGGGTGTAGCTCAGTTGGTAGAGCATCGGCCTTCCAAGCCGATTGTCGCGGGTTCGACCCCCGTCGCCCGCTCCAAAATGATGGCAGATGGTGGATTGTCGATGGCAGAAGCTGGATAAGATTTTTATCCAGCGTCCAGCATCCAGAATCCATTTATGGTGGCTGTAGCTCAACTGGTAGAGCTCCGGACTGTGGATCCGGCGGTCGTGGGTTCAAATCCCATCAGCCACCCCAATAATCTGATGGTGGATGGTAGATTGTTGATGATGGATGGTCAAGAGTTCATCCAGGCCGAATTTAGAATGTTGCTTGGCCACGAATTTTCATGAATGACGAATTGTACTTATATCTACCACCCATAATCCATCATCCACCAAGCGCTTCTCGCGCTCGTAGCTCAATTGGATAGAGCAACGGACTTCTAATCCGTAGGTTGCAGGTTCGAGTCCTGCCGGGCGCGCCAACTGTTTGATAAATGTACTTTCTATGCTAAAGTTATACCGGCTGTGTTTGCCCGGTTGTATCGCTGGGGAAATTCAACTATAACCTGCGGTGAATTGCCGGTTTATTCTTCCCAAATGACCCGGAGGCTCAATGTCCGCAATCAGGTTTTCCACAGGCCGGCTGGCGGCTGGCTGCGGCCGCCGTCCCCGGCTGGCAATCGGTCTCTGGCTGGCTATCGCCGCGATCTCGCTGCTGGTCGTCTCCCGCCTGCTTAGCGGCGCCCTTACAAACGAATTCTCATTTACGAACAATCCCGATTCGCAGCAGGTAAAAAATCTGCTCTCCCGGCGGCTGCACCAGCCGGAAAAAATCGACGAAGTCGTCATCGTCTCATCAAAACAGTATACGGTTGATCAACCGCAATTTTTCAATGTTGTCAAAAAGCTGGGCGGGGATATCATTGGCCTCGGCCCGGGCTTGATCTCGGGAGGGATCAGCTACTACCAGACGCATAACCAGTCAATGGTTTCCGCTGACCGGCACACGACCATCATTCCGCTGGTGATGTCCGGCACTCTTTCCGAAGCGGAAAAAAATGTGACAAAGCTCCAGACAGTTCTTTCCCAAAATTCCCGGGCGAGCGGTTTTCGGATTCTCACCACCGGGACGGCCAGCTCCAACAACGATTTTAACCACGTTTCTGAGACGGACCTGCAAAAAGCGGAGCTGATCGGCATTCCGATCGCCCTCGTTATTCTCGTGTTTGTGTTTGGAACCCTCGTGGCGGCCAGCCTGCCGCTAATCCTGGCCGGCTTCTCGATCGTCATCGCGCTTTGCATCACGGCGCTGGTAGGCCAGTTGATCGAGATGAGTTTTTTTGTGGAAAACATGATAACCATGATGGGACTGGCGGTCGGGATCGATTATTCCCTGTTCGTCATTTCCCGTTACCGGGAAGAGCTGTCGCGCGGCAGCGACAGACTGCAGGCCATCCGGAAGGCCGGGGACACGGCCAGCCGCGCCGTGCTGTTTAGCGGCATGACGGTCATCCTAGCCCTGGTCGGGATGCTGATCATCCCCTTGAACATTTTTTACAGCCTGGCGGCCGGGGCCATGTTTGTGGTAGCGGTGTCCGTATTGGCCGCTCTCACCTTGCTGCCGGCTGTTTTGAGCCTGCTGGGTCCACGGATCAATTCTCTTAAGATTCCTCTGATACACCGGTATCAGGCCGGTAACGAGGCGGAGCAGGGCAGTTTCTGGAACACGGTCGCGCACACAGTGATGCGCCGGCCGGTGATCAGCCTGCTGGCGGTAATAATCATCCTGGGCGTGCCTGCCGTTTTTTATTTCCAGATCAAGACCGGCGCCAACGGCATCGCGGTGCTGCCCGACAGCTATACCTCGAAGCAGGGATACCAGGTTTTGACCAGTGAATTTTCCTTTGGCCTGACTTCGCCGGCAGAGGTTGCCGTCCTCGGCAACGTCAACTTGCCGGCAGTGATGGGATCGGTGTCAAAATTGGAACAGGAAGTCAAAAAAGACAAAGTCTTCTACGGGACGCCTTCCGTCACAAAAGACCCGGCCGCCAACATGACCCTTGTCACAATGCCGGTGTCGGGCGCTCCCGAAAGCGCGGAGGCGACCGGCGCGATCAGGCGACTGCGCGAGCAGTATGTGCCGCAGGCCTTCCGCGGCGTCAACGCCCGGGTGCTGGTCGGGGGCATACCGGCCATGGAACTGGACTATTTCAACATCACGAACCAGTACCGGCCGATCGTGTTTGCCTTTGTCCTCGGTCTTAGCTTCCTGCTGCTCATGCTCGTCTTCCATTCCGTGGTCGTGCCGCTCAAGGCAGTGTTTATGAACCTCTTGTCCGTGGGGGCGGCTTACGGGCTGATCGTTATTGTTTTTCAGAAAGGGGTGGGGGCTGGCCTGTTTGGATTCCGCCAGGTCAGCTCCGTGGAGGCCTGGGTGCCGCTGTTCCTTTTCTCTGTTCTCTTTGGCCTTTCCATGGATTATCACGTCTTTCTGCTCGGACGCATCAAGGAGCATTACAATCGCACCGGGGACAACAGCGCCTCGGTCGCGATCGGGCTCAGGTTCACCGGCAGGATCATTACCGGGGCGGCGCTGATCATGGTCGCCGTCTTCAGCGGTTTTGCCAGCGGGCAGCTGGTGATGTTCCAGCAGATGGGCTTCGGCCTCGGGGTGGCGATACTCCTGGACGCGACCCTGGTTCGCAGCATCCTGGTGCCGGCGGCGATGAAGCTGCTGGGGGACAGGAACTGGTACCTGCCCCGGTGGCTCAGATGGATGCCGGACTTCGGGATCGGGTCTGAATAAGTGAGGTATTTGGCCAGAAAAATTGCTAAAGAGTAACCCTTAAGTTAAGGATGACCATTGCGGTTATCAGGACTTCGCTCGGGTTTTAACCCTGGTGCCGGCGGGAATTTTTTTCAGGCAGGCCGCGGGGGCCGTAGCGGGCAAGGCAGCGGACAATGCCACCGGGGCGCAACGGAAGAGCCGGATCAAAAGGAGGCGGTCATGGAGCTGGTTATTCTCATCATCGTCGGGCTGGTGATAGGCATAATTGGCGCAATGCTGATGGAGGTGGGCGTTTCCCCCAGAAAACTGCCGTCCGAACGGCTGGGCTTCTTCAGCGAAATTACCATAGGGCTCGCCGGCGCCCTTGTCACCGGATACCTGTTTTCCACCGCCGGCGTCACCGGCAGCTATGGCGGCTGGATTCTGACGGCGCTGCTGGGGTCGGTGGTGCCGCTGGTTATCATCGCCGCGCTCGCCAGAGCCGGCAGGGCATAACCTCGCATTTCAGGTATGGCTTTGGCTTCATTTCCGCCGCAATCCTGCTAATATTTCCCTGAACTTCGCGGGTGTGGCGGAATGGTAGACGCGCCAGCCTTAGGAGCTGGTAGGGTTATCCCTGTGGAGGTTCAAGTCCTCTCGCCCGCACCAAAAACGGATGGTGGATGGTTGGGGGTAGATGGTGGTAAATCCGAAACTCTCATTCGTCCTTCGGCCAAATCCATCCTCATCCATTTGGTTTTCCAGGCAATCTTGTTTAACATCATACGTTGAATGTTTTCCCGAAAATTTCGGAGCGAAATGGCGGAGATTAAAAGCACAGCAAGCAAGCTGGATGGAGATCAATTCAAGGTTGAGGTCGAGGTGCCTGCCGAAGAGGTCAAGGCACAGGTCGATCATACGCTCAAGCACATGGCGGCCGATGTCAGGATCGCCGGTTTTCGCAAGGGCAAGGTGCCCAAGCCGGTGCTCATCTCTCATTTCGGCAAGGAAACGATCCTGTCGCAAACCTTGCGGGATGCGCTCCCCGGCTGGTATGAAAAGGCGCTGGCGATCAGCGGCGTCGAGCCGATCGATTCTCCCGACCTTGATTTTGGCGAGCTGGAAGACCAGAACCAGCCGTACGCTTTCAACGCTACGGTCCAGGTAGCACCCCGGCCGAAACTTTCCAAGTACATTGGCGTCGAAGTTGAAAAAGAAGTGGTGACGGTCAAGGAGAGCGAAGTCGAAGAGCCGATTGACCGGATGCGCAAGCGCGCCGCCCGGTTGGAGACGGTGACGGGAAGGCCAGCGGCGGCCGGCGATTTCGTCATCATAGATTTTGACGGCACCGTTGCCGGCGAGCCGCTTGAAGGCGGCTCCGCGAAGGACTACATGCTGGAAATCGGCAGCAACGCTTTCGTCCCCGGGTTTGAGGAGCAGATTGAAGGAATGGAGAGTGGCCAGTCGAAAAAGCTTACGCTGAGATTCCCCGAAAATTATCAGCCCGGGGATCTGGCGGGCAAAGAGGTTGAGTTCGACGTCAATGTCAAGGAGATAAAAGAGCGGCTGCTTCCGGAGCTGACGGACGAGTTTATCTCGGAAAACAGCGAGTTTGACAAGGTTGATGAACTGAGGGAGGACATCCGCTCTCGGATGACGAAAGCGCGCGAGGCGGCTGCGGAGGGCAACTTCCGGGAGCAGGTCTTGAAAACAGTGGCCGGCGAAGCCGAAGTGGACATCCCTGAGGTAATGATTGAGAACCGGACGGGAGATCTTGTCAAAGAGATGGAAGCGGCTCTTCAGGCAAGCGGGATGACGTTTGACCAGTATGTGGAGCAGACCGGCGTCACCCGCGACGTCATCATGGAAAATTTCCGCCACGAAGCAGCGGAGCAGGTAAAAGAGGACCTGGTTTTAAACGCCGTAGCTGAGAATGAGGGTATCGAGGTTGGCGATGAAGAGATTGAGGAAGAGATTCGCCGTCAGGCGGAGCGGCGGAAAGTTGACGCCGACAAGCTGATTCAGCAGACCAGAGCCGCCGGGCGGGAGTCGTTTGTCAAGAGCAATCTGCGGAAGCGGAAGGCGCTGGACCTGCTGGCGGAAAAAGCAATCCCGGTGCTGCAAAAGCAAACGGCGCCAAGCAAAGACACTAAAGCAGAAGAGCCGGAAATCATTAAACCATAGTTTCGAGTTTAAAGTTTACAGTTGCCAGTTCCAGGGTCGCGCGGTTAACTGGAAACCAGAAACCTGAAACTCGTAACAAGAGGGGTAAAGAGGTGAAAGATCAAATGCCTTTAATTCCGATGGTGATCGAGCAGACCAGCCGCGGCGAGCGGGCCTTCGACATTTACTCACGCCTGCTCAATGAGAGAATCATCTTTCTGGGCAGCGGTGTGAATGAAGAGGTGGCCAACGTCGTGGTGGCCCAGCTGCTGCATCTGGAGTCAGACGATCCTGATAAAGATATCAACCTTTATATCAACTCACCCGGCGGCTCCGTCTATGCGGGGCTGGCCATCTATGATACAATGCAATTTATAAAACCGGACGTGGTAACCACCTGCGTTGGGATTGCTATGAGCATGGGCGCACTCATTCTGGCGGGAGGCGCTAAGGGCAAACGGTTTGCCCTGCCGAACGCCAAAATCCTCATTCATCAGCTCTCCGGTGGCTTTCAGGGGCCCGCGGCCGACATCGAAATTCACGCCAAGGAAGCTCTTTCCTTGCGGAGGCGATTGGACGAGATTCTCGCCAAACACACCGGGCAGCCTCTGGAAAAAGTATCTGCAGACACCGACCGTGATTATTTCATGACATCAGAAGAGGCCAGGGGATACGGCATCATCGACGACGTCCTGACTCATCGCGCAGCGACAAAGGGAGAATGATTTATGGCAAGGCCGACCGACGGAAACGAACAACTTCTGTGCAGCTTTTGTGGCAAGTCGCAGCGGCAGGTTAAAAAACTGATCGCCGGTCCCGGCGTTTATATTTGCGATGAGTGCATCGATCTTTGCAACGAGATCATTGATGAGGAGCTGGCGGCGCCGCAGAGCCTCGATCTCGACAACCTTCCCAAGCCGCGCGAGATTTACGAGGCGCTCGACGAATATGTTGTCGGCCAGGAGGAAGCCAAGCGGACCCTGGCGGTGGCGGTTTACAACCACTACAAGCGCATCCAGATCTTCTCGGGCGAAGACAACGACGTCGAGCTGCAGAAATCAAATATCCTTCTCCTCGGCCCGACCGGCTGTGGCAAGACCTTGCTGGCGCAGACCCTGGCCCGTTTTCTGAATGTTCCCTTTGCCATCGCCGACGCTACCGCGCTCACGGAAGCCGGTTATGTCGGCGAGGATGTGGAGAATATCTTGCTGAAGTTGATCCAGGCCGCTGACTATGATGTTAAAAAGGCGGAGACCGGCATTATCTACATCGACGAGGTGGACAAGATCGCCCGCCGCGCCGACAATCCCTCAATTACGCGTGACGTCTCCGGGGAGGGCGTACAGCAGGCCCTGCTGAAAATCCTGGAAGGGACGGTAGCCAGCGTGCCGCCTCAGGGCGGGCGGAAACATCCGCATCAGGAATTCCTCAATATCGACACCACCAACATCCTGTTCATCTGCGGCGGCGCTTTCGCTCATCTGGACAAGATTATCGAGCGGCGTGTCGGTCACAAGGGCATGGGCTTTGGCGCCGAAGTGAGGAGCAAGGTCGACAAGGACGTTGGCAGCACTTTCGCGCAGGTGATGCCGGAGGACCTGCTGGACTACGGGCTGATTCCTGAATTTATCGGCCGCCTGCCGGTGGTGACGGCGATTCATAATCTGAATCGGGACGATCTGGTCCGGATTCTGACCGTACCGAAAAATGCCCTGGTGAAGCAGTTTGAGCGGTTCTTCAGATTTGATAATATTGAGCTGGTGTTCGCGCCGGATTCGCTGGCGGCGATCGCGAGTAAAGCGCTGAAGCTGGAGACCGGCGCCCGGGGGCTGCGGTCGATAATCGAGCAGTCCCTCCTGAATGTAATGTTTGAGCTTCCCTCACGCGGCGACGTCCGCAAGTGTGTGGTGACCAAAGATACAATTGAACGAGAGATCAACCCCACGCTGGTGACGGAAGCAGAAAGAATATTGCCGCAACTTGACGAAGAGTCAGCATAAACCTGAAAAGACCTTACCGCTGCTGCCAACCAGAGAGCTTGTAGTCTTTCCCCGCATGGTCGCGCCGATTTTTGCCGGGCGTGAGAAATCGATCAAGGCCCTGGAGCTGGCTTTCGCCGAAAAAACCCCGATCATCCTCTCCAGCCAGAAGGAGCCCTCCGTTGAAGACCCGACGGTTGATGACATCGTCCGGATCGGCACGATGGCCACGGTGGTGCAGCTGTACCGTCTGCCGGATGGTACGATCAAGGCGCTCGTAGAGGGCAAGGAGCGGGTCCGCATCGATGATTTTACCTCCACGACGCCGCATTTCATGGTTCATTACTCTTCCATGGCAGAGTCGGTGGAAAAATCCGGCGAGCGGATTGATGCCCTGGCGCGGGTTGTGGTGCGAGAGTTCATCCGTTACGTCGAGGGCAATCCCGGGATGCCGGAGGAGATGGCGCATGTAATCGGCGCTGTCAACGGGGCCGGTGAACTGGGAGACGCCGTTGCCGCTCACCTGCTGCTGCCCCAGAGCAAGAAGCAGGAGCTGCTGGAGATGGACGACTCGGAAAAGCGGCTGGGAGCGGTGCTGCAGATCCTGATTGAGGAAAACGCGGTGCTTGATCTGGAACGCGATATTAACCAAAAGGTCCAGGAAAAGATCGAGGCAACCCAGCGGCAGATATTTCTGCACGAGAAGCTGCGGGTAATTCGCGGCGAGCTGGAAAATTCGCCGGAGGCCGAGGATGAGAGCGTCCGCGAATATTACGACCTTCTGGAAAAGAAACAGCTGGGGCCGGCCGGCGAGGCTGTGCGCAAGGAGATCAAAAAGCTGGCGGCGGCTTCGCCGATGTCGGCCGAGGTTTCCGTCATCCGCAATTACCTTGACAACGTGTTCGCGCTCCCCTGGGGCGAGCGGGCCGCGGGCGGCGGCTATGAACTGCCGGTGGTGGCACGACACCTGGACAAGACTCATTACGGTCTGAAAAAGGTCAAAGAGCGCGTCCTGGAATTTCTGGCTGTGGGGAAGCTGCTGGGCGAGGATCAGCCGAACACCACCCTGTGCTTCGTCGGCCCACCGGGGGTCGGCAAGAGCTCCGTGGCGCGGGCGATCGCCGGCGCGCTCGAGCGGCCGTTCGTGCGCATTTCCCTTGGGGGCGTCCGGGACGAAGCGGAGATCCGCGGTCACCGGCGCACCTATGTCGGAGCCATGCCCGGCAGGATCATCGACGCCATCGTCAAAGCCAAGGCCGATAACGCCGTCGTGCTCCTCGATGAAATTGACAAGATGGACTCCGATTTTCGAGGCAATCCGGCGGCGGCGCTGATGGAAGTGCTGGATCCTTTGCTAAACAAGGAGTTTCGTGATAATTATCTCGAGCTGGACTACGACCTCTCCAAAGTTTTGTTTTTGGCGACCGCCAACTATGAAGATGGCATTCCGGCGACGCTGTATGACCGCCTGGAAGTTATCCACCTTTCTGGATATACCTTCGAGGAGAAGGAGCAGATCGCCCGCCGGCATTTGATCCCGAAGATCGCCAGGGAAACGGGGCTTAAGCGGCGCGACGTGATCTTCTCGCCGGCGGCGATCAAAGCGGTAATCCGTTTCTACACCAGGGAATCAGGGGTGCGCGATCTGGAGCGGCGCCTGCGCAAGGTTTACCGTAAAGTGGCCCGCCGTTACCTGGAAGAAAAGGTGAAGCTGCCGGTACGGATTGCCGCCGCCTCTCTTGAGGATTATCTGGGTGCGGCGCCGTTTAGCGAGGAAAAACTGGACCGCCGGCCGCTGAAAGGCGCCAGCCTCGGCCTGGCGTACACTTCTGACGGGGGTGAGGTGCTGACGATCGAGACCAGCATATCCACCGGCAAGGGGGAACTGATGCTTACCGGGCAGCTCGGCGACGTGATGCAGGAGTCGGCGGCGACCGCCTGGGGCTACCTGCTTTCACGGGTTGAGACTGATCCCAGGTTCAAGTCGCTGTTTACGAAAAAAGCGCCGGCCTTTGATGCCGATGGCAAATGGGACATGTCGGCCAGGGATGTGCGGCTGCATGTACCCGAGGGCGGCATTCCCAAGGACGGCCCCTCGGCGGGCATTGCTCTGGCTGCGTCCATGCTGTCCGCGATTACCGGCAGGGCGATCAGGCCCGCGGTGGCCGCTACCGGTGAAATCACGCTTAGAGGCCGCGTCCTTCGGATCGGGGGCCTGAGGGAAAAATGCCTGGCGGCGGTGCGCGCCGGCGTCAGGACCGTGATTTTGCCAAAGGCCAACCGTCCCGACGTAAAAGAGCTTCCCGCCAAGGTCCGCCGGGAGCTGGAGTTTGTCTTTGTGGATGACTTTAGCCAGGCGCTGGAGCACTTTTTCCTTTAGGGTCCATGGCTGTTGCATCTGGCCGCAGCAGGTTGCGCCTGCCGGGATAAGTTTTCCGTAATGAGGCCGTTTTTTTGGCCGCATTTGCCCGCAAATCTGTCCTGTTCTTCTCCTCCCCAAATCTCCATCGATGTTTTATTTTTATATTTAATTGTGAGCCTTATGCTGTCATGTTTCAGGCAGCAGGAAAAACACGTTTACTGCTAATTGCCGGATACAGCCTGCTGACCTAGGCAATTGCTTTTTTTGTGTTAGCTGACTTCATCATTGTTTATGACCGATTTTTTTAGACATTATCGTCGCGCTCCCTTGCCAGAGGCATGGTTTATCATTTATATTTTGAATATGTCGCTTGTTTCATATTTGTAATAATTTGAAACTAATGGTTGGCAACGATAGTCATTCGTTATACCCTTGAAAAGCTGTCAATCAGGACATTGAAGGTGAGATAGGTGGGGAAAGGAAGGGAATTTAACAGGATGGTTACGGGGGCGGGGGTCGGCATCGCTCTGATGATGTTTGTCTGCTTGGCTGTTTTTGTGGTGACGGCTTCCGCGGCATCGGGAACCTTCACTATCAGAAACGACAGCACCGGCGGCGACTGCACCTCAATCGGAACCTGGGACAACTCTTCCAAAACCTGCACTTTAAATCAGGATATCAACGGCACCATTGGCATCGTCGATACCGGCGTCATCCTCAATGGGGCAGGCCACACGCTTTCGGGACCGGGCATGGAAGGCGGTCTTGTCTTCAACGATTCCAATGTTGTGGTGGAAAATCTGACCGTTACCGGCTTCGATTACGGCATACAGGTGACGGGCGGTAAAAACAACATCCTGAAAAGGGATACTCTTACCGGCAATAGCGCTGGCATTGTGATTGACGGCTCGACCGGCAATACGATTACCTGTAACACGATTTCAAACAATACCGAAGGATTGGTGCTTGCTTACGGCAGTTCCGGCAATACCGTATCCAGCAATGACTTTACCGGCAACGGAACTCAGGCGGACGATCAGTCTGGCGCGACCAATTCATTTAATCTGGCTGCTCCCAATGGCGGCAACTACTGGAGCGATTATGCCGGAACCGATAGCGACCTCGACGGCATCGGCGACACCCCGTACGTCAACAGCAAAGGCGTCACTGACAACCGCCCCTGGATGACCGCCGATGGCTGGAACGCTATCAAGCCGGACCTGCGGCTGTTTGACGACGGCTCCAACTGGGCTTCGTTTACTGACTACACCAACAATGATCTACAAGTCAAATTTCACGTCCATGACAACGGCGTTAACGCGACGAATGTGGTCATCACCGGGGCCACCGTACCTGCTGGCGTTGCCAGCCTGATCACAGCCGGGCCCGTCTCCCTGGGCGATATTTCCACCGGCTCCTCGGCCTCTTTCACGCTTGACTTTCATGTCTCGGCCAGCGTCAGCAGCTTCATCGTTGACCTGACCGGCAGCGCCGGTTCCTGCTGCAGCGCCGGGTTCACTTATCCATAGACCGGATTCCGGATTTTAAAATCTGGACCCTGGACAGCGAAGGATAAAGATCGAGGCCTCGCTTTCCTGGTTTTTATCCCAAGTCCGTTATTTAAAATCCAATGTCCGGTTGTAGCGGCTTGTGGTAAAATTGCAGGCGGCCACCGCGGCCGCCCCGCATGGACAAGCTGATTCGTGAACAACTTAAGATAACCACCCGCTACCTGCCGGCTGAGATCGAGCCGAAATGGATGGACCGCTGGCTCGAGGCCGATCTTTTTTCTCCGGAAGTTCCCTCCAATAAGGAATCCTTCAGCATTTCGCTGCCACCGCCCAATGTCACCGGCTCGCTTCACATGGGGCATGCGCTTAACTCTTCGATACAGGACCTGCTGGTCAGGCTGGCGCGGATGCGGGGGCAAAACGCGCTCTGGATCTGCGGCACCGACCACGCCGGCATTGCCACTCAGAATCAAGTGGAGAAGCGGCTGGCTGCCGAGGGTCTGACGCGGCAGGAGATTGGCCGCGCCCGGTTTGAGAAACGGGTCTGGGAGTGGCGCGACCAGTTCGGGTCCACAATCATCAATCAGCTCAAGCGCCTGGGATGTTCCCTTGACTACCAGGGCGAGCGCTTCACTCTTGATGAGGGGTATGTCCGTGCTGTCTACCGCGTTTTTACCGCTCTTTATGAAAAGGGATTCATCTACCGCGACGAGTACATGGTCAACTGGTGCACCCGCTGTCACACCGCTCTTTCGGATCTGGAAGTGGAACATGAGGAGTGTGAAGACAAACTATATTATCTGAGGTATAGGATCAAGGACGGGGACGACTATCTGGTGATCGCCACGGCGCGGCCGGAGACGATGCTGGGCGACACCGCCGTGGCGGTAAACCCGGCGGACAAGCGCTACCGGCGCTTTATCGGCAGGCAGGTGGTCCTGCCGCTGGCCGGCCGCGAGATTCCCGTAATCGCCGACGAGTATGTGGACATGGATTTTGGCACCGGGGCGCTCAAGGTTACCCCGGCGCATGACCCTAACGACTTTGAGCTGGGCAAGAAACACGGCCTCGAAGAGATCAATGTTTTTACCTCTGATGGCCGCATCAACGAGATCGGCGGCGAGTTCGCCGGCCTCGGGCTGACCGATGCCCGCGAGCAGGTAATGAACCGTCTTGAGCAGGAGGGCGCCGTCGAGAAGGTAGAGGCCTACTCGCACGCCGTCGGGGTCTGCTACCGCTGCGGCACGCCGATTGAGCCGTATATTTCACTGCAGTGGTTTATGCGGATGGATGAACTGGCGGCGCCGGCGATCCGCGCCGTCGAGCAGGGCCGGATCCGGTTTACGCCGGATCGCTGGAAGGACGTTTACCTGGAGTGGATGCGGTCCCTCCGGCCCTGGTGCATCTCCAGGCAACTCTGGTGGGGGCACCGGCTGCCGGTCTGGCACTGCGATGAATGCGGCGAGATTATCGTGCGCGAGACGCCGCCGTCGATGTGCAGGTGCGGTTCCTCGCGGCTCAAGCAGGAAGAAGACGTGCTCGACACCTGGTTTAGTTCGGCGCTGTGGCCGTTCGCTACGCTGGGCTGGCCGGACGCGACCCAGCGGCTGGAAACTTTTTATCCCACCAACGTCCTGGTGACGGCGCGGGATATCATCTTCCTCTGGGTATCGAGGATGATCATGATGGGCATTGAATTTGCCGGTGATATCCCGTTTGGCGACGTCATCATCAACCCGACCATCATGGCCAGGGATGGCCGGCGGATGAGCAAATCGCTGGGCACAGGCGTCGATCCCCTGGGACTGATCGATACTTACGGAGCCGATCCGACCCGCTTCGGCCTGCTAAACATGGCCTCTGCCCAGGACGTGCGCTTCTCCGAAGAGCGGATCGAAATGAGCCGCAACTTCTGCAACAAGGTGTTTAACGCGGCGCGGTTTGTGCTGCTGGGCGTGGCGGCGTCATCCCCCCGGCGGGCCACGGCCGAGCTGGCCGACCGGTGGATCCAAAGCCGGATGCAGCAGGCGGCGCTGGAGCTGGGCCGCCTGCTCGACAGATACGAGTTTGCCGAGGCCACCCGCCTGCTTTACCGCTTCGTCTGGAACGAGTTTTGCGACTGGTACGTGGAGGCGGTCAAGCCCAGGCTTTACGGTGAGAACGAGGAGCAGAAGCGCGAAGCGTCGGGCCATCTCCTGTATCTGCTTGATCACATTCTGAGGATGCTGCATCCGTTCATGCCTTTCCTGTCTGAAGAGCTGGCGGCAATGATTCCGGGCAGTGAGGGATTTTTGATTGACAGGGAGTTTCCCGCCGGCAACAGCGATTTGATCGATGATGAAGCGGAAGCCGACATGGAGCAGGTTATGGCGGCCGTAACTTCGCTTCGCACGCTGCGTAACGAGTTGAGGGTGCCCCCGGGGCGGAAGGCGCCGGCCATACTCGTATCTGCCGACGCGCAGGTCAGAAGGGTAGTCGCGGCTAACGCCGGTTTGATAGAATCACTTACAAATACCGGCATTGGGCAAGTATTTGAGGCAGAAGCGGAAAGCGTCGGCGGCCGGCCGGCCGTGGCCGTGATTCCTGGCGGGAGGCTGCTGGTGCCGCTGGAAGGCCTGATCGATGTGGAAGTGGAGGCGGGGCGCATCAGGACCGCGATTTCCAAAAAAGAGCAGGAATATTCGCGTGCGGCCGGGAAGCTGGCCAATGAAAGGTTTGTGGCAAATGCTCCGCCGGATATCGTGGAGAAGGAAAGGAACAAGATGGAGCAGCACGGACGTGAACTTGCCGAACTCAGGGAGCAATATGAGCGCTACTTCGGTGGCCGGGGCCAGCTTTAGTGCCACCCAAGGGTAAAAACCTGCGCAGCATCCTGGCTCCACAGCCCGTGTTCCGTCCGCCAAGCAGCGTATCTTCGATCAGCCCCGAAGTTGAAGCATACCTCACCGATCTTGACCGTCTGGGAATCAAGCCCGGGCTGGCGAGGATCAAGAAGCTCCTGACGGCGCTGAAAAATCCCGAGAAGCACATCAAGACAATTCATATCGTCGGCACCAACGGCAAATCTTCCACAGCGCGGATGGCCGCCTCGATTTTGGGGGGACAGGGCCTCAAGTCAGGCGCGTACCTGTCGCCGCATCTGGTCTCGTACACGGAGAGGTTCCTCATCAACGGCAAGGAGATATCTCCAAACCGGTTTGACAAGCTGATTCTCGAGGTGCGGGAGAAGGCGGAGGAGGTCAACAAGCGGTCCCGCAGCAGCGGGCCCCTGACCGCGTTTGAGGTTCTCACGGCGGCGGCGTATCTGTATTTCTGGCAGCAGAAAGTCGGTGTGGCGGTAATCGAAGCGGGGCTGGGCGGGCGTTATGACGCCACCAACGTCATCGACTCCAAAGTGCAGGTACTTACCAATGTCGGGCTGGAGCACACGGATCTGCTGGGAAAAAACGTTGCGGCGATCGTGAAGGAGAAGATGGCGGTGATACCGCCCAAAGGGAAGGTCGTCCTGGGCTCTCTGTCGGAAGAGGCGATTGGCGAGGCGCTCAAGGTGTGCAAGCGGCTGCAGGTAAAGCCGCTGGTCTTCGACGAAGACTTCTCGCTTCTGAAGGGAAGGGGAGAGAAGTTCGACGTCTGGACGGCAAAGGGCCGGTATGCAGACCTTTCCCTGTCTCTGCTCGGCCAGTACCAGCGCACCAACTGCGCCGTTGCCCTGCAGGCGGCGGAATTATTCCAGGGGAAACCGCTCGATGAAAAAAAACTCAGGCGCACCCTGCCGAAAATCAAGGTTCCCGCGCGGATGGAGATTATCTCGGAAAAGCCGCTGGTAGTTCTGGATGGCGCCCATAACCCCAGCGGCATTGATGAACTGCTGGCTTCGCTCAAGTCCCTGGCCGGGGGCAAGCGGGTGATCGGGGTTGTTTCCATCCTCAAGGATAAGGATGCGGGAGCGATGCTGGAGCGACTGCTTGATTTTTGTGATATCTTATTCATCACGGAAAATTCCAACCCCCGTTGCGCCCCGGCGCAGGAGCTTTCCAATTTGCCGGTGGTGAAAGCCAGTCCGGTGCAGACGTTTGTCGCTCGTCAGAACCAGTCGGCGCTGGAGAGCGCCTTTAAGCTGGCTTCGATCCGGGACCTGATTCTGGTGACCGGGTCTCTTTACTTGCTGGCTGACATCAAGAAGAGGATGATGTAAAGTAAAATTGAAGTTTGATTATTGACTTTATCAATCTATTTGAGGTCTTTTGACATTGAACTTTATTTTGCTACAGACTAGTTCTTCTGATCCGACCGGAGGCTTCTTTGATTCCTCCTGGTGGAATTTTGCCACTTTGATGAGCAAGGCGGTGCTGGTTGGGTTATGGCTGGCGCTGGTTTTCTGGACGTACAAGGACGCCAAGCGTCGCCTGACTGATTCGATGATGATCGGCGTCGCCGTGATTGCCTCGCTGATCTTCCCGTACGCCGGCACGCTTTTTTACGCGATTCTCCGCCCGCCGGAGTTTCTGGAAGATGTGCTGGAGCGCGACCTGGAAATCCAGGCCAGAGAGCTGGAGATCGGCGGCACTGCCGGCCGCTGTCCTGCCTGCCGCACGCCGGTCAAAGATGATTTTCTGATCTGCCCCAAGTGCCGCCGGCAACTGAAGACAGCGTGCCAGAGCTGCGGCAAGCCGCTTGACCCGGACTGGCAGGCCTGCCCGTACTGCCGGGCGGACAACAATTATTCATTGCCGGCGCGGCATACATCAAAGCCGGCGAGAGGCACTTACGCCAGTGTTCGGAAGAAATCCGCCAGAGCGGAAACCACGGAATCAATCGAGACCCCGGCGGCTGAAGAGCCGACAAAAAAGCCGGAAAGCGGCAAGATCCCGTTTGCCGAAGAAGACGAGCTATTTGCCTGACACAGTTGCAAATTTCGAGTTTCTGATTTCTAGTTAAAAACCAGTCACCGGTTGTCGTTATTCTGGATCTTTGAGGCTGTTCGATCCAATCGCGAAACGGACAAGTCGTAAGCTAATCTTTTAATCTTAAGGAGATGTTTTGGAGCGCACTTTTGTCTTGATAAAGCCGGGTGCGGTCGGCCGCGGGCTGGTGGGGGAAGTGCTGGCCAGGTTCGAGAAGCGCGGCTTCCGGATCCGTGGCATGAAGTTCCTTAGGGTCAACCGTGAGCTGGCCGAACAGCATTACGCCGAGCACCGTGAAAAGGATTTTTTTGGCGAGCTCGTTGGCTCGATAACTTCCGGTCCGGTGGCGGCCTTTGTGCTGGAAGGACCTGAGGCGATTGCTGTAGTCCGCCGGATGATGGGCAGCACCAACCCCATGGCCGCCGAGCCAGGCACGATTCGAGGCGATTACGGACTCGAAATCGTGGCAAACGTGGTGCACGGATCGGACAGTCCCGCCAGCGCCGAGCGTGAGATCGGGCTATATTTTACCGAGAGCGAAATAGTGTAAAAACGATTTTTCCTTTGGGGGAATAATGTACCTCGCCTCCAGGTCCCCCCGGCGCCGGGCGCTGCTGGAAGCACTCGGGATCGACTTTGAGACTGTAGCGCCCCAGTACGAGGAAGAGGACCAGGGCCTGGAACTGCCGGGCGAGCTGGTGGAGCGCCACAGCCGCGGCAAAGCCTGGTCCGTGGTGCCATGGCTCAAGCCGCTGCCGGCTGGGAGGCCCGTCCTCGGAGTTGACACGATTGTAGTAATAAACGGGCGGATTGTCGGCAAGGCCGCCACCGCCGCAGAGGCGCGCGCAGATCTCAGCCGGCTGTCCGGCGCAACCCACCTGGTTTACAGCGGCGTCACGCTGATCTGGTCCGAAACGGGAGAAGCAGGCGACCCGCTGAAGGAGATGACTGACCACGCGGTGACCGAGGTCCGTTTCTCACGGTTGCCGGAGCGCGAGATCGAGATATACGTCGCCTCGGAGGAGTGGCGCGGAAAAGCCGGCGCCTACGCGATCCAGGAGCGGGCGTCTGCATTTGTGGAAGAGATACGGGGACAGTACACGAACATAGTCGGTTTGCCGGTCTCAATGCTGGCAGGAATGCTCAGGACGATCGGGTTGTGGCCGCCGGCGGAATGGAATAAAAACCGATAAAGCGGATTCTGGACGCTGAATTTTTGACTTTGGTTAAATCTTCTTTTTGCTGTTTCCCAAATCCGGCAGCCAGGATCCGGTATCTGCTTTTGATTTAGTCTACTTCATGGAATTGTTATATAATATCCTGCTCCGTGAGTTAGAAATAGCTGCAAATGGGGTATCGGGGGTGCAATCGCAGGCGCCGGATAGGCAGGCGTCGGGTCGCTGCGCCCTCGCTTTGTTCCCAGGAAAAGCTGCCGTAATGGCGGGGGCGCGGTTTTTTATGTCATTTTGCGGGCGCGGGGCGTCTGCTGGAAAGGAGAATTAAATTAGTTTCATGAATTACTTTGCCGGTTTTGGCGGCAGGGACATGGCGGTCGATCTGGGTACCGCCAACACCCTTGTTTACGTCCGCGGCCGGGGGATAGTTTTAAGCGAGCCTTCAGTGGTGGCTATCGACCAGCGGACGGGCGAAGTCCATGCCGTGGGCGCGGAAGCAAAGCGGATGCTGGGCCGCACTCCGGGGACCATCAGCGCCATCCGGCCCTTAAAGGATGGCGTCATCGCCGATTTTGACGTTACCGAGCAGATGCTGCGCCACTTTATCCAGAAGGTGCATCAGAACCGCTGGGCGCATCCCCGCGTCGTTGTCTGTATCCCATCCGGCGTTACCGGGGTCGAGAAGCGGGCGGTGGAGGAGGCTACCCTGTCAGCGGGCGCCCGGCTCTGTTATCTGATTGAAGAGCCGATGGCGGCCGCGATCGGCGCCGGACTGCCGGTGAGCGAGCCTACCGGCAACATGATTGTTGACATCGGCGGCGGCACCAGCGAGGTCGCGGTGATCTCGCTGGGGGGGATTGTGACATCGCAGTCGATTCGTGTTGGTGGCGATGAGATGGATGAAGCGATCATCGCGCATGTCAAAAAAGAATACAAACTTATGATAGGAAGCCAGACCGCGGAGGAGCTGAAGCTCGAGATTGGCTCCGCGTATCCTCTGGCGGAAGAAGAGCAGGCGGAAATACGGGGACGGGATCTGGTCACCGGCCTGCCCAAGACAATCGTTTTGACTTCAGAAGAGATACGGGATTCTTTGGCGGAACCGGTCGAGTCTATTATCGACGCCCTCAAGACTACGCTTGACAAGACACCCCCTGAACTCGCCAGTGACATCATGGACAGGGGCGTGATGCTTGCCGGCGGTGGCTCCCTGCTGCAGGGGCTGCCCGAGCGCTTGCGGGAAGAAACCGGCATGCCAATTCATATGGCGGAATCGCCGCTAACGTGCGTCGCAGTCGGCTCCGGCCGCTCGCTTGAGGAATTTGAAGCTCTGCACAAGACATCCCGCCACGCGAAGTCAAAACGCCGCTTTTAAACCTCAACCGTAAGGTCTATCGTGGCCCGCAAGACAAGTGCCCAACGTCAAGCGGTGCTGGCAGTGTTGCTGCTGGTGTCGGTAGCCATGCTCACGTGGTATTTTCGCGAGCCCGTCGGGGGGGTGCTCCATTCCACGCAGCGAGGCGGTCTGCGGGTGATATCACCCGTGGAATCGGCCACCTCTCGTATTCTTGATCCCTTCAAAGGCGCCTATACCTGGGTAACGGGGCTGATCTCTGCCGAGAACGAAAACGGAAAGCTGCGCCAGGAGGTTGATGGTTTGCGGTCGCAGGTAATATCGCAAAAGAATCTTGAGGATGAAAACAACCAGCTCAAGGCCATGCTGGGATTTATTAACCAGCCCTCGTTTCCCCACGGTTACAAACAGGTGCCCGCCCGCATCGTCGGCCGTTCCGGATCCGCCTGGAACGCCACCATTACGATTAATAGCGGTTCCGATGACGGGATCGCCATGGGCCAGACGGTAGTCAGCGCCGAGGGGCTCGTCGGGCAGATATCAGCGGTGGCTACCAACTCCGCGCAAGTACTGCTTATTATTGACAACACTTCACACGTTGAGTCAAAGCTGCAAAATAGCGATGCCCAGGGCACCATTGTTGGCAGCATTGCCGGGCAACTGGAGATGGATTTCGTGGACAAGAATCAGAAAGTGTCCAAAAACGACGTCGTCGTCACCTCCGGCACCGGCAAGCTTTTCGTCGAAGGCGTGCCCATTGGAGTCGTCAACCAGGTTTCTGACCAGGAGGTTAATTACTTCAAGAGCATCTCCGTGACGCCTTTTGTTGATTTTAGCCGCCTGGAAGACGTGATGGTCCTGATCCCGCCTCCGGGAGCGGACCAGGGACCAATGGTCAATGGAGGTTAAAATGGCGGCGTCCGGAGGGCTGAAAAGCAGACAGAGGGTTCTGCAACAGGGGCAGGAAGGCGCCGCGGCCGCGGCGGCGCCCGAGGGCCGCCTCTTCATGCTCAAGGTGATTGCTCTGGTCATCGCCGCCGTGATTTTGCAGACGACCATGGCGCCCTACCTGATGGTGCTGGGAACAAAACCGGATGTGACGCTGGTGGTGGTTGTCTGCCTGGCTTTGATGCGCGGGCCCATCTGGGGCGCCGTCACCGGGTTTGCCACCGGGATCCTGATCGATGTCGCCCTGGTGCAGATGATGGGCATCTCCTCGTTTTTGCTGACGCTGGGCGGTTATTTCAGCGGCAGCTTTTCGGAGCGGATCGACCCGGAGTCATGGATGCCGCCGGTGCTCGCGGTCTTCGCGGTAACGCTGGTGCTGCAGGCGCTGAACGCGGTCATCATGTTCCTGCTCGGCGTCGAGGCCTCGGTCTGGTTTATCATCCTGAGAATTATCTTGCCATCGGCCGTTTTAAACGCGCTCATCGCGGCGCCGGTTTTTGCGATTTGCCGTTGGTGGCTGGGAGCTGATCAAACAAATGTCTTTTCGATTAAAGAGTAGCCGCCGGAAAACACCATCATCCTCTCTGTTCAAGAGCAGCCGCCGCCGGAAACGGCGCGACTACGGCGACCGCCAGCCGCCTTCGATTGCCTTTCGCGCCGGGATGCTGGGAGCAATGGCGCTGCTGCTGTTCGGGGTGCTTATTTTCCGGATCTGGTTCCTGGAGGTTATTTCCGGCAATCAGTACGTGGCGATGGCCAAGGACAACTTTATCCGGTTTGTGCCGGATGAAGCACCCCGCGGCATTATCTACGACCGCAACGGCAAGCCTCTGGTGGAGAACCGTGCCGGCCTGGCCGTCACTGTCCTGCCGGCGGCGCTGAAGGAACCGCAGCGCGAGCTGGCTGAACTGAGCAAGATAATCAAGGTGCCGGAAGCGGATATCCAGTTGCCCGGCAATGCTGCC
>JAMDDD010000016.1 GCA_023489275.1 Actinomycetota bacterium
AACATTTCGATAAATTCAATCATTGTCTTGGGGTCGTTCACGGTGCACCTCCTGCCTGAAGTTTTAACTTACATACAGAAGATAGCAGCCGGTCCGGACGGAACCTGAGCGACTTGAATGGTCAGTTTTTTTATTCTTTGGTGTATGCGTTGAAACGGGCGGCTTGTGACATTATTGCCCCCAAGCACCCAAAGCCGGCCGCGCGGAGGTGATGCCGGGCGAGGGTTCCCCGGCTGCCCGCGCAGCAGGCTGAAGTTAAAATTGCCCGTCAGGATTAATCTGTGAGCCCGGTCATGGCAACCCTCCCTGGGCCTGCCGCCCTTCCTTAAGCGGAGCCGCCTTTGCAGCCTTTGCAACGGACAGCCGCCACCACCGCGGCAAGGGCCGCCAGTCCGAGGAAGAGCTTGGTTATTGTCTTCTTCATTTAAGTCCACCTCCAGTTGTCGAAATAATTTTTTGGCAATCTGCCGGCATGTTTGGTTGGATCCTTCTTTCCGCAAACATCTGCGCAAACCGCAATGACTATAACGGCCGGCATCGCCGGCTGCTTTAAGCGCCCGCCGGGCGCCTGACCTAGCTTCACCCGCATATGAGTAAAAAGGACAGCGCCGGCGCCGCGGCGGCCAGCCAGGGAATCAGGCGGCGGTAACCGTGTTTACGCTCCGGCTTCATTTCCCCTCCTTGCTTTTTATATCATCGATCAGCTCATCAATGGGCACCGCCGGCATCGTATGCAAGCGTACGGAGCCCCGGGAGCCGATTTCGACCGACATTCTCACAATGGTGTCGTTATCGGGGGCTTCCAGGATGTTGACAAAGTCATACGAGCCCAGGACGGCGTATTGTGCCAGGATCCGGACGCCCATCTCTTCCAGGTCGCGGTTGACCTCCTTGATCCGTTCCGGGTTCTTTTTGATCGTCTTGCTGCCTTCTTCGGTTAGCCTGCTTAGCGCCACGTAAATCGCCATTTTCACTCCTTCCGGAAACCAGTCTGACAAATTGTGTGCGGCTGGAAGACCGCAATAAAGATGTTAAATTACCCAAATGGCGGGGGCGTTAATCACGGCAGGCGCCGGCGCGATCCGTCTTCAAAAGGACTTGCGGCCGCCGGGCTGATGTCAGAAATGAACCGGCGACAGCGGCAGCAACAGCGTCAGCAGCAGCGTCAGAGCGACAAAGGAGATAATCGGGGTAAAGATGGCCGCCCGGCGGTTGCGGCGATGGTGCGGGAAATAACGTTTCAGAACTCTCAGGTGAAGAAATGCCTGCGACAGCAGGAAAACCGCGGGCAGCGCGGAAAATGCCGGCCAGAAAAGCGCGGAGGAGGCCCCGACCACATGCCGGGAAATCAATCCCGGGAGCGGTGAGAATACGTACGCTTCGACCAGGATTACCAGGATAAAACCCCAGATCAGATTCAGCAGGACGCGATTCTGCTTCCGGATGCGCAATTCCCGCGCTTCCATGTTTAGGGCAGTGTTCCGAGTTTCTGATTCCAAGTCCATCAAGGCGATTTTCACCCGTTCATAGCAATTTCATCTTTTCATAGCCCCAAGCGTTCCGGACCGCGGGCAATTCCTCCAGCATCAAGAATCCATTTTCCAGAGTCTGCTTTTTCACATTTCCCGCCGGCCCAGAATCGCGCGGCTCACCGTTGCCTCATCAGCATACTCCAGGTCGGCGCCCACCGGCAAGCCGCTTGCCAGCCGTGTCACTTTGACCCGCCCCCGAAGCTGATCGGCAACGTACATCGCTGTTGATTCTCCGGTAGTGTTGGGATTGGTCGCGATGATCACCTCGTCAATACCGCCGGCCTCAACGCGCTCAATCAACTCCTTGATGCGTAAATGTTCCGGGTCGATGCCGTCCAGCGGCGACAGCGCCCCGCCGAGAACATGATAAATCCCGCGGTAATCTCCCCCCTTTTCAATCGGGATAATGTCGCTGGGCTCCTCGACTACGCAGATTACCGAGGCGTCCCGGCGGGCATCGCGGCAGAAAACGCAAAGATCGTCATCGGTAAAATTAAAACACCGGCGGCAATACCGAATCTTGTCTTTGACATCGATGATTGATTGAGCCAGAGAAGCGGCTTCTTCCCGGGGCTGCCTGAGCATAAAAAAAGCAATGCGCTGCGCCGACCGCCGGCCCACGCCTGGTAGTTTGGCAAGATCGGTTATCAGTTGTTCTACAGGAGTGGGGAACATAAACAAAGTTCAAAGCTCAAAGTTAATTTTATAGCAGGTTCCATGCGTTAAAGATAATTGGCTGGTTTTCAACTTTGAACTTTGAGCTGAACTGTCTTACAGTCCGGGAATATTCAGTCCGCCGGTGAGCCCGCCCAGCTTCTGGGAGGCCAGTTCCTGGGCCGCCCGGAGCGCCTCGTTGGTGGCGGCCAAAACCAGGTCTTCCAGCATCTCGACGTCGTCCGGATCGACCGCCCCCGGATCGATTTTAACCGAGACTAACCGCAGATCCCCGGTTACTTTAACCGTCACCATGCCCCCGCCGGCGCTGGCTTCAATCTCCTCGCGGGCAAGTTCTTCCTGTGCTTTGGCCATCTGCTTTTGCATTTGCTGCACCTGCTTCATCATCTTGCCCATATTCATATTCTGCATTATGAAACCTCCGTTTAACGTTTAACGTGTTACGTCCAACGTTATAATGCCTTCTATTCTCTGAAATACATCAATAAATTTTCAAGTTAACCTTGTATTTTCCAGCATCCGGCGGCCGCTTTTAGATTTCTTCCGCGCTCAGCGTGTCCTTAATCATGGCGATAACCGCATCGGAAGCCGGTGTTCCCTGCGGCTCTTTGCTGTTACTTGACATTTTGCCTTTTATTACACATCGTAGCCTCAAATCAGCGCCGGTTACTTCTTTCAGCGACTCGGCGACAATTGCCCGGTAGGACGGTTTTTCCACCTGGCTTTTGTGAAATTCGGCGCCTTCCGGAAACCCGATCGTCAAAATCTTTCCTTTAAGCCCAACCGGCCTCGCTTCCTGCAGCAGCGAAAAGAGGGGGATCTTCTTCTTTTTGACCTGGGAAAGGATGATCCCCCAGGCGCGGGATATCTTGTCCAGAGTCAGCTCCGGCTGTGACGCTTGCTCGTCCAGCGGGGGCCCGTCCCCGGCCGGGGACGCCGGCGCGGGCCTCGCTGCCGGGGAAGACTGCGCGTCCGCGTCTCGCGCCAGCGGCTCCTCCGCGGCGGCGGCGTCACTGCCTGAGACGGGACTGGCACCTGCCCTCACCGGCCCGCGCTTCTCCAGCAGCTCCAGCCGGTACATAATTGATTTGGTTGACATATCCGCCTCGGGGCGGGTGACCGCGATAAACGCCAGCTCCAGTTGCAAGCGCGGATCGCCGCCCAGCTTGATCGCCGCCTGAGCCTTCTGCAGCAGCTCGATAAAACGCATCACCTGAGCCGGCGTCAACAGCCGCGCCTGCCCCTTCAACCGGGTGGTCTCTGAAGCAGGAGCGCTGATTAACCCGTCGGGAGCATCATCGAGCTGCTGCAACAGAAACACATTGCGCAGATGACCGGTTAGCTCCGCCGCGAACTGGCCGAAGTCCCGCCCCTGGGCGGCCAGCCTGTCGATAAGCAGGATGGCGCCGCGGGCATCTTCTGCGGCGGCAATGTCAACTGCTTCGAACAGGAGCTCAGACTCGACAGCGCCCAGCATCGAGAGTACGTCGGCGAGCGTTATCTTCTTGCCACAGAAGGTGGCCAATTGGTCAAGGATGCCGATGGCGTCACGGAAAGCCCCGGCCGAGCTGCGGGCAATCGCCGCCAAGCTGTCCCCATCGGTTTCAATCTCTTCAGCCGCAGCTACACGTTCCAACACTTCCAGCACCATGCCAACGTCCGGGCGGCGGAACTCAAATCTTTGACAACGTGACTGAATGGTTGGAATGACCTTGTGCGGTTCGGTAGTGCAAAGGACAAACACCACATGGGCCGGCGGCTCCTCCAGAACTTTGAGAAAGGCATTGGAGGCTTCCTTCGTGAGCATGTGCACTTCATCGAGAATGTAAACTTTCGACCGTCCCTCAACCGGTGAATAAGCAACCTTGTCACGAATATCACGAATATCATCTATACCCCGGTTTGAGGCTGCGTCCATTTCAATCACATCGAGCGAAGTGCCTGCGCCGATAGTGGCGCAGCTCTCACATTTGCCGCACGGATTCGCCGTCGGACCCTCCGCACAATTAAGCGCCTTGGCCAGCAGCTTGGCGGTAGAAGTCTTGCCGGTGCCGCGGGAGCCGGCAAACAGATAAGCATGGCTCACCTTGCCGGCGCCGATGGCGTTCATGAGGGTGCGAGTGACATGTTCCTGCCCCACGACCTCCGCAAAGGTCGCCGGGCGGTACTTTCGGTATAAAGATAAGTTTGACATGGAATGGTTCCGAGTTCCGGTTCCGCAAATTTATGATGATTATTAACTACTTGGCGATTTTGTGGTTTTTTTGGCTTTGGGGTTTAATCCAGCATCCAAAGTCCGGTTTACGACCGTGCACCCACCGTCGAGACAAGGCTTCCGGGCGTGCGCCAGGCAGGCGGCTCCAGCCAGGCCGCCCTGCGGCACATGAAAGAGATCGCTTACCGCTGCTTCCTTCCGGACCTGACGGGGTTCACGATGTTCCATTGCGCAGGACCTGGCCTTCAACGCCGCCTGGCAAGGCCACTGGCCCCGCAGGCCCGCCCCTAGGGTGGGAATTCAGCCCCGCTATAGCGGATTGCGGGTCAAGGGCACCGCTAGCTCCCCGCCTAGCACGGTCACGGTTATTTTATCATCATCCGGCTCCGGTCTCATCGGCGCCGCGGCAAGGAGAATCGATGGGGAATGAACAGGCGGATTTTCAGCGGTTAGGGCTTCTTGGCCACCGTGTTCAGATAGGAGATGATGGTCGCCTGATCCTCAGCGGTTATGTTGGAGCCGGTAAATCCAGCCATCTGGCCCACAATACCGCTCCATTCCTGGCTTGTGTGCGACCCGGGTGGGTACAGTGCGTGGCACTGCGAGCACTTGACCTGCCAGGTTGCTTCCGCCGCGTCAGGTGACGGCGTTTGTGGCATTAACGCCGGCGGCGGAATCGGCGTCGAAGGGGCTCCTTTGGGCGGCCCGCCGGGGTGGCAGGTCGTGCAACTTGTCTGGCTGGAATGGCACTGGAAACAATAGGCCATCCGGGGACGGTTGGTGGGATTGATGTTGAGATCATGGGCGATATTGCGGTGGCAGTCGGTGCACTTGGCGCCGATGGCCATGTGTTTGTCATGTGGAATATAGATATTTAAAGGATTGTGCTGGAAACCCTGGGTATCGTCCTTGCTGATCATGTTTGCGTGACAGCGCTCGCAGTTGCTGCTGACACGTTCCG
The DNA here is from genome assembly GCA_023489275.1 of Actinomycetota bacterium. GTDB lineage: Bacteria > Actinomycetota > Thermoleophilia > BMS3ABIN01 > BMS3ABIN01 > JACWAD01. The sequence goes on from JAMDDD010000016.1 coordinate 5,384, forward strand.
GCGAAGCCGAATAGCCGCCCCGGTAACCATCGGTAATCAGGTGCTTGTAGCCACCGTTGTCGGCGTGGCAATCAATGCAGCTGACAACGCTGTAGGAAGGGTGGACCTTTGACGGCTGGCTCATGTCGGCGGTCTCGCCCGTGCTGTGGCATGTTAAACAAAAACTGGGATTTGTGGTCGTAAAATGCGCAAGCCCAAGGATCGGCATCACGGCGACAATAACAACCGCCACGATGATGATTCCCCACACCGGTTTAGAAAACTTTGGTTTTCTTTTTGGCATCTTCATCTTTTTTGCCCCTCTCCGGTACGATTAATCGGAGGACTTGCCAACTGTGACTACCACATCGCCCCAGGCCTGGCCGCCGCCGGCCGGCTCAGGCATTACCGGCACAATTTTTTTGGGATTAACGCCGGTGCCGTCCTTCTCCCCCCACCAGACAAGCTCGGTATTGGGATCCCTGAGAACTCTTTCCACGCTTGATTTGTCAACTTTTTTGCCCTGGGCAATCCGGCCAAAACCGGTATGCCCGACGCCGTTTGCCATCGCCACCACCCGGGGATGAATGCCTTCCGTGATGAAAGCCGTCGTTTGCACCGACCTGGCTTTGGCGTCGACCCCGGTCCCGCCGGGCGACCGGACGCCATCCCCCGTGCGCGCCGTCCGCACGACCGTGACCTTGTCGCCATCCTTGATTCCCAAACTGGCTGCTGTCTGCGGATTTATCAACACGGGATTGTCGTGCAGGATTTCATCCAGCCACATACAGTTTGCTGTCTTGGCGTCACTCTGGATTGCGGTATCATAAATGGTGAGCACCAGCTCATCCTTGGAAAGGTTGTTAAAGGCGGGAACAGGATCATAATTTGGCAACGCCGAATATCCCTGCTGCTCCAGCCGCGGCGAGCTGACTTCGATTTTTCCTGAAGGAGTCTGGAATCCCCCGGTGGCGTAGGCGCCATAATCCGGCTTGCTTTTCGGGTCATACCAGATACCGTACTGTTTTAAGTAATTAAGGCCGCCGGCGCTCATAAGCCCGCTGATACCGGCAATCCGCGCGTCAATGTAATCTTCCACCGACTTGAAGTTGAAGTAACTCTCCATGCCTCCGGCGACCCTGGTCGACAATTCCGTAGCTATATCAAAAAATGATTTTGAATCCTGCAGCGGCGGCACCACCGGCTGGCGGAGCGCCACATAAGGGACTTGTTCTGGGGACGGCCTGGCTTCGATATCCCAGCCTTCCAGGTATGTTGTCTCGGGCAGGATGATGTCGGCGAGCGCGGCTGTTTCAGTCATGTACGGAGTCACCGCGACATGATAGGGAATGAGACTGTCGTCTTTCAGCGCTTCGGCGAAGGCGTCGCCGTCCGGATTGGAATAAACCGGGTTGTAGCCGTGGCTCATGAGCACGCCGACGGGATACTTGCGGTCCTGAATCATCTGCAGCGAGCGCTCGATCGACTGCTGACCGGCAAGAGGCAGCTCTGCCGGCTGCGAAAGAGAGCTGGCAACCGGGGCGGGCGGGACCGGGCTGGCATCGGCCAGGTCGTACTGCCGGGGCAGGCACAGTCCTCCCCGGATATCAACGTTTCCCGTGATGACGTTCAGGAGCATGATGGCCCGCTCGTTCTGGGTGCCATTCAGATGAGAAGAGGCCATGCCATCGGACACTGTTGTCGCCGGCTTGGTTCTGGCAAATTCGGTGGCGATCCGCCTGATAACGTTGGCAGCGACCCCCGTTTCTTTTTCCGCTTTTTCCGCCGTGAACTGCGCCAGGTGAGCCGCAAGATCGCGCTCGCTGACGTTTGTCCATTGGTTGATGAAACCGCTGTCCTGCAATCCTTCACTCATGATGATGTTTGCCATCGACAGAGCCAGCATGGAATAAGTTCCGGGATTAACATAGTAAGCTTCTTTGGCAAGCGCTGAGGTGTTTGTCAACCTGACATCAAAAGTCACGACTTTGGCCTGGTTTTGCTGAATGCCATCGACCAGCCGCCTGACAAATCCGACAAACTGGGGATGGCTCTCCATCGGGTTGGCGCCAAAAATGAGCGCGTATTTGGTTCGAGCAACGTCGGGCATATCGCCGGCAGCCCCCCAGGTAAGTTCGGTCGCAACCTTCTTGTTGGCGTCAAAAATGGCGGCGGCGCCGATGGCGTTGGGCGAGCCGAAGGCGTTTGTGAACCGGCGGCCGAGCATATCCTGACGCAGATCCTCAGTTAAATAAACAAACTGCGCCGGATTGGACCGGATCTGCTGCATTGTTTTGGCAACTTCATCATATGCCTGCCGCCAATCGATGGTCGTCCAGCGATTCTTTCCCCTGCCGCCGGCGCGTTTGAGTGGCTTCAGGATCCGATCCGGATCATAGAGGGCATTGATGCCGGCCTGTCCCCGGGCGCAGAGCGTTCCCTGGTTGTTGATGTGCTTGGGATTGCCGCCGATCTTTACCAGGCGGCTCTCTTCCACATAACCCATGATGCCGCATCCGGCCGGGCACTGGGTGCAGGTGCTGGGGAGAAACGAGCGCGGCAGATGAGAAGTCCGGTTGACGGAGCGGCCGCCGGTCATCAGCTCCATAGCCTCAGCCAGCGGGTTGAGCTGACTCTCGATGGCCAGCACCGCCGTGCCGGCTGCGCTCAATTTAAGAAAATCCCTGCGGCTGATTTTACGCATGCCCGCCCTCCGGCTAGCTTAGAGGAATTGACTGACCGCCGATCACCATGACAAACCGCATGGCATAGACGCCGATATTGACCAGAATTGAGGCGATGACTATCGCCCGGAGCGAATATCTCGTTGGCCCCAGCACCAGGACCATGGGTACGATCGATCCCAGGAAGATCTCCACACCCAGAAACAGGGGCGCGAAATTGCCGGTGAGTATGAGCATGCCCGCCTGGTATGCGTCGGAATGCGCCGTCAGCAGCACGAGAATGTCGGAAACGATCAGGAACAGGTCAAGCATGATGATGTAAGCCATGAACTGCGCCAGCTGCAGGATCAGCCTCTTGTCCTTCCTCCGGTCTTCCGGCGTCGCTTTTTTGTCAAACCACTTCCAGCGCGCGGCGGCGATGATTACAACCAGCCCGATGCCGGAAACCATCGCCGAGACCAGGAAGATCGTGGGCATGGCGGCCGTATTCCAGAGCGCCCTCGCTTTTGCCAGCGCCAGGATAAACCCGGTATAACCGTGAACGGAAATAGCGAGCGGGATGCCAAGAATGCCGAGAATTTTAGCCGCCTTCTGCCGGTCTGTGTAGACCATGACTGCGTAGATGATGCCCATGATGGGATAAGCCGTCAGCAGGAAAGAACCATAGGTGATCGGCGACGTCCAGTTATAATAAACAAACAGGTGCCAGAAGCGCAGCGGCTGCTCCAGGTCGGCGATTAGATTTATCGGAGCGATAATCAGCAGGATCGGCGCCAGGATGGCGGTAATCTTGCCAATCGGCTTGAACTCCTTACGGCCCAGCAGCGTGGCGATTACGGAGATGACGAACGACCCGGCGCTGAGCCCGGTGAAGAAAAAGTACTGCCCGATGTACATCACCAGCGGCAGCTGATGCTGTACCGAGTAGATGACGTTTACATCACTGTTTTCCATCGCAGCTCCCTTGGAATCTGGGCCGGCCTAGAGACGCAGCTTTATCAGCGAGCTCTCCGCCCGGTAATTGATCTTCTTCTCCACATTGCTCATCACCGTCTCGTCGGCGTCGATGTAGAAGACCTGCGGATCGGTTTCCATCTCTTGTTTGAGAACTTCGGTGGCGTTCGTCGCCAGCATCTGGGCGATCTCGCTTTTGCTGTCGTTCTTGTCGCCAAAGATCATCGCCCGGGTGGGACAGCTCTCGACGCACGCCGGCACCAGGCCGGACTCCACCCGGTGCACGCAGAAGTAGCACTTCTGGACGATATTTTTTAGCGGGTTGATAAACCGGACGTCATATGGACAGGAAGCAATGCAGTATTTGCAGCCGATGCAGCGGTGCTGATCAACAACGACAATGCCATCGTCGCGTTTATATGTTGCCTGTGTCGGACAGTTGCGGGCGCAAATAGCATCGGTGCAGTTATTGCACATGCGGGGAAGAAAGTAGCGCCGGGTATCAGGGTACTTTCCTTTTTCAATAATCTTCAGCCAGGTTGCGTTGACTTCGAGAGGAACAGCGTTTTCCGCCTTGCAGGCGACCGTGCAGGCGTGACAGCCGATGCACCTGCGCATATCAATCAACATTGCGTAACGTTTTTTGGCCAACTCGCTACTCCTCCTTTCGGTAGCAGGAGTTCCCCGCTTTGTGCCTTGCGTTATTCAGTTTGTGCCGTTTCGGGCACGTTGTTGATATTTTGACTTTTTAGTAAATCTGTGCCGGGACACGCCCGGCTGAGGGCTTTCTTTGAGGGCCCGTTTTTTTCAGGGCAAACGAAAGAACGCGACTCGGGGATTTCATAAAAGCTTTGTGCCAATAGTGAAGCTCTTAGTGATCCAGATGCATCTTTTCCGTAAGCCAGTTTATAAATGGCGGTATCGCGAAAACGAGAAAAGTCAGGATCGCCGTTGTCGCGAATACATTGATCAGAAAAAAAGTCAAATTTTGTTCGATGTACCACATATCTGCCTTTCCTTTCCAGTGCGGTCACCACGCTTTCAAGCATTGGCTCCCATGCCGCGCGGGCAAATATTCCGTCCCGCCGCCGTAGACGGCCCTTCTATGGCCCTCTTACTGCGTCGCCGGCGCGTATTGACTGGCGGCGGCGCCCGGCCGGGGCGGCGCCATAAAGCCATGGCAATCGCTGCATGGACGGCCGGGGTTGTGCTGGGCCTTATCTGCGTGGCAGGTCAAACAAGGACTTCGCCCGGTCACCTTCCACTCGTGCGGCTTGTGGCAAACCTGACAAGCCGTGCGTGAATGCGTGCTTGCCGCGTGCAGTCCATTCACTTTGACGTCATGACAGGAACTGCAGTCAACCGTCGGTTTCTCCGCCTGGTGCGGCTTGTGGCACTCGCGGCAGTCCCATTTCATCGGCGCGTTATCCGGAAAAGTCACTGTCTGGTTGGGAAGCTTCTGGTGACATCCCAGGCAAGTTTCCCTTGTCGGCCTGAGCGGGCTGTTTTCCCGCAAAAACTGATGACATTCCTGGCAGTGCATCTCCGCCATCTGCTTAATCTTGATCGCCTTTTCTTCACCGGCCACGTGATCCGGATGGCAGGCGGCGCAAATCTCCATGGCCGGCTTGAACCGGTGCAGCCTCATCCCGTGACAGGTCTGGCAGGCGATATTGTTATTTTCCGCATGAACTTTGTGCCCCGCCGTATTGGCTACCTGCACCCACTGCGGATCGCCGCTATAGTGACAATTTTCACAGGCCTTGTCAGGGACCGTCGCGTGATCAGTATTACGATCAGGACTTTCCAGTAAATAGTTAACGACCAGTTCGGCGCCGGTGATGGGACTAACCTCGTGACAGCTGTGGCAATTCACCTTGCTGTGCTCACTTGTAGACCACTTGTCCCAAGCCGTCTCCATCGTATGACACCTGCGGCAGAAGTTGGGATTGTTCTGCGTGTAATCATACACGCGGAAGCTGCCATAACTGCCGCCAAGAACAAATAGCGTCAGGAACGACCACAGCGCAACCTTCACAACCGGTGGCAGGCCTCTGAACCGACGGTGTGCCCGTTTAATTCTCCGGACAAGCCACCTCATGACGGACGGCTCCCGGGCGCACCTCCGGATACCCCCACCTGATTTCGTCCCGTGCAGACCCCATTTAACATGGTGTCCTCCCCGACGAATACGAGATCAGGCTGATAAAACCATTACCCGCTGGGGTATTCCCATTTGCTATTAAATCCTAACCCCTCATGAATGTCAAGAAATATATTTTGGTCAGTGATAAACTCAATATTTGTGATAATTACGACCTAACTACTTTTGTTCATTCTTTTACTGACCATTCAAGTCGCTCAGGTTCCGTCCGGACCGGCTGCTATCTTCTGTATGTAAGTTAAAACTTCAGGCAGGAGGTGCACCGTGAACGACCCCAAGACAATGATTGAATTTATCGAAATGTT
>JAMDDD010000041.1 GCA_023489275.1 Actinomycetota bacterium
TTTCCAGCGGCTGCCCGGTGATGAGCGCGGCGGCGCCAAAACCAACTGCGGCGGCAACGGAGGCAACTGACACCATCCGGCCAGCCAGCAGGACAACCCAGAAGATGGCAAATGCCACCACAAAAAGGACAGGCATCAGAGCGATAATGCTGCCGCCGCCGACAGCCACTCCCTTGCCCCCTTTGCCCCGGAGCCAGACCGGCCAGGTATGGCCGGCGATGGCGGCGCCGGCGGTCAGGACCGCCACGAGAGCGGCGCTGCCGCCGCCGGTCAGCCGCGCCGCCAGAAACACAGGCAAAAATCCTTTGCAAGTGTCGCAGATATAGACCAGCATTCCCGCTTTTTTGCCGATGACGCGGAAAACGTTGGTGGTGCCAATATTGCCGCTGCCGGACTCGCGAACGTCTATATGGTAGATGCCCTTGCCGATGACAATGGCGAAGGGGATTGAACCGAGAATATAGCCGCCGATGATGAAAATGATTGCAGTTAACATGTTTGCTCGTTAAATTTTGACGTTTAATGTTTAATGTTCGAAAACGTTACCCTTTCTTCCCTCTGAATTGTATTACAAGCGGGCAGCCCTGGTAACCGAAGCGCTCCCGCATCGAGTTCTCGAAATACGACGCGTAGGAACGGGTGACGAGGCCCTTGTTATTTACTTGTATCACAATTTGTGGTGGCGCCGTCCGCGGCTGGCTGATGTAATACATTTTCAGCTGCTTGCCCCGCACCAGCGGCGGCGAGTGCGCTGCCTTGACCTCCGCCATGAACCGGTTCAGCTCCCGGGTCGGAAGATGAGCGGTGTATAAACCGTGCAGGCGACGGACCAGCGGCAGGATGTCGCCGATTCCTCGGCCGGTAACGGCGGAGGTAACCATAAACGGCGGCTTCAGCGTTGTCTTGCGGCCGAGGCGCCATTCAAGGTCCTTCCGGTCAAGCCCGGCCAGGTCCGACTTGTTTAACAGAATGGCTGTCGCGCACCGGCGGCGGGCCGCTTCATCAATGATCGTCAGATCATAGTCCGTCAGCCCGGTGATGGAATCGATCACTACCAGCGCCACCTCCGCCTTCTCCAGCGCCGCCAGCGCCCGCACCCGGCTGAAATATTCCACCTCCTCCCCCCGGAGCCGGCCGGGCTTGCGCAGGCCGGCGGTGTCGATGAAACGGAACCTGTTTCCTTCCAGCTCTACCACAGTGTCAATGCTGTCCCTGGTGGTCCCCGGCTCGGCTGAAACAATCACGCGCTCCTCCCCAAGGATCCGGTTAAGCAGCGACGACTTGCCCGCGTTGGGACGGCCGGCGATGGCGATGCTGATCTCCGGAGCCCCGCCGGACTCCAGGCTGAAGCCCTGCTCTTCCAGGCGGGCCACGATCAAATCGAGCAGGTCGCCGCTGCCGGTGCCGTGGATGGCGCTCAGCGGAACCGGCTCGCCCATCCCCAAAGCATAAAATTCGTGAATGAGATCGACACGGCCAAAGTCATCAAGCTTGTTGACCACCAGCAGCGCCGGCCTTTTGCTTAAACGGACAATCTGTGCCAGGTCCTCATCTCCCGGGCCGATGCCAGTGGCGCCGTCAACAACCAGCAGAACCAGCGCCGATTCGGCCAGGGCCGCCTGCGCCTGGGTCCGGACCTGCCTGGCCATTTCCCGCCTGTCCGCGGTGTCGACGCCGCCGGTGTCAACCAGCGTGAAACTGCGCCCCGTCCATTCCACCTGGACCTCCTTGCGGTCCCGGGTGACGCCGGCACGCCGGTGCACTACCGCCTCCCGCCGGCCCGTCAGGCGGTTCACAAGCGTAGATTTGCCGACATTTGGATAGCCGACGACGGCAACTTTGGGAAGAGCGATCATCGGGCGAATGGTAGATGGTGAACAGCGGCTGCTGGAAACTCAGACAATTTTGATACCGCAATCGAGAGATTCATCAAGCTCCTCCATGGTAACGTTGTCGAGGAAGCGCTTCCGGGTGCTTTCGAGACAGGCGGCAGGGATCAGCAGCCGGTCGCCGCTTCCCAGGCCGCTGCTCAAAGCGGCTGCCATTATCTCTCTGCCTCCGAGAAGGCCGGTAACGGTCACATGCTGACCAAAGATCCCGTTCTTGACAACAAGCGGTCGAAAGGCGCCACCGGTTGACCTGGTCAGCTTGCCGCAGGCAAATTCGACCAGCGGCGCCGCCAGCTCGCCGCTTAACAGATAGGCGCCACCGGCGGGGAGCCCTTCCAGGTAAAGCCTTTCGCCAAACTGCTGCAGCTCCGCGATGAACGTAGCGGCGATGCCGATTCCGTTTTCATACTGGGGAAAGTCATCATAATCTGCCACCGGCGGCAGCGGCAGCCCCGCCTTCAGGTAAAACTCGTCGGCCGCGTAGACAAATCCATGGCCGCGCTCCTGGCGAAAACGTTCCTGCCAGACAGAAACAGATTCGACCACCCGCCGGCAGATCTTCTCTTCAACCGCCTTAAGGCCGGCCCGGCGAGGAACCGGACGCGCCGCCGGGTCCGCAGATCCGGCATCCGGCGCGGCGACGGCCACCGGCACGACACCGGCGCTGGCCACGCCGGGAATGCCGGCAAGGTCCGCGACCGTCTGCTTTAACACCTGTCCGTCGTTGATTCCGGGACAGAGGACGATCTGCGCGTGCAGCTGGATGCCGGCGCGGCCCACCGTCTTCAGCGCCTGCAGCCCTTCGGTGGCGGTCTGCCGGGAACAGCCCATTATGTGCGCCCGAATCACCGGCGAGGTCGCATGCACCGACACATGCAGCGGACCCAGGCGCTGGCGCCGTAGACGCTCAAGATCGTCCCCGGTCAGATTGTTGAGGGTGATGAAGTTCCCGTGCAAAAATGACAGGCGGTAATCGTCGTCCTTGAGGTAAAGAGGCCCCCTGAGGCCCGGCGGAAGCTGATCGATAAAACAGAAAAGGCAGTGATTCCGGCAGCGGCGGACGCCGTCGAAAAGCGCGTGATGAAAACGGATGCCCGGATCGCTCTTTTCATCATATTCAAGCAAAAAAGTCAACACATCTCCATCCCGCCTGACAGCGACTTCCTGAACTCCCGGCTCCAGGCAGAACTGGTAATCGATGATATCCCGGAGGGGCTTGCCACCGAGGCTAAGGACGATGTCCTTTTCCCTGATGCCGGCGGCCGCCGCCGGGCTGCCGGGAAGAACAGCGGCAACCTCTGCATTTGCAGGGTAAACTTTGCTGATTAAGGAGGAGTGCATGGATCTTATTTTAACATTTACTGATCATCCGCCTTGTCGGGACATCTTTTAAATGAGTTCCTTCGTGCGGCCCGGGCCGGGGGAAGGCGATATGGAGGAGACGGCATTCTGCGATTACCTGACTTACGGCCAGAGTTTAAATCCGCCTGCACGCGTAAATAATTAAGATGTCCGGCCACCCGGCATTCACCGGAAATGGCAAGCAATCAGTCTTTTGCATTGGCGGCAGCCGTCACACGAGACTTGGAACAAACTGGCATGAAACAGACAAAGAGCAAACAGTCGATTTTTGTCCGCTCCCCTGAGGACATCTACCGCTCCCATGGAGAGATCGAGAACGGCAGCTTTGACGGGCGCTGGCATTTTTCCTTCGACGAGTACACGGAGCGAGAGTACACTCATTTTGGCACGCTCCGGGTGTTTAATGACGACACGCTCTCGCCGGGAGCTACCTGGCCGCTGCATCCGCACCGAAACATCGAAGTCGTCACTTATTGCGCCAGCGGCGAGTTCCGGCACGCCGATGAAAACGGCATCGGCCACATTCTGGAAAAGGGATGGGTGCAGCATACCACTGTCGGCCGTGGCATGTGGCACGCGGAGATCAACAACCGGATGGACGAGCCGATGAGATTTATCCAGATGTGGTTTCTGCCGTGGGAAGAGGACCTGGATCCATCGTTCCAGGTGAAGAAAATCGAGCCAGGCGAAAGGACCAACAGGCTGCTGGCGCTGGTGTCAAATGAACATGAAGGGGCGCTGCCGATCGCCTCTGATGCGATTATATATGCGTCGTTTCTGCAGGCGGGAAACTCGGTCGAATGCGAGCTGGGGGTCGGACGTGGCGCTTATGTTTATGTTCTGGAAGGCGGCCCCGTTTCCCTGAACGGATTTCCGGTTCCGGAACTCGGCGCCGCCAAAGTAATCGGCGGGATCAGCGTTTTGTTCGAAGCGGCGCGGGACACGGAGCTGCTGGCCGTGCAGGTGCCGCTGGCGGTGGGAAACCACTACGGCATCAGGCGGACCAACAGGCGGACAGACGGAAAATCCTAAGAATCTATCTCAAAAAGGTTATTCGCAGCGAGGCCGAGCGAAAAAGCGATGGGCAAGGACGCAGGAGGAAAAAGCCCGCAGTCGTAGCAACTACGGTACGTCGAGGCCTTTTTGCTCCGGGCGCGCAGCCGATGGCCTTCGCAGCCGGCCGCAGCCGAATCTGCCTTTTGAGATAGATTTTAATGCGAGCGGCTGGCATCCATCCCGGCCAGCCAAACGGATACCGCTTCCATCTGTTCCGGAGGCGTTGAAGCCCCGGCGGTGATGGCGATGGTGGCGGCGGCGCCAAACCATTCGGGGTCAAGCTCCTGGACATCCTCGATATGATGAGTGCGTGGCTGGACTTCACGGCACAGTTTTGCCAATCTTGTTGTGTTGGCGCTGTTGCGGCCGCCAATTACCACGACCGCATCCGCTTCCCGCGCCAGCCGGAGCGCTTCTTCCTGACATTTCTGGGTCGCGTTGCACATCGTGTTGTGAACAAGAAGCTCACGGCAAACCGGAGACAGGCGCGAGACCAGCGCTGACAGGTTGACGCTTGCCTGGGTTGTCTGCACGACCACGCCCACTTTCTTTCCCCGCACCCATTCCGGATCGATCTCTTCCGCTTTGTCCACCACGATCGTATCCTTGCCGGCGTTGGCGATCAGCGCCACTACTTCCGGATGTTCGTGCTCGCCAAGAATGACCGGCAGGAAACCCTGCTCGCGGAGGGACGAGGCTTTTTCCTGGGCAATTTTCACGTAGGGACAGGTAGCGTCAACGATCACCAGCCCCAGCTTGCCCGCGTCGGCCGCAACCTGCGGAGTGACGCCGTGGGTGCGCAGGATGATGGTGCCGCCGCTGCCGGCTTCTTCGAGAGACTCCACCGGCGAAACGCCGGCAGCCGCCAGTGATTTGACCACACCGGGATTATGAATGATCGGCCCCAAAGTGTGGACCGGCCCCGGGGAGTCCTGCGCCGCCCGGTGCGCGATCTTGAGAGCGCGCTGAACGCCGTAGCAGTAACCGCCCCGTTTGGAGATGAGGATTTTCACTGACTAAGTTCCGATTTCCGAGTTCAAAGTTCAAAGTTCAAAGTTCAAAGTTCACAAGAATTATGGCGCTACTTAACCGTATGTCAAGTAATTCACCAAGACTTGGATTTTCCAGCATCCACCGCCTGCCATCCGCCATCCGCTTTTATCGATCCACCGTCATAGCTTCGCGATGGCTGACATGATCCGGTTGGCAGATTCACGGTAAGCGCGCCCACGGGACAGGCCCTGGATGTCAAAAACCACCGGTTTGCCAACGGTAATACTGATCCTGGGCAGGCCCGGAAGCCAACCGCGCATCACCCGCTCGTCGCCACGGATGCGGACCGGTATCACGGGCACGCCAGGCCGCGCCGCCAGCATGCCCACCCCTGGCTGGGGTTCACCCAGAACTCCCTGCCGGTGTCTGGTCCCTTCAGGAAACATCCCGACGATGCAGCCTTGGTCCAGTAGCTCCCGGGCGCGGCGGACGGCATCGCGGTCCGATTCACCGCGGCGGACGGGAAAGGCTCCCAACCTGGTGATCAGCCAGCCCAGCCCCGGCGCTTTCCAGAGCTCCGCCTTCGCCATCCAGCGAATCTGGCCGGGAAAAGCGATCCCGACCAGGCATGGATCAAGATTGCTGGCGTGGCTCGAAGCAATCACGGCCGGCCCCCGGCGCGGCCAGTTCTCCACGCCGCTAATCCTGATCCGGTAAATCAGCGTCAGCGGCACCGTCAGGACGATGCGGGCAATAGCGTAAATGAATGAGGACATTCTTTAGATCAAAGGTCTGAGTTGCATCCGCTATCTACCATCCACCGTCCGCTTTTTTATTTCTTCTTCCACTTTATCAACTACCTGCGAAATTGTCATGGAAGTAGTATCGATGACAACGGCGTCGGCGGCGGCTTTCAACGGCGCCACTTCACGCCCGGAGTCATATTCGTCCCGGGCCGCGATTTTTTTTTCCATCTCGGCCTGCGCTACCATTATCCCCTTTTCTTCCAGCTCCAGGCGGCGCCTCCGGGCACGCTCCCGGTTGGAAGCGGTGAGAAAGACCTTGACCTCTGCCCCGGGACAAACCACCGTCCCGATATCCCTGCCGTCCATCACCACGTCACCGGTCTCGGCAATCGCCCGCTGCCTGGCTACCATCGCCTCGCGCACCAGCCGGTGCGCCGATACCTCGGAGACGTCGGCAGACACCTCCTGGCTGCGGATCTCCCCGGTGACTTCGCGGCAGCCGGCAAACACCCTGGGCGCGCCGCCGGGACCGGGTTTAAATCCAATCTCGACATTGGCGGCCAGAAGCCCCAGTTCGGGGCCATCAGACGGTGCGATTCCCTGCTCACGGGCGAGCAGCGCCACGGTGCGGTACATGGCGCCGGTATCCAGATATGCCCAGCCGTAGCGGTCGGCAACCAGACGGGAAATCGTGCTCTTGCCGGCCCCCGCGGGCCCATCAATAGCGATAACCATAGTTTCTAGTTCAAAGTTCCAGGTTCAAGGTTCAATTATCCAGGTTCAGGATAGCAAAATGAAATATTGTTAACGTTTCATGGTAACCCAATTGGCTCAACAGACATGGAACATTAGCGTTAAACGCTAATCAGTCCCATCAACGCGTCGCGAAATCCCGGATATGACACGCTAACGCAGTCAAACCCCTGCACCTCGACGCCCTCCCGCGACGCGGCGCCGGCGACGGCGCCAAGCATTGCCATCCGGTGATCGCCCAGACTCCTTACCCTGCCGCCGCGGATGCCCGTGCCGCCGCGAACCGCGAAGCCGTCCGGACGCGCCTCAATGTCAACCCCAATCGCGGACAGATTGTCAACCAGGCTCCTGATCCGGTCGGACTCTTTTACTCTCAGCTCAGAGGCGCCGCTGACAACCGTCTCGCCTTCGGCAAAGGCGCCCGCGAGCGCCACCAGCGGCAGTTCATCAATCGCGCGCCCGGAAATCTCGCCACCCACCCCAGCCCCGCGCAGCGGCGCCGCAGTTATTTCCAGATCATTGGCCGGCTCAACGGGTGCGCGGCCGGCGGATCCAGATGGGGCCGGCTGACCCGTTATCCGCGCTCCCATGCTTTTTAAAATGTCAAGCAGCCCCGTCCGGGTTGGATTGACGCCCACGGCTGGCAGCACGACCTTCGAGCCCGGAATTATCGCGGCCGCTACGATAAAGAACGCGGCCGAGGAAAAATCCACCGGCACCGTCACCGCTTCCAGGTGCAACCGCCGGGCTGGGGAAATCCTGGTGACGAGACCCTGCTTCTCGATCCGCGCCCCGGCCGCCGACAGCATGATCTCGGTATGGTCGCGGCAGGCAGAGGGCTCCCTCACGATGGTCGGACCGTCTCCGTAAAGGCCGGCCAGCAGCAGCGCCGATTTGACCTGGGCGCTCGCTACCGGCAGCTTGTAATCGATTGGCCGCACCCTGCCGCCGCAAACCCTGAGCGGAGCAAATCCGCCGCCCAGCGCTTCGATATCAATACCCATCGTCTTAAGCGGCGTGACAATGCGGTTCATCGGCCGGCGCCGGAGGCTGCTGTCGCCATCGAGCAGAAAGCAACCTTCTTGCCCGGCCAGCACCCCGGGCAGCAGCCGCATGGTCGTGCCCGAATTACCGCAGTTGATAAGCCGGCCCTCACCCGGAGACCGCAGCCGCCGCAAGCCGGCGCCATGCACGATGACGCTGCCAGCGCCGAGCCGCTCCACTCTGACCCCGCAAACCTCGATCGCTCCCAAAGTCGATCGCGTATCAGCTGCATCAAGAAAATTCTTAATCTCAACCGGGGAATCGCAGATCGACCCGATAATCGCCGCCCGGTGTGAAATGGATTTGTCGGCCGGCGCCTGTAACAAGCCGTGCAGCCCCGCCGCGCCTGCCGGCTCGAACAGAACGCTGCCAGCGTCGCTCATCTATCCCGCCTCGGCATTTGAAAACGGGATTGAGACGGCGTCATAACCAAGGACTTTGAGAATCTCCACCGCTCTGTGTCCGGTGTCATCCCCGGAAACCACCAGCGAGAGAACGCCCCCCTGCTCCACGCTGATGCGGTGAAAGGCAAGATCGTCAATATTGATGCCGGCGTTTCCCAGCGCCACCGTGACGCCGCTCAAGACTCCCGGCCGGTCCGGCACCGGAATTTTGACCACAAACAGGTCAGATGGTTCAAGCTGATCGGCCGTAAGCATCCGGTCCCGGTTGGCTGCGGCTTCGGCGATCGTGCCGGCCAGAAATTCCTCGTCACCGCGTTCAAGGGCACCGGCGAACCCGTTAATGACGGCTGCGTGCTCCTTAAGCACGTCCGCCAGCCAGCGACGGTTTTCGATGAAAATGTCAGTCCAGACGTCGGCGTTACTGCCGGCGACACGGGTCAGGTCCCGGAAGCTCGGGCCCGCGGATAGCAGCGCCTCGCGGCCGTCGAGGTTGAGACGGCCGGCCTCATTCATGGTGGAATTGGCCAGCACGTGCGGCAAGTGGCTGACCAGGGCCATGATCCGGTCATGCGCGTCCGGATCAATCGCCGTCGGCCGGGCGCCAAGGCCGGTGAGAAACCCGTGCAGCCGCTCGTAGTTGGAGGGCTCGACGCCGCGGCCGGAAGTTAGAAAGTATGTCGCTTTGTCAAACAGGTCTTCGCGCGCGTTAGCCACGCCGGCGGTCTCAGAGCCACAGACGGGGTGCCCTCCGATAAACCGGCGTTCCTCATCGGCGCTGAGCGCCGCCATCAGGCTTGACTTGGTGCTGCCCATGTCCGTGATGATGCAGCCGGCACGGGAAGCCGCGAGCGCCTGGCGGGAAACGGACAGAATCGTGCGTACCGGAGTGGCCACAAAACAGAAGTCGGCGGTGGCAACCGCCTCTTCGATGCTGGATGCCTGGTCGGTGATCGCCCCTAATTCGAGCGCCCGCATCAGCGTCCGCCGCGTCCGGCTGAAGCCGAAGACCTGCCTGACGCCAAGCCTCTCGCGGGCCGCCAGCCCCAGGGACCCGCCCATCAGCCCTACGCCGAGAATCGCGATTGTGGTGTCGGAGAAATCCGGCATGGAACCGAAGCCACCCTCCTACGAAATGTAGCGCCCGGTCATCTCCACATAACGCCGAACTTCGGTGGCAAACGTGGTGAACTAGTTCACCGGGAGAGACTGGGATCCATCGCAAAGCGCCTCTTCCGGCTCCGGATGCATCTCGACCAGCAGGCCGTCCGCTCCCACCGCCACGGACGCCAGCGACAGTGGCAGCACCAGATCCCGCTTCCCGGTAGCGTGGCTGGGGTCCACCACGACCGGCAGGTGGGACTGCTTCTTGATCACCGGCACCGCCGACAGATCGAGGGTAAATCTGGTAGCCGTCTCGAAAGTCCTGATCCCCCGCTCGCAAAGAATGACGTTGGCGTTGCCTTCCTTGAGGATGTATTCCGCCGCCATTAGCAACTCCTCGATGGTGGCGCTCATGCCGCGTTTAAGCAGCACCGGCCGCTCCACCTTGCCAACTTCGGACAGGAGCTGGAAGTTCTGCATGTTACGGGTGCCGATCTGGATGACGTCAGCATATTTCAGCACGGTCTCAACCTCTCGCGGATCCATCAGCTCGGTGACGATCGGCAACCCGGTTTCTTCCCGGGCGGCCGCCATAATCTTCAGGCCTTCCTCCCCCAGGCCCTGAAAACTGTAAGGGGAGGTGCGCGGCTTGAAAGCGCCGCCGCGAAGCATGGAGGCGCCGGCATCTTTTGCCTGGCGCGCCGCCAACCGGTACTGATCCTCACTTTCGACCGAGCAAGGTCCGGCTATCAGGGCAAAGGCGCCGCCCCCCAGCGACCGGTCGTTAACCCTGACCACGGTGTCGTCGGGATGGATCTGGCGGCTGGCCAGCTTGTACGGTTTGAGGATAGGCATGATCCTGTCAACACCGGGCATGGCGTCAAGCGGCAGCGCCGCGATCTCTTCCCGGTCGCCGATGGCCCCGATAATGGTGACAAACTCTCCCCGGGAGGTATGACCTTTCGCGCCGACGCTTGCCAGCCGGTCCACGACATGCTGGACCTGCTCCTCGGTCGCATCCGGTTTCATGATGATCATCATTGGTAAACCTCCACCAGAAGGGGGTGAAATTAAAAACGAGTAGCTGCCGAGCCTTCCCGTGAAATTTCCGCGCTGCAGCAAGGTTTACATTTTAGCACTCTTTGGCGGAAGGAAAATAGAGGAGAGAATTCGTGAGGGCATAAACGGAGGATTTACCAACTCAGCCGCCCGGCATACAGCTCCCCAGCTGCCGCTGCCGGGCGGCTCAATGTGCAGAACATGAGCCTGGCGAAGCTTCGCCAGGCTCGGGCTCCGCTCTACACCTACCTGTGGCCACCCATGCTGGCGCCGCTGGAGCCGGATGCGCGGCCCATACCCGCGTCACCCGCGCCAGCCGCTCCGGACTGGCCGCCGCCCATTGCCGGGGGCTGAGTCTGCGGGCCGGGAACCGTTACCGGCGGGACCGGGTCGCCGCCGCCATTTTGCTGATGCGCGGCGCCGCTGACGGCCATGCCGTGATTCTCGACCGTGCCGCCGTTGGGAAGCGTCTTAGTCCCCATGGCATTTTTATCCCGCGCCGTCATGGAAACGGGATTGCCATACTGGTCCGTTGCGGCGCCATGATTGCCCATCTCACCGCTAATGGACTTCCCGGGAGCATACTGGTCGCGGGCCGCACCCGTGCCGGTCCTGCCGCCGGCCGATCCCTGCGAAGATCCCGTCAGGGCGGCGACGCCGCTGCTTACCGCCGATGGCAAATGCCCTGTCGCGGCAACAGCGACTCCGGAGACGCCCAGCACCAGAGTTGCCA
Organism: Actinomycetota bacterium; assembly: GCA_023489275.1. GTDB lineage: Bacteria > Actinomycetota > Thermoleophilia > BMS3ABIN01 > BMS3ABIN01 > JACWAD01. The sequence goes on from JAMDDD010000041.1 coordinate 11,141, forward strand.
CCGTAACTGCAAGTTTGTAACCTGAAAACATTGAACTTCCTTTCTTTTCGAACTTTTTGCCTTTCAAAGTGTTAAGCGCCGCTGGGCCGATAAAGTTACGCCATGAGTTACGCTATTATTGAAAAAATATTCATTCTCGACGAAGTACTATTAGTTAAAGAAAAAGAAAAACAGCGCCTCGCTGCGGAGATCTTTCCGAAGCCGTATCCAAACCGGCACCTGTTTCGCTAGTACTTACGGGAGAGCAGTTGTCAGAGAAAAAAGACCTTGAAAAACTGGTCAGAAAAGTCCAAAAAGGAGATTCCGA
>JAMDDD010000011.1:0-12899 GCA_023489275.1 Actinomycetota bacterium
CCACATTGTGTCCTTTCGCCGGCGGTGCGTGTGGCGTAAGGACACCCCGAAAACCGGGACCGTTTCAAGTAGATTTTTTGGTGAGGCAACGAACCTGTTTGGAGTAGAATTCTGGTGAGGCAATTCGCGAATTTGACAATATTCCGCTGCCTTTATACGATAGCGCGCGGGGTGCGAGGAGGGATTTAAGCGGATCTATTTTGGGGTGCTCCACGAACTGCGACAATCCCCGTAATCTTTTCAGGAAGGAGTGATGGGCTGTGAAATTCGGTATTTTGATTCTGGAAGGACCATATCAGCACGAGGCATCCGACAGCGCTTACAATTTCGCCAAGGCCGTGATCGAGAAAGGCCACGAGATCTCTCGTGTCTTCTTTTATCAGGATGGCGTTCTTAATGCCACAAAACTGATGGATGTCCAAAGAGATGACCGTCACATTCAGGAGCGGTGGACGGATCTGTCCAAGGAGCACGGCATCGAGTACATCGTCTGTGTCGCCGCGGCCAAACGACGCGGCATCGTTGATGAAGTCCTTGCCGAGAATTTCAAGATCGGCGGTCTCGGGATGCTGACTGACCTCGCGATCGAGGCCGACCGGCTGGTAACCTTCAGAGCTTAGGAAAGAGGTGAGCAAGAGTGAATGATGAAGCAGCGAAACTTATGGTTGTCTTTCGCACCGCTCCGTACGGGAGCATCTATTCTTTTGAAGGACTGGAAAATGTGGTGATGATGGCCGCCTACGAGCAGGATCTGACGGTCCTCTTCATCGATGACGGCGTCCTGGCGCTCAAGAAGGGAATGGACAACGCGGCCACGGGCATCAAGGACTTCTCGCCTACGTTCAAGGCGCTGGAGCCGGTTTATGATGTCGAGAAGCTTTATATTGACGGCGACTCGCTCAAGGCGCGCGGCCTGACTCTGGACGATCTGATCATCCAGCCGGAGGTCATTGCGGCGGATCAGGTTGACAAGATGATGGAAGAGCAGCGCAATACCATGATCTTTTAAGCAGGCCGCCCGCTGATTAACTGACAGAAATGTAAAGGAGGACCATGCTTCACATGATTAACAAGTCTCCTTTTGAGTCAAACAGCCTGGAGGACTGTTTGCGCTATGCATCCGATGGATCGCCGATTCTGCTTTATGAGGACGGCATCTACGGAGCCCTGGCCGGCTCTGCGCTGGAAGCGCGGATGAAGGAGATCATGGCAAATCACGACGTTTATGTGCTGAAAGCGGACGTTGCCCTCCGGGGAATTGAAAAACTGATCGACGGTGTCAAGGAAGTTGATTACAGTGGCTTCGTCGGGTTGGTGGAAGAAAACAAGGCGGTTTCCTGGTAAGCGGAATTGCCCGATTGACTTGTTTAAAAGGGGGCGCACGGCCTTAGCCGTGCGCCCCCTGCGAATTTCTCACTTCACGCCGCCGTCAAGGCGCCGCTTCCCGGTTAAGTCCTGTTTTAGCAGTGGCAGCAGAATCCTGTCCATCAGCTCCACTATCTCGCGGTACCGTCCGCCGCAGCGCCGTGTGCTGGAAAACAGCTCTTTTCGCAGCGCCTTGATCTCCGGGTCGCTGATTTTTAACGGACTTAATGGGCCGCGGCTCATCGCGAATCGTTCCAGCATCAGCAATTTCCGGGCAGCAGCGGCAAACGACCGGGTCATGATCCGTAATCGTTTCAGCCGGGAGGTATCTTCCTTGCTGTTACCGATCGCGGCGGCATGGATACATATCTCTGATGAAAGCGCAAACAATGTCGAATACTCGATGCCCCGGACCCCCCGGCGCCACTGAAGCACCCAAGGCGTGCGCCAGCGCCAGAGGAAGTTGTGCCGGCCGAAATCGATGAGTGCGGCGATCATCTCATGTGTCTCGCGGGCAATTCTCGCCCCGGGCTCCGAAGACGGGCTGCCCCCGCCCGCCGGACGGGTGCGACGTAAATCCGCAGCCGGCGCCGGTTTTGCTCCACCGGCCAGATAAGTCATCAGGTTGACAAGGACGTTGTTCCCGCCGGGGTCGCCTTCAGTATCGAAATGAAGATAGGAAAGGATGACCCTGCCCTCGCCAAGACTGGCCTCGATTACGGCCGGCTCGCCCTGGAGCCGCGCCGGGTCAAGGTTGATACCGTAGCTCGCCTCCCATTTTGGCCAGTCGACCTCCGGTTCCACCGGCAAGTCGGTGACGTAAGACACGCCCGGCACAGGCTCGCGGTAGCGGGCCAGCACCTGGACAGCTGTGTCATCACCAAGCGAGAACTGGCCGGGCCACCAGGCATGAAACGGGGTCCCTGCGGCAATTCCTTCCCACATAGCGTGCGCCGGTTGTGCCTGCTCAACGCCGATCAGGCCGCTAAAACTCGGCACCCGCGCCCGGGTAGGCAGGCGCCCGATGGGGGCCAGGCCCAGCCCGCTTTCATGGGTCAGCGCCAGGCCGGCGCCGCCGCAGATTCCCAGATAGCCGCCGCCGCTTTCGACAAACGAGCGGATCCGCACGGCGCCTTCATTGCCAAGCGCCTCCATTTTATCGCCGGCCCAGCCCCCGGGTACGAACAGCGCGTCGAAATGGTTTAGTGCGCCGCTGCGGATCTCGCTGCCGGTGAGAAGCTTAAAATCAACACCCAGCCCGCGAAGCGTGTGATACGCGAGTAAACCCCACAGATACGATTCGTCCCAGAAGAGGGCGACTTTGCCATTTTTTTCAGAGTTAATCATTCTCCGAGGCCTGTTTTTATCCAACATTCAACGTCCGATTTTACATCATTTTTACGTTCTCCTAAGATTTTGTTAACAGGGGGGCGAGATAATGTCCGTGCAAGCAGGAAGCCGGTGATCCCCCGATATCACCGGCTTCCACGATTTTTGGGGCCGTCCCGTCCTTTATTACCCCCTGTTCTCGCGGCATCTTCCCGGCGGCGATTGAAATCCCGGCTTTCTCGTGAGAAATCAGGGGTTTTTCTGTTATTCTTGACGGGACCATTTGGTTCTTTTTTTATGAACGGACCGGTACGCTGCGGACAAGGCAGTTCGCTGCCCGGCGAGCGAAGCGAAAACAAGGAGTGAGCGGTTCTGGCAAAAAAAGAAAAACAGACCGGGGAGGCCGCCGGAGCTGCGAGCGGCTCCGGGCAGGAGCACGCGGCCGGCATCAGCGGCGAAGCGATCGAAGCGCTTCTCAGCGAGAAACGCTGTTTCCAGCCGCCAGCAGGGTTCAGCAAGCGCGCGCACGTCGCCAGCTTCGAGGAGTACGAGGCGCTCTACCGCCGCTCGGTGGAAGATCCTGAGGGATTCTGGGGCGAGATGGCCGCTGAACACCTGCACTGGCACCGGCGCTGGGACAAGGTTCTCGAATATGATTTTAACCGGCCGGAAATAGCCTGGTTCATCGGCGGACAGATCAACGTCTCTTACAACTGCCTCGACCGGCACCTGGATAGTCCCCGCCGCCACAAGGCCGCTATTGTCTGGGAGGGTGACGGCGGCGAGTACCGCACCTTTACCTACGAGCAGCTTGCCTATGAAGTCAACCGCTTTGCCAATGTGCTTCTCAAGCATGGAGTCGGCCGCGGCGATCGCGTCAGCATCTATCTGCCCATGATCCCGGAGCTGACGATCGCGATGCTGGCCTGCGCCCGGATTGGCGCCATCCACAGCATAGTTTTTGGCGGTTTCAGCGCCGGGTCGTTGGCGGACCGCATCCGCGACTGCGGCGCCCGGCTGCTGATCACCGCTGACGGCGGCATGCGGGGCGGCAAGGTGGTGCCGCTGAAGGCGCACGCTGATGAGGCGCTCAGGAACTGCCCCACTGTTGAGAAGGTGATCGTCGCCGAGCGTCTGGGCGGTCATCATGTGGCGATGGAAGAAGGCCGCGATACCTGGTGGCGTGACGAAATTAAGGCGCCAGATATTGAAAATTACTGCCCGCCCGCGGAGCTGGATGCCGAAGATCCTTTATTCATCCTCTATACGAGCGGTTCCACCGGACAGCCGAAAGGAGTGCTGCATACGGGCGGCGGCTATCTGCTTTACGCTCATTTGACTTTCAAGTGGATATTTGATTATCAGCCGGAGGATCTTCACTTCTGCACCGCCGACATCGGCTGGATCACCGGTCATACCTACATTGTCTACGGCCCCTTGAGCAACGGCGCCACTTCGCTGATGTTCGAGGGCGTGCCCACCTATCCGGAGCCGGACCGCTTCTGGCAGATCGTCGACAAGCACAAGGTAAGCATCTTCTATACGGCGCCGACCGCCATCCGGGCGCTGATGCGCGAGGGGGAGGAGTGGGTCCGGAAGCATCCGATGGAAAGCCTGCGGCTTCTGGGCACGGTAGGCGAGCCGATTAATCCGGAAGCCTGGATGTGGTTTTACCGGAACGTCGGCCGGGGGCGCCTGCCGATCGTCGACACTTACTGGCAGACCGAAACGGGCGGCATCATCATCTCGGCGCTCCCGGGAGCGATGACGCTCAAGCCCGGCTCCGCCAGCCGCCCTTTTTTCGGCGTCGCGCCCGAGGTCGTCCGTCAGGACGGTTCGCCGGCGCCGCCGGGTGAAGGAGGCTACCTGGTGATCGGCAAGCCCTGGCCGGGGATGCTCCGCGGCACTTACGGCGATCCTGAGCACAAGCGCGTGAAGGAAGTTTATTTTGACAGGTTTCCCGGCAAGTATTTCACCGGCGACGGCGCCGCCGTGGACGCCGACGGCGATTTCTGGATCATGGGCCGGATCGACGATGTTATCAATGTCAGCGGTCACCGGCTGGGGACCGCTGAGATCGAGTCGGCGCTGGTGGCGCAGGAGGCTGTCGCGGAGGCGGCGGTCGTCGGCTACCCGCACGAGGTCAAGGGCAGCAGCATCTATGCTTACGTGGTGCTGAAACAGGGATACGACGGCGGCGACGACATGCGGCGGGTGCTGGCGGCCGAGGTCAGCGACCAGATCGGACCGATTGCCCGGCCGGAAAAGATCCAGTTTGTCCACGGGCTGCCTAAAACACGGAGCGGCAAGATCATGCGCCGCATCCTTCGGAAGGTAGCGGCGGGAGAGACCCGTGATCTGGGAGACACCTCAACGCTGGCGGATCCGGAGGTCGTGGACGAGATCGTCGCCGGGAGGTTGTGAAGGCTCAGACAGCCTCGCCGGCAGCATTCTAAGAGATGAATGTAAATTGATCTAGCGCGCCTGCGTCACCGTCACCTGCGGCGCCGGCCGGTCGCCGCCGGCCGACCGCTCAAGCAGCACCAGGGCGCCGGCCACAATGAAAATCACGATGACCCCGGCTATGATCGCTATCCGCGCCGCGAGCGATGGCCCGGGGTTCTGTTTCTTTTCGTCCATCAAGTTAAGTTTCAGGTAATTGTCAGTTCGAAGCGAAACTGAGGAGTCACCGGCCAGCTGCCGTTCTTAGCCAACAGGATTCTCAGCATAATATACGCTTTTTGAATTCTTGGCGCCATTTGATCCGGGGACCGGACGATATCGATCCAAATGATCAGCCGGTGCACTCCGAAGTCTGCGTAGGCGGGCGGCTGAAAGAGCAGAACAGGTACGGCGGCAACTGGGAGTCGCTGATCCCCCCGGCGCCTGTACCTCCCCCTTGCAGATCCCTATTTGACTCTCGCCATCTGGTTCCGATAAACTGACAAGCGAAAGATGTTTACCCTTTAATCACGCCCAGTGAGGCTGACAAGGGAGTAAAAATGAGCCTGATTGCAGGAATATTTTTCTCAAGCCGCCGGCGCGTGTCCATCCGGACCCGCGTGTGAGCGGCGTTTCTGTAAAGACAGTAGTGCCCGCCGACCAGCTGGGACGGACTATCGTCCGCATCGCCCATGAGATCCTGGAAAGGGATCAGGACATCAGCCAGCTGGCCGTTGTGGGCATTTATACCCGCGGCGCCCACCTGGCCCGGCGTCTGGCCGGTCTGATGGAAGAATTCACCGGCCGGGATATCCCCGTCGGCGAGCTTGATATCTCTCTTTACCGCGACGATGTCGCCGCCAGGGGCAGCCTGACAATCCGGCCCAAGCTGCCGCATCCGGAGTTGCGCGGCACACACCTGCCCTTTGGCATCGACGGCAAGACGATCGTGCTCGTCGACGACGTACTTTTTACCGGGCGCACGATTCGCGCCGCCATCGATGCTCTGTTCGATTACGGCCGGCCGGCGCGGATCCAGCTGGCCGTCCTGGTAGACCGGGGCCACCGCGAACTACCAATCCGGCCGGATTATGTTGGCAAGAATCTGCCGACGTCCCAGGAGGAGCGCATTAACGTGCGGCTGTCTGAAGTTGACGGCGAGGATGAGATCGTGCTGGAGGCGGTGGAGTGATGAACAGGCATCTGCTATCGATCAACGATCTTTCCCGGGCCGATTTCGATTCGCTGTTGGCCACGGCCGAGAAAGACTTTCTGGAGCTGTCCCAGCGGGACATTAAAAAGGTGCCGACGCTCCGGGGCCGCACTATCATCGATCTCTTCTATGAGAAAAGTACGCGCACGTCAACATCGTTCGAGCTGGCCGGCAAGCGCCTCTCGGCGGATGTGATCAACGTCAAGGCAGATTCCAGCTCCGCCGGCAAGGGGGAATCGCTGAAGGACACCGTCCTGACGCTGAACGCATACCGTCCGGACATTATTGTCGCCCGGCATCCGCACGTCGGCGCCCCGGCCTTTATGGCCGCGCATACCGCCGCCCACGTCATCAACGCGGGCGACGGCATGGGAGAGCATCCCACCCAGTGCCTGCTGGATGTCTTTTCCCTGAAACAGGCTTACGGGGATTTGCGGGGCTTGAGAGTGGCTATCGTGGGCGACATCCTTCATAGCCGGGTGGCGCGCTCTAATATTGCCGGCTTTCAGAAAATGGGGATGCAGGTGGCGCTGGTAGCGCCGCCGGGTCTGCTGCCCCGGAGGGCCGAGGCGCTGGGAGCGGCGATCTTTCACAGCCTGGACGAGCTGGCAAACGTGGAGGTGGTCTACCTCCTGCGGATGCAGAAAGAGCGGCACGAGGGCGCCAATTTCGTGCCATCGCTGCGTGAATACATCTCACACTTCTGTGTTGGGCGCCGGCACCTGCGCGAAGGCCAGCGGGTGCTGCATCCCGGCCCGGTCAACCGCGGCGTTGAGATCGAGAACGAGCTGGCGGATTCCAGTGAGAACCTTATCTTGCAGCAGGTGGAGGCGGGGCTGGCGGTAAGGATGGCGGTCCTCTACCGCATCATCATCGACAGCGCCGCCGTGGCGAAGGAAACGAGCGGTCCACGTTTAACTACCAGGGTTTGATGTCAAATTTTTTTGTGCCGGGATGCGGCCAATAATGCGAAAGAAATGAATTTTACCATAGCAAAAAAGGGAACAAAAGCAACTATGCTCATCCGGGGCGCGCGCGTCTTTGACCCGGCCCGGGGTCTTGACGCACCCAGGGACGTCGCCATCGACAGAGGCCGGATTGCTTCCGTGGCTCCGGCGGGCAGCGAAGACCCGTCCGGCGACAGGGTGATTGAGGCAGCCGGCCGGCTGCTGCTGCCCGGGTTTGTTGACTTGCACACGCACCTGCGCACTCCCGGGCGTGAGGATGAGGAGGACATCGCCAGCGGCACGGCGGCCGCCGCCGCCGGGGGATATGTTGGCATCTGCGCCATGCCGAACACGGAGCCCGTGGTTGATAATGCGGCTGTTCTTTCGTCAATGTTGGAGCTGGCGGAGGCCTCGGCAGCCGTGAGCGTCGCTTTTCTGGGCGCCATCAGCCGCGGTCAGGAGGGAGTCCACTTAAGCGACATGTGGGACCTGGCCGAAGCCGGCGCCATTGCTTTTTCGGACGACGGGCGCCCCGTCGCCAGCGCCGGGTTGCTTAGCAGCGCTTTCCGGTCGGCAAAGCTGGTGGGGCTGCCGCTCAGCCTGCACTGTGAAGACAGAAGCCTGGCCAGTCCGGGCGTGATGAACGAAGGTGAGGTCTCGGCCCGCCTGGGCCTGGCAGGCATGCCGGCCGCGGCGGAAACAGGCGCCGTCGCCCGCGACCTGGAGGTGGCTGCTTACGAAGAGGGCCGGGTCCACATCGCCCACGTCAGCTGCGGCCGCTCGCTGGAGCTGATCGAGGCGGCTAGGGCCGCCGGGACGCGGGTTACCTGCGAGGCAACGCCTCATCATCTGCTGCTCGATGAGGAAGACGCCGCCAGTCTCGACGCAAACTTCAAGATGAACCCGCCGCTCCGGGCTGCCCGGGACCGGGAGGCGCTGGTGACGGCGCTGGCGTCTGGAGCTATCGATTGCATCGCCACCGATCACGCGCCGCACGCGGCGCAGGAAAAGGAAACGCCGTTTGAGGAGGCGCCGTTTGGCGTTATCGGCCTGGAGACGGCTTTTCCCGTTCTTTATACCGGGCTGGTTTTAACCGGCAAAGTGTCGCTGGAGGCGCTCGTCCTGGCAATGTCTACCAGGCCGGCGGAGGCTTTCGGCCTGCCGGCGCCGGCGATCGCGGCCGGCGGGGAGGCGAACCTCTGCCTTGTTGATGTGAAAGAAGAATTTGCTATTATCCCCGGGAGCTTCCGGAGCAAGTCCCGCAACACCGCATTTGGCGGCCGCCGGGTCAAGGGGCGGATTATGCTGACAGTGGCCGGCGGCCGGGTAGCGCACAAGGAAAGTTCCTAGTTGCTGGTTGCTGGTTTCTGGTTAAGATCTGCGCGACCGGTAACAAGTATCTAGAAACGATAAACTGGAACCTTTTTAACAGGAGTTTGTTTTTGCCAGACAAACCAGTAAATAACATGCCGGCCGTGGTCGTCCTGGAAGACGGGATGGTCTACCGGGGCCATGGTTTCGGCGCTCCGGGAGCCGTCTGCGGCGAGATCGTTTTCAACACTGCCATGACCGGTTATCAGGAGGTGCTCACCGATCCCTCCTATCACGGCCAGATGGTCGTTTTTACCTATCCCTTGATCGGCAATTACGGCATCAGTGACACCGCGAGCGAATCGGACCAGGTGCACTCGCGTGCCGTTATAGTCCGCGAGGGCCATAACTTCGACGGTAATTCGGCTGCCGAAAAGGGATTTGCCCAGTGGCTGTGGGAGCAGGGGGTCACGGCGGTGAGCGGGGTTGACACCCGCGCCCTCACCCGCCGCATCCGCAGCCGGGGCGCCATGAGAGCCTGCGTCTACTGGGGCGATTTTGCGGAGGATGAGATCGCCCGCCGCCTCCGGGAAACCCCGTCCATATCCGGGCTTGATCTGGCCGGCGCCGTGACATGCGGTTCGCGTTACGATCTGGAATTCCTCAACGCCGGATGTAAAGTGGTGGCGGTTGACTATGGCATTAAACGCTCTATTATCAAGCGGCTGGGGGCGGCGGGCTGCGATGTCACCGTGGTGCCGGCGGGCGCCGCCGCCGCAGAGATCCTGGCGCTGAACCCGCAAGGAGTCTTTCTCTCCAACGGGCCGGGAGATCCGGCGGCGCTCGGCTACGCGATTGAGACCGTGCGCGGACTACTTGGCAAAGTGCCCATATTTGGCATCTGTCTCGGCCACCAGATCCTCAGCCTGGCGCTGGGCCTGGAAACATACAAACTCAAGTTTGGCCACCGGGGCGCCAACCATCCGGTCAAGAATCTTGATACCGGCCGGGTGGAGATCACCTCGCAAAACCACGGCTTTGCTGTCAGGCTGCCGGCGGCCGCCCGCGGCCGTCTCGAGCATGGCAGCGGCAGCGGCACTTTTTTTGAGGCGCCGGCCCGGGAAGAGATGCTTCTGAAGACTGGAGCGGGCAGCGCTCTTGTCAGCCATCTCAATCTTTATGACGGCACCGTCGAGGGCATTCGCTGCCTGGACGTGCCGGCGTTCTCGGTGCAGTACCATCCTGAAGCCAGCCCGGGACCGCACGACTCGCGTTACCTGTTTGCCCAGTTCGTCCGCTTGATAGGGGCGGGAGCCCCCGCCTGACCAGAGCGCTTATGCCACGCCGCGACGACATCAACAAGATCCTGCTGATCGGCTCCGGGCCGATCGTGATCGGCCAGGCCTGCGAGTTCGACTACTCCGGCACCCAGGCCTGCCAGGTGCTGATGGAAGAAGGGTATGAGGTGATCCTGGTAAATTCCAATCCGGCGACGATCATGACCGATCCGGATTTCGCCACCCGCACCTACATCGAGCCGCTGGACGTTCCCACGCTGACCGCCATCATTGAACAGGAGCGGCCGGACGCGCTGCTGCCGACGCTGGGTGGGCAGACGGCGCTGAATCTGGCGATGGACCTGCATCGGGCCGGGGTGCTGGACACGCATGGCGTCGAGCTGATCGGCGCCGACGCCAAGGCGATCAACCGCGCCGAGGAGAGGGAAGAATTTCGCAGCGCCATGGAGCGGATCGGCCTGCGCGTGCCGCGCAGCGATCTGGCTAGGTCGGTGAAGGAGGCCTGCGATAAGCTGAACAACCTGACGCTGCCGGTCATCGTCCGGCCCAGCTTTACCCTGGGAGGGCATGGCGGCGGCGTCGCCCATGATATTGATTCCTTCTGCCGGGCCGTCGAGCACGGCACCAGCGCCAGCCCCATCGGCCAGGTGCTTCTGGAGGAGTCGGTGATGGGCTGGCAGGAGTTTGAGCTTGAGGTGATGCGCGACCGGGCGGATAACGTCGTCATCGTCTGCTCGATCGAGAATGTGGATCCGATGGGGATCCATACCGGCGACAGCGTCACGGTGGCGCCGGCTCAGACACTGACCGACGCGCAATACCAGCGGCTGCGCGACGCGTCGCTGGCGATCATCCGCGAGGTCGGGGTGGAGACCGGCGGCTCGAACATCCAGTTTGCGGTCAACCCCGACACCGAGGAGATTGTTGTCATTGAGATGAATCCGCGCGTATCGCGCAGCTCGGCGCTGGCGTCCAAAGCGACCGGCTTTCCCATCGCCAAGATCGCCGCCCGGCTGGCGGTGGGTTACACGCTGGACGAGATCCCCAACGATATCACCCGAAAGACGCCGGCCTGCTTCGAGCCAACGATCGATTACGTGGTCGTGAAGACGCCGCGCTGGGCGTTTGAGAAATTCCCCCAGGTCGATGCCACTTTGACCACGCACATGAAAAGTGTGGGCGAAAACATGGCGATCGGCCGCACCTTCAAGGAAGCGTTCCTCAAATCGATGCGCTCCCGCGAGCTTGACGTGGAGATCAAGACCGGCGCCGCCACGGAGGAGCTGCTGGCGGCAATCGCCACCCCGGGCGCCGACCGGTACGACCTGATCATGGAGCTGCTTCGGCGGGGAACGCCGGCGGCGGATATCAAGGCGGCCACGCAGATCAACTCCTGGTTTATCCGGGAATTCGAGGAAATCATCCGGAGGGAGGGCATCCTCCGGGACCGCGAGCTGGGCAGCCTGGCTCCCGGAGAGCTGCGCCTGGCAAAACAGACCGGTTTTTCCGATGCCCAGATCGCCGCTTTTACCGGATCGGCCGAAGCCGACGTCAGGTCTGCCCGGCGGGGAGCCGGAATTATACCGGTTTACAAAGCGGTAGACACCTGCGCTGCCGAGTTCGATGCCGAGACGCCTTATTTTTATTCCTGTTACGACGACGAGAACGAGGCGCTTGCGTCCGGGCGCGAGAAAGTCATCATCCTGGGGAGCGGACCCAACCGGATCGGACAGGGCATCGAGTTTGACTACTGCTGTGTGCATGCCGTCATGGTCGCCCGCCGGTGCGGATATGAAGCAATCATGGTCAACTGCAATCCGGAGACGGTCAGTACCGACTACAATATCTCCGACCGCCTTTACTTTGAGCCGCTCACTCTCGAGGACGTGCTGGAAGTGGTTGCGAACGAGCAGCCAAAAGGGGTCATCGTTCAGTTTGGGGGCCAGACGCCGCTCAAGATCGCCGCCGGCCTCGCCGCTGCCGGCGTGACGATTCTGGGGACACCCCAGGAGGCGATCGACCTGGCCGAGGACCGCAGCCGCTTCGGCGACATCCTCCGCCGGCTTGGCATCGCCCATCCTCCTTACGGGACGGCCCGCAGCCTGGAAGAAGCCCTGGAGATAGCGGCCAGGATTGGCTATCCCCTGCTGGTGCGGCCCTCCTATGTCCTCGGCGGGCGCGCCATGGAGATCGTCTATTCGCGGGAGGATCTGGAGCGGTACATCGAGCAGGCAGTCCAGGCTTCGCCAAAGCATCCGATTCTGCTTGACAAATTTCTTGAAGACGCTATGGAGATCGATGTCGACGCCGTCTGCGACGGGGGCGAGATCTACATCGGCGCCATCATGCAGCACGTGGAGGAAGCCGGAGTGCATTCGGGCGACAGCGCCTGCGTCATCCCCGCTTTCTCGCTTCCGGATGAGTTGATGGCCAAAGTCAGGGAACACACCGCCAGCCTGGCGCTGGAGCTGGGGGTCATCGGACTGATAAACATCCAGTACGCTGTCAAGGACGGTGAAGTGTATGTCCTGGAGGCCAATCCGCGCGGCTCGCGCACGGTGCCTTTCGTCAGCAAGTCAACCGGGGTGCCACTGGCCAAGGTTGCCACCCGGATCATCCTGGGCGAGAAGCTGAAGGATATGGACCTTCCGGAAGGACCGGTTCATCCGCACGTTACCGTCAAGGAGGCGGTGCTGCCGTTTTCACGGCTGCCCGGCGCCGACACCACGCTGGGCCCCGAGATGAAATCCACCGGTGAAGTGATGGGTGTGGCCACCAGTTTTCCGATCGCGTTCGCCAAAGCGCAGGAGGCCGCCGGACAGACGCTGCCGAAAAAGGGAACGATCTTCATGAGCATCTGTGACTCCGACAAGGAGCAGGCGGTGCAGCTGGCCCGGCGCCTGAGCGTCCTCGGATTCCGGATGGTGGCCACCGAGGGTACGGCCGGGGCACTGACTGAGGCCGGCATCGAGGCGGATGAACCGGTCCTTCCGG
>JAMDDD010000011.1:12909-43102 GCA_023489275.1 Actinomycetota bacterium
GTCTGAAGGCAAACCCAACGTGGTGGACTTGATCCTCACCGGCCAGATCGACGCCGTGTTTAACACTCCCAGGGGCAGGGGCGCCCGCGCCGACGGTTACGAGATCCGCCGCGCGACGCTTCGCACCGGGACGCCGTGCATTACCACGATGGCAGGAGCCGAAGCCGCCGTCGCCGCCATCGAAGCCAGCCGGGAACCGGGAATGCAGCTTCATACCCTTCAGCATCTTCATGGACGCCGGGCTCATTCCAGCTGAGCTGCTTCAGTGCGCCGTCGTCGAGAGCCGGCAGGTGGGCGCCTACCGGTTGATTTCTTTTGTCGCCCCCCAGATCGCCAATCTGGCGCACCCCGGGCAGTTCCTGATGATCCGGCTGGCCGGTAGCGAGCTTGATCCGTTGCTGCCGCGGCCGATGGGGATACACAATGTTGAATCGGACCTGGTGACGATGCTGATTGATCCGGTTGGCAAGGGCACGGCGAGGCTGGCGGCGGCCGGGATCGGCGATCGCGTTAGCGTTCTCGGACCGCTGGGGATGGGATTCCGTCTCGAAGGCGACGCCCCCGCCGTTCTGGTAGGCGGCGGCATCGGGATCTCACCGCTGAAGCTGCTGGCCAGGGCGCTCGCCGCCGGGGGGCGCGAGGTCCGCTGCCTGCTCGGCTTTCGCACCCGGAAGGAGGCGGTTGCCACGGAACTTTTTAGCGGCGTCAGGATTGACGTGATTACCGAAGACGGCTCGATTGGCCGGCTGGGACTGGTTTCGGATCCATTGCCGGGGTGCCTGGCGCGCGAGCCCGGCAAGCCAGCACCGGAGATATTTGCCTGCGGTCCCAGCCCCATGCTGGCGGCGATTGCCCGGATCGCCCGCGAGTGCGGCAACCTGGCCCAGGTCTCGGTGGAGTCGCATATGGCCTGCGGCATCGGTTCTTGCCAGGGCTGCGTAATCCGGGGAGCCGGCGGTTACCTCAGGGTTTGCAGCGACGGTCCCGTTTTTGATGTGGAAGACATTTCATGGCAGTAGACCTCGAGATCAGACTGGGACCGCCGCTTCGAGCTGGCCCATCCCATAATCAACGCCTCAGGCACGTTTGACGTGCTGGCGGCGGACAAGGCGCTCGAGGAAGATCTGTTCGTCTCCTTTCCCTTTGCCGCATACATCCCCAAGACCGTGACACTGAAGCCGCGCGCGGGCAACCCGCCGCCCCGTCTCCAGGAGACAGCGGCCGGACTGCTGAATTCCATCGGACTTGCCAACCACGGCATCGAGGCGTTCATCAGGGATGATCTGCCCCGGCTTGAGCCGATGCCGGTCCCGGTTATTGCCAGCATCGCCGGCGAGCGGACAGAAGACTATGGCCGCTGCGCCGCGATGCTCGACAGCCGCGCGGAGGTTGCCGCCCTTGAGCTTAACGTCTCCTGCCCCAACGTTGAACTTGACGGCCGGGCGCTGGGACTGGATCCGGAAAAGACGCGCCAGGCCACGGTGCTGGCGCGCCAGGCCACTTCAAAGTTTCTTATCGTCAAACTGACGCCCAATGTCACCGACATTGTTGAGATTGCCGCCGCGGCGGTCGACGGCGGCGCCGACTGCGTCTCGCTCATCAACACGGTGCACGGCATGGCGCTGGATCGCTTCAGCCTCAAACCGGTGCTGGGCCATGTCACCGGCGGTCTTTCCGGGCCGGCGATCAAGCCGGTGGCGCTGAGGGCTGTTTTTCTGGTTAGCCGCGAGCTGGATGTGCCCGTCATCGGTATGGGCGGTGTCACTACGGCTCAGGATGCGCTGGAATTCATGGCGGCCGGCGCCACGGCGGTAGCGGTGGGGACGGCAAGTTTCCGTGATCCGCTGGTGGCGGCGGCCATGGCTTCCGAACTCGGGCGGCTGATCAAAGAGCACGGCATCGGCTCAGCCGGCGAGCTGATCGGCGTTGCGCATTAAGTGATCGTCGGTAGTGGTGGGTGGTGGATAAAAAGCAAGGCGAACGCCAAAGGGCAGGTTAAATGTGTCTATCCAGGGGCGAAGCCGAGCGATCTGTTTCAGGGCCGCCCGGAGGGCGGCCCTGTCTTCACTCACTCAAGTATTGTAGCCAGTATGTTACTGGCCGGGAATCTGCGGCGCGCTGCCGCCGCCCGGAATCGTGTCTGTGCCGCCGGCGCCGCCGCCTACGCCGGGAACCGTCTGCACGGTTATGCCGCTGGGCAGATCGAAGGTGCTACTGGGGACGCTGGCGTAATCGAAAGCCCATACGGTTGTATTGCTCGCATCCACAGACGTGGCTTTGCTGGGAAGGCCGTTGGGTCCCTTGAGCTCAACTGTCAGTTTTGACCCGTTCGCACTATACTCGCGCGTATCGCCGCTGCCCGTCCCGGGCACGTAGGCAAAAACCGCCAGCATCATGGCGGGGTTAAACCCCTCATAAGCGGTTGCCGGGAGTGTGGACTCGGTGGCGGTATTGCCGTCGATCGTCCACGTTTTGTTCTGGGAGGCGTTGTAGATAATAACGGAATTATTGCTGCCGTCCTCTGCATCCCATCGCCAGCTGCCATCGCTCCCTTGCGTCCACTTGCCAGTGATCTTGCCGTTTTGGGTCTCTGTCACGGTCATTGCCGTCTTCTTGAGGGCGTCTATCTGCTGGCTAAAGGTGTTACTGCCTCCGCTCCCGGGAGAGGAGGCTGGCATCTTCGGCGGGTTTTGTGCCTGGGGAGTGCTGCTGCCGCAGCCTGCCGCCGCGACCAGCGCCATACCCATGAGAATCACTGCTCCCGCCATCAACATTTTTTTCCGCATGTTGACCCTTTCTTTTGAAAATTAATACAGCCTCCCCCTGAGCTAATTGAATATATCACAGGAAACGGGACCTTGCTATCCGATTAACTTATTGAATTTAACTATAAAATAATCCTTGCAAAGACCCACTTTTTGCTCATATAATACCGTCGATGTCATCTCCTTCCGAACAAGCATCGGCTACTCCGATAAGGACCCTGGAACAGCGGCTGGACGCCCTCGGCCGCGCCAATGCGATACGCTCAAAAAGGGCGCAGCTCAAAAAAGACCTCAAAAAAGGCATTACGCAAATCGATCAGATTCTTGCCGACCCGCCTGAGTTCATCAGGACGGCAAAGGTGGTCGATGTTTTGTTGTCGGTCCCTAATTGTGGCAAAGTAAAGTCGGCCAAGGTGCTAAATCACTGCCGCATCAGTTCCAATAAAACGGTTGGCGGGCTGTCGGAGCGGCAGCGGCGGGAGCTGGTTGCCTTTTTTCGCCGATAAGCCCCCAGGCCCGGCGAAACCGGGCCGGCTGCTGGTCGTCTCAGGTCCTTCCGGGGCCGGCAAAGGCACTTTGATTGGCAAAGTACTGCCTCGTCTCGATAACACTTTCCTTGCCAGATCAGCAACCACCAGACCTCGCCGCCAGGATGAAAAGCAGGGCCGGGAATATTTTTTTCTTTCCCAAAATGAGTTTGAAAAACGGATGGAAGCGGGAGACTTCATTGAATTTGTCAAGTATGGCTCCAGCTATTACGGCACGCTCAGAAGCGAAGTCGAGAAAAACCTCCAGAGCGGCAGAAACATCATCCTGGAGATTGAGCTGGAAGGCGCCCGCAAGGTGCGGCGGCTGATTCCGGGGGCCGTTTTGATATTTATCGCTCCCCCTGATTTTGCGGAGCTGGGCCGGAGGCTGACGGCGAGGCAGACTGAAACTCCCGCGGAAATTGCCGCCCGCCTCCAGCGCGCCCGCGGCGAACTTGCGGCGCAGAAAGAATTTGATTACATTATAGTCAATGATGATGTTGATAAAGCCGCCGATGAGCTGCAAGAGGCCATCGGGAGGGCTTTGAGCGGAGGTAAGAATTGAACAATCCCCGAATTGACACTCTACTGGAAAAGGTTGATTCCAAATATGCTCTGGTGGCGCTGGCTGCGAAACGCGCCCGTCAGATCACCAATTATTACCGCAGCCGCGAGGAAGGCAGCATAGACGATATCCCGCCCCCGCTGGTCGACACGCGGAGTAAAAATATCCTCACGATTGCTCTGGAGGAGATAGCGGCCGGCAAGATTTCTTACCGTTACCGCTAAATCTTTTCGGAGCCTGCCCCCTGCGGGTGGTGCTGAAATATATTTGAACCGGCAGGTTGGCTGCCGGCGTCCCCAGCTCCGGCCAGCGTTTGATCCAAAGAAGATGTCGCTTTGCAAGCAGCTGCCGGATTTCGTGGAGTTATGCCTGGTTGCTGTCCGGCTGACTTCGCGGGGCCACGCATGTTAACCAGATCCAGTTTATGAAAAATACCCGCTGTCAGATTGTGCTGGGGGTAACCGGCAGCATCGCTGCTGTGAAGGCGGTGGAGCTGGCGCGGCTGCTTGCGGGCGCCGGCCATAATCTGCGCGTCATCCTCACCGGGGCCGGCAGCCGCTTTGTCGGCGAATCGTCGCTGGCGGCTGCCAGCGGTCATCCGGTGATGAGCCTCCTCTTCGGTGACGGGCCGGCGGCGGACTCCTTTGCGCATATCGAGCTGGCCCGGGCCGATCTCCTCGTAATAGCCCCCGCAACCGCCAACACTATTGGCAAGATGGCCGCCGGCATCGCCGATAATCTTTTGCTAACAACGTATCTCGCCGCCAGCTGCCCGGTAATGATCTGCCCGGCGATGAACCACTATATGTGGCATCATCCGGCTGTGCAACACAACATCCGGCTGCTTGACCGGCGCGGAATTATCGTAGTACCTCCGGAGCCCGGAGTGCTCGCCTGCGGCGAAACCGGCGACGGCCGCCTGGCGTCGCCACAGGAAATTTTTTGCAGGATACAGGCGCTTCTCGGGGAAAAAGTTCCGGGTGATCTGGAGGGCCTGCGAGTGCTTGTCACCGCCGGCGGAACGCGGGAGCCGATTGACGCGGTCAGATTCATCTCAAACCGCTCCAGCGGCAAGATGGGATTTGCCATTGCCGCGGCGGCATGCCGGCGGGGAGCAGAGGTTACAGTAGTGGCGGCAAACGTTGGGCTTTCGCGGCAGCCGGACATCAATTACATCGATGTTACCACTGCCGCAGAGATGCGCGATGTCCTCAACCGGCAGATTGATCGCATTGATATTTTGTTGATGGCGGCGGCGGTTTCGGATTATAAGGTTTCGGGCACAGAAACAAAGGGAAAACTTCAACGCGAGGACAAAATTGACTTGCAGTTGATTCCAACAAGTGATATCGTCTCTGGCTTAGGAACTGATAATACTATTGGTCTAAAGGTTGGCTTCGCGGCAGAATACGGAGAAGAGGAAATTGAACGGGCCCGCCGGAAGCTGAATCAGAAAAAACTGGACATGATCATCTTTAATGATATTTCCAGGCATGATATCGGTTTCGAGGCTGATGAGAACGAGGTCACCGTTATTACCGGCGAACGGGACGTTTTTATCAGCAAGAGAAGCAAGGAGGAATGCGCCAACCGGATTCTGGATCTGGTTGCGGAGGCAATAAGGTAGGTTCTAACCCGGAGGCCAACGCGAAGCAATACAGTCTCGAGGGATTGTTGGTCGGCCGGCATTAAAGCCGGTAATCGTCAGGAGGCCGTTTCGAGCGGCTTCAATCCGGTCCAGCATTGTCGCGGGGCCATTTAAGAGAGGTAGGAATATGGACAAAATTTATTCGGATCAGGATCTGCTGAACGCTCTTAAGAAAGCCAGTAAGGACGGCCTCATGGGGCCGACTTATCACGGCTACCTCGAAGGGCCGAATCGTCCCAGCGCGGAGGCGATCAGGGCCAGGTTTGGCGGCTGGACCAATGCCGTCCGCAAGGCTGGTATGATCCCCGCCGCCCGCCGGACGAAAGACGAGATGAAAAAGCTGGTGAAGCTTGGCAAGGTGGACGCCAAATATCCGGCTTTGAGAATGGGTATGAGCGTGCGCGAGCTCAAGGTGACCGTCGGACTGGAAAAGCCCCGCAAACCAACGAAAGAACGCTACATTGACGAGGGCGTCCGCATCGCCAAGAAGCTGGGCCGGGCTCCCAACTTCCACGAGTTCAACCGTTACACCAAGACGGTTACAGCCTGGAACCCTTACCGCCTTTATGGCCGTGACTGGAAAGCTTTTAAGCGAGACATTGAGAAAGCGCTGGGGTTGAAACCATCGGCGGCCGCGGCCAAGGCGAAGCCGAAGGCCAAAGCCAAGGCCAAAGCCAAGGCAAAGCCCAAGGCCAAAGCCAAGGCAAAGGCTAAGGCTAAAGCTAAAGCCAAACCGAAGGCAAAGGCGAAGGCGAAGGCCAAAGCCAAAGCAAAGCCAAAAGCCAAAGCAAAGCCAAAGGCAAAAGCTAAAGCTAAAGCAAAAGCTAAAGCAAAAGCAAAGCCCAAGGCCAAAGCGAAAGCCAAGCCGAAGGCAAAGGCCAAAGCGAAAGCCAGGGCCGGGTCTGCAAAGCGGAGATAAACTTCAAGTCAAATGCGTGATGATGAAAGCGGAGGCCGGTGCCTCCGCTTTCTTGTGCTTGTGCTTGCGACGCCCGGCCCCGGTTTGCTAATTTAAATTAAGAGCACTTCCCGGTACGGGTTGGACACGCAAGACTGTTTCAAGGAGTAATAATGTTTCAAATGCATGAAAGAAAAGGGACCAGCGGATCTCCTGGGGACGGCCTGGGTCTGGGACTTGGGCACAATCACGGGCACACGCGCGGGCATGGTCACGGGGGAGTTTTCCGGACGCTGCTGTTCGGGATGCTGCTGGGGCTGGCGATTGGACTCCTGCTGGCACCCAAGCCCGGAACCGAGTCATTGAGCAGTTTGAATGATAAGCGCAGCCGGTTGATGGAAAAGATGATTCGCAAGCTGCCAGTCTGACGGGGAGTATCTGCCAGACGAAAAAAACCGATTGAGGCTTACCGGCTGCGATCGCATCCGGTACCGCAAAAGCTTGTCCAGTAAATGGCTTTTGCCGGGATAAGCTCCAACAGGAATGGGGAAGAATTTTTTATCCCGGGTTATTCGCCGTGCTATGTTCAGTAGAAAAACCCCCTGCAAATCATGGAGCTTTGGCGTTGATAGCCTGCTGCCAGATAAGTAAATTCAATCGCTAATGCCCTCCGTCGCCGCAAAAGATAAACAAAACGGAGTCCGGCGTCTGCTCGGCTCGCTCCCTGACAGACCCGGCATTTACGTGTTCCGGGACGGCACAGGCCGGCCGCTTTATGTTGGCAAAGCCAAGTCGCTCCGCAAGCGGGTCAGGTCCTACTTCCGGGAAGGTGGTCCTCCCGACGAGCGCATCCGCCGTATGGTCAGACGCGTGCGCGACTTTGATTTCGTAGTCACGGGCAGTGAGACAGAGGCGCTGCTGGTGGAGTCAAATTTTATCAAGCACCATCATCCGCCGTACAATATAATGCTGCGGGATGACAAGTCCTACCCATTTGTCGCCATCACCGCGAATGAAGAATTTCCCCGGGTGATTTTTACCCGGAAGCCGCACCGCTCCGGCGTCACTTACTTTGGTCCATTCACCAGCGCCCGCAGTGTCCGCGAGACTCTGGAGCTCCTGGGCAAGATCTTTCCTTTCCGCAAGTGCCACGGCCGCGAGCCGGGGCGGCGGTCCGGCGTTCCCTGCCTGAACTATCACATCGGACTCTGTCTGGCGCCCTGCGCCGGCAAAGTGGACAGCGCAGCCTACCGCCAGTTGATCGGCGATGTTAAGCAGCTTCTCTCCGGCAAGCCCGGCAGCCTGGCGGATGAGATCGGCGCCGCCATGGAAAAAGCCGCCGCCGCCAGGCGTTACGAGGAGGCGGCGGTTCTGCGCAACCGGTTGCAGGCGTTAAATCATCTGTTGGATAGCCAGCAGGCCGGAGCCGCCGGCCTCGAAAGCCTTGACGTGTTCGGGCTGTTTGTAGCGGACAACGCCGCCAATGTTCAGGTCCTGCAGATCCGAGACGGCCTCCTGAGCGACAGGCGCAGCTTCTTTTTAGGCAACGTTTCCGGAGAAGATAAGGAAGAGATCCTGGAACAGTTCCTGATCCAGTACTACTCCACGCCGGTTGGCCTGCCCCGGGAAGTTGTTGTTCCGAAAGGCTTTCAAGGCACGGGAACCCTGCAGGAATTTCTGACAAAACTAAAGGGTTCCAAAGTGGAAGTGCGGCGTCCGGTGCGGGACAAGCGCCGCAAACTCGGCTTGATGGCGGCCACGAATGCCGAGCTGGCGCTCAGGCACGACATCCTCAAGGAAGAGGAGAAACGCGCCCGGCCGGCCCGGGCGCTGGCAGAGCTAAAGGACGTGCTCGGCCTGCCCCGCCGGCCGATGCGCATTGAGTGCTTTGATATTTCCAATACCGGGGGCGAGCACCCGGTTGGCGCCATGGTTGTTTTTGAAGGCGGCCTGCCGCGCCGTGATCATTACCGGAAATTTGCCGTCCGCACGGCAGGACCGGATGACTTTGCCATGATGTCGGAGGTTGTTACCCGGCGGTTTATGCGGCGCCTCAGCGGCGCCGGCGCCGGTGAAGCCGATGAAAGTTTTGTCTCCCTTCCTGACCTCGTCCTGGTCGACGGAGGCGCCGGCCAGGTGTCCGCCGCTGTGGAGGCGCTGAAAGTACTGGGGCTGGAGCGGATCCCGGTGGCCGGTTTGGCAAAAAAGGAAGAAGAAGTTTATCTCCAGGACCGGCGCGGGCCTCTCGTATTGGCGCTTGATTCACCGGGGCTGAACCTGCTCATCAGGGCTCGCGATGAAGCGCATCGGTTCGCGGTGACATTTCACCGCGCGCGCCGCGGCCGGGAGCTGACCAGCTCGATTCTGGACGAGCTGCCGGGAATCGGCCCTGCCCGCAAGCGGGCGATCCTGGCGCACTTCGGTTCTCCGGAGCGGTTTATGGATGCCACCCGCGATGAGCTGGAAGCGGTGCCAGGCCTGCCGGCCAAGACGGCCAGAGAGGTTTACTCGCTTGTGCACAAACTTGGATAAAAGCCTACCGGCCTCCCCGGCTCAACCCGGGCGGAGCCTCGATCGGGGGGCTGCCGGCGAGCCCCCCGGAGAGACTGCCTGGCGCGTCTTTTATGACACGCGGTTCGGACGGGGAATTCTCGCCTGGCGCGGCGGCATCCTGATGGGGCACGAGCTGCCGGCGCCGGCAAGCAAGAAGTCCGCAACCGCCCGGAGCGGCGGCCGGGAAGAATCGTTCGGCAAGGCGCTTGCAAGCAGCAAACCCTGGCAGCGGCGCCTGGCGGCGCCGGTAGTGGCCAGCCTCGAGTCGTATTTTGCCGGCGTGCGGACGGATTTTGAAGCTTTGAGCCTGTCACTTGATTTTGATTCACTCACCGATTTTGAACTTGACGTCATCCAGGCTCTTGCCGGCGTCGGTTACGGAAACGTCCTGAGCTACGGCGAGCTGGCGCGCCGTTCCGGTCATCCGCGGGCCTGGCGGGCGGTCGGGAGCGTGATGGCGCGCAACCGCTATCCGCTTATCCTCCCCTGTCACCGCGTCGTTAGAAGCAGCGGCAAGTTGGGGAACTTTTCATCGGGCACTGAATGGAAACAAAGGCTGCTTGATCTGGAAGGAGTTCACCTCGCCCGCCTGGAAACTGGATGATGTTACAAATAAACTATATAAACTATTTATGGGATTATTAATGCCCGCTTCCGCTGCCGAAAAAGGATTGGAAGCTTCCCGGCCGGGCCGGGCAGAGGAGGAAATATGGCAGGCAGAGCATTAAAGAAGACGGCCAGGCCGGCGGGCCGGCCGGCCGGGGAAACGCACCACCACATTGAGCTCACCTTGATAACCGGCCTTTCGGGCGCCGGCAAGTCGCACGCGCTGGCCGCCTTTGAGGATGCCGGTTTTTTCTGTATTGACAACCTGCCGCCGCAAATGATTCTGCCGGCAGCGGAGCTGTTTTCACACGAAGGCAGCAAAGTGGAAAAAGTGGCGGTTGTCAGCGATGTTCGCGGCGGCCAGTATTTCGAGGAGATCGAGCGCTGCCTGAAAGATCTGGACTCAAAGGGAATCAAATACCGGCTGCTGTTTCTGGAGGCCGCGGATGAGGTGCTGCTGCGCCGGTTCAAGGAAACGCGCCGGCCGCATCCGTTGTCAGTGCACGGTGATATCTTCGAAGGGATCAAACGGGAGCGGCAGATGCTGGCTGGCCTCAAACTGCGGGCTGACTGGGTCATCGACACAACCGAGATGAATGTGCACGAGCTGCGGGCCAGCGTCGTCGAGAGCGTAGTTCCCACCGGGAGCATGAACATGGTTGTGTCGCTGGTTTCTTTTGGCTTCAAGTACGGCACGCCGCTGGACGCCGACCTGATCCTGGATGTGCGGTTCCTGCCCAATCCCAACTACGAGCCAAGCCTCAAGGGACTTACCGGCATCAATCCGGCGGTGCGGGATTATGTCATGAATACCATGGCAACGCAGGAATTTCTTGACCGTCTGATGCCGCTTTATGATTATCTGCTGCCCAAGTATCAGGCAGAAGGAAAGTCGAACCTGACGATCGGGATCGGCTGCACCGGCGGCCATCACCGCTCCGTAGCCATCGCGGAAAGACTGGCGGCTCGTTACCGGAAGCAGAATTTTAATGTGCTTCTGCGGCACCGCGACATTGAGAAAGAATGAAGCGGATGCTGGATTCTGGACATTGGACCCTGGGTTAAAAAAAGAAGTCCGGATCAAAGATCCAACGTCGAAAATCCAGCATCCAATATCTTGTTTGTAAATTGAATCCCGAAATCAACCGACAAATCAAAGGTGATGATCCCGCCATCGTTGTCATCGGCGGCGGCACCGGCTTGCCCACCCTGCTTCGAGGACTCAAATATCACACAGGCAGGATAACCGCGATCGTGACCGTGGCCGACGACGGTGGCAGCTCCGGCAGGCTCCGCCGCGAGCTTGACATTCTCCCTCCCGGTGATATTAGAAACTGCCTGGTGGCCCTTGCGGAAGATGAATCGCTGCTGGGCCGGCTGTTTCAATATCGGTTTGCCGGCGGCGATCTCTCCGGACATAGTTTCGGCAATCTGTTCCTGGCGGCTCTGGCGAAGGTTACCGGGGATTTCGAGGAAGCGGTGCGGCTCTCCAGCAGCATCCTGGCGAC
The DNA here is from genome assembly GCA_023489275.1 of Actinomycetota bacterium. GTDB lineage: Bacteria > Actinomycetota > Thermoleophilia > BMS3ABIN01 > BMS3ABIN01 > JACWAD01. The sequence goes on from JAMDDD010000011.1 coordinate 23,980, forward strand.
CCGGGGAAGGGTCTTGCCGGCGACTCCGGAAGACGTCATCCTCCACGCGGAGCTTGCCGACGGACGCCGCGTCGACGGCCAGTCGGCGATCGCCAATTCCCAGCAGGCCTGCCGCCGTATCTGGCTCGAGCCGAAGGAAGCCCGGGCCACCAGATCCGCCCTGGAAGCAATTGCGGCGGCCAACGCCATCATCCTTGGGCCCGGCAGCCTGTTTACGAGCATCATTCCCAATTTGCTGGTCAAGGAGATCACCACCGCCGTCGAGAGAGCCGGCTGCCCGAAAATTTTTGTCTGCAACGTGATGACCCAGCCGGGAGAGACGCTGGAATTCACCGCCGCCGATCATCTGGCGGCTCTGACAGGCCATTCCCGCGACCATATTGTCGACATCATCTTGGTGAACAGCGTCCCGCCCCCGCCCGATGTGGTCGATATGTACCTGGCGACCGGTGCCGGTCCGGTTCTGGTGGATGAAAGCCGCCTCCGGAAGATGGGCGTCCTTGTTGCCGGGGCGGACATTGGCTCCGCGGGGGATTATTTTCGACACGAAAGCCGCAAGCTGGCCGGCGCGATTATGGCGATGCTGTCCGAAGCGAAGCTGCCGGAAGCCTGACCGCGGCCGAAAATCCAGCGACGCTTTTCGAGTCCTTAAGCACACTAAACAAGGATGTCTTTCTCAACCACAGTCAAGCAGGAGCTAAACCGGGTTTCCCGCGACCGGGCCTGCTGCCGCACGGCCGAGCTGGCGGCTCTTTTTCACTCCGCCGGCGGCTTTCACATTCATGGCGGCGATGTTTTCGGCCTCGAGGCTGCCTTCAGCCTTTCAGCGACCGCCCGCTCCGCCGTGGCGCTGGTGAAATCTTTTCAACTGCCGGTTGAGATCAGGGTGAGGGAAGAGAGGCGCCTGCGCCAGGGAAAGCGTTATGAGATTTATCTGGAAGGCGGCGGCCACCTGGTTCAGTTTCTCAACGAGATCGGCGTCCTTTCCGACCGGATGCACCCGGCCGGGAGCATCCCGCAGCGGATCATCAAGCGAAACTGCTGCCGGGGCGCATTCTTAAGGGGCGCGCTGCTCGCATCGGGATCTGTCAGCGAGCCGGGAAGTCCGGCGCATATCGAGATTTACTCTGACAGCGGCCCGTTCCTGGACGCAGTCCGCCAGGCCGCCGCCGGTCTTGGCGTCGAGCTGAGTTTATGGCACAGAGAGCGTCATCCGGCCGTCTACTCAAAGAACCTGTCGACGCTCCGCGATCTGCTGGTCATCACCGGAGCGCACCAGTCCGCGCTTCAATTCGAGGAGCGGGCCGTCTTGGCCTCGTTCCGGGCAGAGGCCAACCGCCGCGCGAATTTTGATCAGGCCAACGCCGCTCGCGTCAGCGCCGCCGCCGCCCGCCAGGTCCGGGCGATCAAAGAGCTGAAAGGGAGCGCCGCCTGGGGCCGGTTGACGCCCAACCTGGTTGAAATAGCGGAGCTGCGCCTGAAACATCCATCCGCGACTATCACGGAGCTGGGCAGGAGGACAGACCCGCCGCTGTCCAAATCGGCGGTCAACCACCGGCTGCGCCGGCTGGTGCGATCAGCCGGATGAAGCGCGCCCAACCGCCACCGTCATTGTTACCTGGTTCTTACTATTATTTCTATCAGTGGTCATTAGAATGCTTGGCGGAACAGCTGATTCAAGCTGCCGATTTGTTCTGTTTGTGAGGGCTTAGCGAGATCTGGCGCCGCGGCAGGTTACTCATCCCATCCCATATGTTACAATGTCGCGCGGATTAAGAATTCCCTTTTCACCAACTTATCAGGAGGCGAAGAACGGATGGCGTTAAAGGTTGGCATTAATGGATTTGGGCGCATCGGCCGGAACATGTTCCGGGCGGCGCTAAAACAGGGCGCTGACATTGATTTTGTGGCGTTCAACGATCTCACGAGCCCCGCCGTGCTGGGGCATCTTCTCAAGTATGATTCGGTGATGGGCCGGTTTGACGGCACCGTCGTGGCTGGCGACAGTTCCCTGACAGTTAACGGCAAGGAAATCAAAATACTTTCCGAGCGCGACCCCGCCAACCTGCCCTGGGCCGACCTGGGCGTTGACGTTGTTGTCGAATCCACCGGATTTTTCATCGACCGCGACGGCGCCGGCAAGCACCTGGCCGCCGGGGCCAAAAAGGTAATCATCTCGGCGCCCGCCAAGGAGCCGGATATCACGCTGGTGCTGGGCGTCAATGACGGTGACTATGACAAGGAAAAGCACAACATCATCTCCAACGCCTCATGCACCACCAATTGCCTGGCACCGGTTTGCAAGGTGCTGCTGGATGAGTTTGGCGTCGAGAAGGGTTTTATGACAACGGTCCACGCTTACACTAATGACCAGCGCATTCTGGATCTGCCACATAAGGACCTGCGCCGCGCCCGCGCCGCCGCCGTCTCGCTGATCCCGACGACGACCGGCGCCGCCAAGGCAGTCTCGCTGGTGCTGCCGGAGCTCAAGGGCAAGGTGGACGGGATGGCCATGCGCGCGCCGGTGCCGGATGGCTCCGTCGTCGACCTGGTGGCGATTCTCGGGCGGGAAGTCACAAGGGAAGAAGTAAACGATGCCTTTGCCAAACATGCCGACACGGGCGCCATGAAGGGTGTTCTCAAATACATGGCTGATCCGATCGTCTCCATTGACATCGTTGGCGATCCTTATTCATCAATCTTTGATTCTGGCGCTACGATGGCACAGGGCAACATGGTCAAGGTGCTTAGCTGGTATGACAACGAATGGGGCTACTCCAACCGTGTCGTCGATCTCTGCCAGCGAGTTCTTTAAGCGGTCCGCCGGGCATCACGCATGGTGAGCGCCTTGAAGAAAACCATCAAGGATATAGATGTTGACAACAAGCGTGTTCTTGTCCGCGTAGACTTTAATGTGCCTTTGGATGGCAGCCGCGTGGCGGACGACACCCGCATCAGGTTGGCGCTGCCGACGATAGAATATCTGCGCCAGCGGGGGGCGCGTGTCATTCTTATCTCCCACTTGGGCAGGCCCAAGGGACGGGAGGAATGTTATTGCATGGATCCGGTGGCCGCGCGTCTCTCACAGCTGCTTCACTATCCCGTCATGAAACTGGACGATTGTTCCGGAGCAGACGTGGAAGCCAATCTGGCGCAACTGCCGCCGGGAGGAGTCGCTGTCCTGGAAAACAGCCGCTTCTATCCGCAAGAAAAGGAGAACGACCCCCGGTGGGCCAAAGAACTGGCGGGATTGGCCGACATCTACGTCAATGATGCTTTTGGCTGCGTTCACCGCGCCCACGCCACCACCGTCGGCGTGGCGGCTTACCTGCCCGCCGTGGCCGGCCTCCTGATGGAAACGGAGCTGAAGCAGCTCTCGCGCCTGATGGAAAACCCGGAACGCCCTTTCGTGATCATTCTCGGCGGTGTCAAGGTTTCCGACAAGATCGGCGTGATCGAGCGGTTTCTGGATTTCGCCGACGCCATCCTCATTGGTGGAGCCATGTGTTTCGGGTTTCTCAAGGTCGAGGGGATTGACGTTGGCGCTTCAAAGGTAGAGGAAGGGGCTATCGATGTTGCCGCCGCTGCCCTGGCCAAGGCGAAAAGTTCACAGTGCCGCATCATGCTGCCTGTTGATCTCATGGTCGCTGACCGGTTCGACATCGCCGCCAAAACCAAAATTGTGCCTGTTGACCAGATCCCTGCCGGCTGGATGGGACTCGACATCGGTCCGGAGACGGTAGCCGCATATATCAAGGAAATCAAGGCAGCGCGCACAATCTTCTGGAACGGTCCCATGGGCGCCTTCGAGATGGAGCCATTTGCCGCCGGCACCCGGGCCATCGCCGAAGCTGTGGCTGCCGCCGATGCGCTTACGGTTACTGGCGGTGGCGACACTGTGGCTGCGGTCAATAAATTTGGAGTTGACGGCAGCATCGATCATATCTCAACCGGCGGTGGCGCCGCCATGGAGTTTCTCGAGGGAAAAGAACTTCCGGGCGTCGCTGTCCTCGCCGACAAATAATTTTTGCCATCGGCCTGCTCGCGGCGACGGTTTTTCAGGTCTGCCCTTGCCGTGGCGGGATCATCACGGTGTCTAATCATCTCCGCTGGACCGATCACAAATTATGATGGCCCGCCCCTGTTTATTTTCCGAAAAAAGGGTATACTTATAACAGGTTCCAAGGAGTCGGAAGACTTACTGGAGGCAAACGCAGAAACTTGGTGGAGGAAAAACGGAAGTAAAAAGCCGTTGAGTACGATGAAGCTGAGGAAAGCGAAGAGCCGGAGAAAGTAAGTAAGAAGGTTCCTTGGAACTTTTTTGCTGCCCTGTCTTGTGGCTGGCTGTAAAGGTCCGTTCTTTTTTCCTCATGTCTGCTTCCGGCTATTGCCACGGGCGGATTCATGGAATAAAATTCCAGTGGCCCCAAGAAATCGGAAGCGGCTTCCGGGCATTCAACCGGGAGAAGTCCGGGTGCGGAAGAGCGGAGCCAGAGCCCGTTAAGTACGCAGCAGCCCGGACTCCATTTTCTGCCGGGAACGTGGGCACGCAAAGGTTTTTTGGGGCTTCTCCTATTTTTGCGGTGAAAGGCTTTTACATGTTCCCGTTTTCAGTGCGCAAAATATCGGTAATTGCAGGTGTTTTTATTTTGACGGCCATCCTTTTTGCCGCGGGGTGCGGCGGCGCCACCACGAAATCCGCTGCTGCCTACACGCCGGGAGTTTCACAGCAAAAACCGCTGCCGGCGCTAGGCCTCACCAATCCTACCGAACGGCCCGCGCCTTATGGCAAGACATCCACCCTCTCCCAGTCCGTTGGTATAACAATTGACGGCATTCAGCTCAAGCAGATTCGCTGGTCCGATCATGGCACATTTTTCCGGATTGTCTTTGACATGGCTACTCCCGGCGGACAGCCGCTCTTGCAGATACCTCACGCGGAAGCTTCGATGACGCCGGATAAAAAGCAGATCAGAGTGATGATTGACGGCATCCGCTCTGTGAGCTCCAGCCCCACCGTGAAGGCGCAAAAAGTACAGATCGGAGACAGCCTGGTGACCTCCATGACCCGCGAATCGGCAAAAGACGATCAGTCCCGGACTTATGACATCAATCTATCCCGGCCTTCTTCCTATGCTCTGGCAGGTCTGGGGTCACCCGGCCGGATTGTGATTGACATCTTGAAATAGCGAAGCCGATCGTGAAGTAGAGGGCGGCTACCCCTTTTTAAGAACTATTCCGGCGCCGGATCGCTTGCCGGCACGCTCCATCATTGAAACAATATCCCGCGATTAAAGTATGGCCTGATGGGAAGCTTAACTTAAGGGGCATCCCACCGCCGCGAGGCGACCGGGGATAAACGACATGAGGGGGCGCGGTGCCGCAGTCACCGAAATCTGCAACCGGAACAATGGTACAGATCCCGTCAGGGGATGTGTCCCTGGAAGGAGATCTCAACATTCCCGCCGGGGCGAGGGGAATCGTTCTTTTTGCTCACGGTAGCGGCAGCAGCCGCTTGAGTCCAAGAAACCGTTTTGTTGCTGGAGTGCTCAATAAGGCCGGGCTGGCCACGCTGCTCATGGATCTGCTCACGGCCGATGAAGAGCGCATTGACCTTTATACCGGAGCGCTGCGTTTTGACATCGGTCTGCTGGCCGGACGCCTGGAGAGCGCGACTGACTGGCTGCTGAGTCAGCCGCAAACGCGGGAAATGTCCATCGGCTATTTCGGTTCCAGCACCGGCGCCGCGGCGGCACTGGTGGCCGCTGCCGGACGGCCGGAACGTGTAACCGCGATTGTTTCCCGGGGCGGCCGCCCGGATCTTGCCGGGAGCGCGCTCGCAGACGTGCGCTCGCCAACGCTGCTGATTGTTGGCGGAAACGATGAAGTCGTCATTGGACTCAACGAGGAATCGCTGGCGCGTTTGAGCGTGGAGAAAGAAATGCGAATCGTTCCCGGCGCCACCCATCTGTTTGAAGAGCCGGGAACCCTGGAGGAAGTGGCAAGGCTTGCGTCAGACTGGTTTACAAATCATTTGACTTAATACCTGAGACTGTCATTAACAGCTTGATCCGGAACTTCAGGTTTGTTAAGACTGCTAAATCAGCCGGAAAAGCAAACTGACGAGGAAAACGAGGAAGTTTCCCAATGAATCGCCGCCAGTTGACGAGGCCGAGCCGGCCGGGGGGGTCGGGTGCGCGGCGGTCACGGTGTACTCCAGGCAGGAGGCGTAAGGGGAAGCCTCCAGGTACATCAGCACATGCTTGCCCGGAGAGAAGTCTGGCGGCACTTTAATTGCGGCGACAAACTTCCCCGAGGAATTCACTTGTGCGGAAACCCCGGGATCGGCCGGCTTTTCCTTCCAGGTTATCATCACATCTGAGCCGGGACCGACGGTCTTGGTATCGTGCGGCTTGCCGCTTAAGAAGAAGATGCTGCCGGGCGGACCCTGGTCCGGCGTCACCTGAAAATGATCTGGATTGCCGGCCGCCCCACCGCAGGGATCGCTCCCTTGCGGATAGTTGTCGTCGGCGTCCCCGTAAGCCAGGGAGACAAAGGCAAAGGTGAGCAGGGAACAGATCAGCAGCAGGAGTAAAGCAGGGATCAGCCGGTTGATTTTCATGTTCTTACCTTACACTTTGCGGCCTAAAGACGCCAGGTGCGGCGCCGCACTGCCCGGCGGGCTGTTTCCCAACCGCTCCAATGCCTCTCAGCCCTCAACACTGAGAGGAAATGGCTATGATTCGACGCCGGCGCCGCCGTTTTTGGCTTGGGATGTTTTAAGCCGTTTCCGGCCGATCAGGAACGCCGGCACGATGGCGATGGCACAGGCCACGGCGGCGATGAGGAAAAAATCGCTCAGCACTCCCAGAAGGGTGTGAACATTTTGTTCTTCCCAGGCGCTCAGCAGATTCAGATAACCGGAAGCGCTTTCACCCAGCTGCGGTACGGGGGCCGGGAATTTCATCATCGTGGTGTTAAAATCGCTGATGCCCCAGCTGTTAATGGCCGCGAGCCCGACCGCCATGCCAAAAATTCTCGCGGCAGTCAAAACCGAAGCTCCGGAAGCCATTCGCCCCCGCCTTAGCTCGCTGATTCCGGCAAGCAGGATCGGTGCGATCACCAGACCGAAACCGATCCCGGTGGCGATGAGATCCTCAGTTTGCCGAACCGGTCCAACGTTGACAGCCCAGGCGCTAATTCGCCACAGGCCGAACGCGCTCAGCGCGAAGCCCGCCACGGCCGGCAATCTGCTTCCGGCGCGGCCGGCAATTATCCCTCCCAGCAGAGCTCCCACCGGAATCATCATCATCAGGCGGATCAGCAACAGGCCGCCGACCAGCGGGGAGCTGTTGGCCGTCTCCGGCCAGCCGGAGCCATAAGCGAAGGATGGTACCTGCACGAGCGCTGTTATCAAAGCCACTCCCAGCAGGAAATGAGCGATGTTGGCGGCGGAAAAAGTGCGGCTGCGAAAGATCGAGAGATCGATCAGGGGATGATCGGCCCGCCGCACTGAAAGCAGGAATGCTCCCATGAACAACGCCGACGCCGCCAGGAGCGGCAGCCCGAACCGCGTCCAGCCCACCGAGCGCGCTCCCGATATCGCGGTTGTCGCCAGCCCCAGCGCCAGCGCCAGCAGCAACCCGCTGCGGTAGTCGACCGCAACCTGGCGCCGCTCGGTTTTTACCACAAATCGCCACACCAATAAAATTATAATCAGGACCCAGGGAACGTTCAGGTAAAAGATCGCCCGCCAGCCGAGATATTGTGCCACCAGGGAGCCGTAGATGGGCCCTATGACGCCCCCTGCTTCGCCGGCGGCGCCGATGATGCCCAGCGCGATAGCTCTTCTTTCCGGAGGAAAATAATACCCCACGATCGCCAGGGCAATTGGAACCACAGCGCCGCCTCCGACGGCCTGAATCGCCCGGAAACCCACCAGTTCGTATAGATTCGTGGTAATTGCGCAGAGGAACGATCCGGCGACAAAGATAATCATTGCCAGGTTGTAAATGCGCCGGTGTCCATGGAGGTCGGACACCCTTCCCATCAGCGGCAGCATGATTGTATAGCCGATGAGGTACGCTGTTACAATCCAGGCGGCGCGCTCAACGCCCCCGGAACTGAAACCGCCTTCGAGATCCGTGATAATCCGGGGGAGCACGGTGACAACGACAGTCTGGTCCATGGCCGCCAGGAATATCCCGGCGCAAAGAACGGCCAGCATGAGGTTCAGGGTTTTTTTACTGTTGACAGGTATCCTTTCTGTAGTTAAGTCAAAGCAGCGCTGTTCTTGTTCTCACCTATCCGAGCGGCGGGGATGGCTGCTTTTTTCCTGATCATTATAGCGCCGACTCTGTCATTTTCTGTATTCTCATTGAAATTTTATCTGACCAAGTTACTTGTATTTAAGTAAAAAATATACAGGAAATTATTTACAAGCGTTTAATGTTGTAGTACTGTTTTGCCGTATCGAATGTCTGTTTGGGCGGGAATGTCCAGGCAGGGGCAAATTGTGCAGTCCGCCCTGCGGCTGTGCCCGGGCATTAGATGGGAGGGTAGAGCGTTGGCAGAAGGAACCGTAAAATGGTTTAGTAACGAGAAGGGTTACGGCTTCATCGAAAGAGAAGACGGCGATGACCTGTTTGTCCACTTCTCTGAGATCCAGATCGAGGGTTTTAAAACTCTCAACGAGGGTCAAAAAGTCGAATTCGAAGTTACTGAAGGAGCCAAGGGACTACAGGCCTCGAATGTTGTCCCTGTATAAGAGGATTTAAGGGATATAAATTTAGACCCCGCTATCATCTGTGATGGCGGGGTTTTTTTTATATTTGTAATTAAAAAACCTATATTTCTACTACTTTTTGTTTAACCGGCATACAACTAAAGTTTGATAGACAGGCGAGCCGAAACTGAATATATTCATAAAGGATGGATGAATTTATTCAATAAAAAGTGCCATTAAATTGCATCGAGGGTTCTCATAATTGCCAGGCTGCTCGTTTGTTGAAAAGCTCCAACCGCCCAACTCTGCCGGCGCTGTGCCGCGGACCCGCCTGATGATCGCGTTGCAGGCTCAAGACTCCCGCCTCACTGTTCTTCGCGCCGGCCCCGGGTTTGGCAAAACAGCCTTGCTTGCACAGCTCCATCGACGTCTGTCCGGCATTAAATTCTGGTATCGCTTCGACGCTTTGGATGAGAATCCCCTTTGTTTTCTGACGGCGCTGGCAAGGTTGGCAGGGATTCCAGATCATGAATATGACATTAACGAAGCACGAGTATCTCAACCGGGTTTGACCCGGCCATTGCTCGTCCGGCTGATTAACGGTCTCGACGGAAAAACCAGCGGCCCTGTATTTTTTTTCTTTGATGATTATCATACGGTTGCCAATAATTCCCGGATCAATGAAGGTGTCGAATTATTGATCAAGCATCTTCCCGGGCGATTTCAATTCTTTATCGCGAGCCGCACGCAACCGGATCTGGGTTTGGGCCGCCTGCGGTCGCAAAGGAAGTTGATAGATATGGGCCCCGAGGAGCTGGCGTTCATATCGGCGGAGACCTCGCAGCTTCTGGCATCAGGCCAGAACCTGCCGCTGCTAAAAAAAGAAATCGCCGAATGGCAAGATGAAACGCGGGGATGGCCGGCGGCTCTTGACTTATGCAAACCATATATTTGCAGCAGGGCGGCTGGGCCAAGCGCGGCTTTGTCACTGGCGCTTGCCCGAGGCGGCGCTTTGCGCAAGTACATTGAAGATGAGATCATAACCGGATTGGACCCCGAGTCCGCGAAGGCTCTCTGTCTGGCTTCTTTAACCGATCCCGTAGAAATACCGGCATGCGGCCGCCTCATGACGGGCGGTATCGATCTGGCGGCCATCTTGAATGACATGGAAGCCCGTAGCGGTATGGCAATTGCGGAAAATAAAAATGCTTACCGGCTGCACCCCGTTTTTCGCGCTTATCTGAGGCGGGAGCTGCAAAAAATGAAAACACCCAGGCAAATAAGTGAGCTGCACTTCCGTCTGGCGCAAGAATTTCACCGGAGCGGAAACGACCATAAAGCTATTGACCATTTTCTGGAAGCGAGATCATTTGAAATGGCGATATCTCTGATAAAAGCGTTATTTAAGGCGGGCAATGAATCATCATCTGATGCCAATCTTGAGCAGTGGCTGAAATTATTGCCGGTTGAAGCAAAGAGGAGGCTTGCGGATGAATGCCAGGCAACGATATTTCAAAATAAGGAAAGCGGCGGTGAGGAGGCTGCTGACGGCATCATCGCTGCGGCCGGGGCCGTCCCTCTGATCAGGTTGACACGCAGAGAACAACGAGTTTTCTTTCTGCTTGCTGAGAAAAAATCAAACGCGGAGATAGCCGAGCTCCTGAGCATTTGTGAGAGCACTGTCAAAAAGCACGTGTCAAACATTTTCCATAAAACCGGTATAACAAAACGCAATCAGGCAGAGTGGTTAGCCAGAATGGATTTATGAGCGGACTCAGTCACACGCCTCAAAAAAAGAAAAAAAAGAAAGTTGTGCCGTCGGGTCCGGTCGTGACTGGCAAGCTGCGGCCGCCGCGGCTAAGGCAGGTCTTGCCGCGGCCCCGTCTGCTTGAGATGGCAGGGCTGAAAAGTCGGCCGAAGCTGGTGACGATTTGCGCCGGCGCCGGCTACGGCAAGACCACCATGATGGCTCAGCTGGCGGAATCATTGCCGTATCGATGGATGTGGTACCAGCTGGACGATCTCGATCATGACCCGGCCATTTTTATCAGGCATCTGATTACCGGAGTGCAGTTGTCACTCGAGGGAGCGGGCGAAAGAAGCCTTGAGCGCCTTGAAGGCGTAACAGATTTAAAACAGGAAGGCGAATACGTGCTGCAGGTGCTGACCGACGAGATCGGCGAGCACTTGCGGGACGGTTTTTCTATTTTTTTCGATGACTTTCATGTTTTTGAAGAGGCGCCCTTTGCGAAGGGATACATCGATTGCCTGGTGAAACATTTGCCACCGGGCGCGTCCGTCATTCTGGCGAGCCGCCGGAAACCAAAGCTCAATTTGATGCCGCTTAGATCGAAGAGGTCAATCCGGGATATCGGGCGGCAGGATCTTCAGCTTTCCCGATCCGAGCTTAAACAGCTTGTTGAATCGACATGGAATTATGCGATTCCGGAGGGCAGCATGAAGCAAATATATGATCATACAGAAGGCTGGGTGACCGGGCTGGTCCTACTCGAAAACTACCTGAAAAGCAACCGCGAGCTGCCAGAGCTATTTACCAAAAGCAAGAAGATCCGGCGTCACGTTTATGAGTACTTGGCGGAAGAAGTGCTTAACAGGTATTCGTATTTGCGGCAAGTATTGTTGAAGTGTTCGCTAATTGACCCGATTGATGCGGCAATCTGTGATGAATCGATGGGGACAGATGACTCGGCTAAACTGCTGGCGCAAGCAGCATCGCTCAATTTGTTTGTTACAGATCTTGGCAGCGGCCGGTTTTACCGGTTCCATCCTCTCTTCCGCGAATTCTTGCTGGCAAGGATCGGCGAGGAGCTAAGCAATGAAGAGCTAAACCGGCTGAGGCTAAGGTTTGGCAAAGCTTTCGAGGGAGCCGGAGAAACAAAAAAAGCTGTCGAACAATATCTTGCCGGCGGTTTTTTCCAGCAGGCTGGAACTTGCATCGAACCAATCTGGAAACAGATGATTAGTGACGGACAGTACGCGACTCTCAACCGCTGGACCGGCCAGCTGCCGCCGGATTATTTGTCGTCAACGCTAATGATCTGCCGCGGGGAGGCGCTAATGGCCCAGGGCAAATTTGAGCAAGCGTTAAAGATTTTGCAGACGGCCAAATCGGTTATTGAGCCGGAAGTGATCGAGGATCGCTGCCGGTGCGCGATATCAATGAGTGAATGTTTATCAGCGACTGGAAGAAACACTGAGGCCATAACAGAATTAGAAACTTTGTCTGCCGCAAAGATCGACCAGGCTTTACTTTTTCAAATGATCAGCAGAATGGCCGTATTATATATGCGTGCTTTTAATGAGGAAAAATTTAACGCCTGCATACGAGAAGCTCAGGCAATTTTCGAAAAAAACCCAAAACTGAAGAAAACTGGTCAACTTAGCATGATGATGTCTGTTGCTTGTCTCCATCATGGCCATTTTACAGCGGCTCGAGATTTGATGATCGAGACGTTAAACGCGCCAGATTTAAATGCTAGAAATCGTAATCTTGTTAACAACAATCTGGCTTACTGTTTAATGTTAATGGGGAAATATAACCAAGCTTTTGAGATAATGACAAATTGTCTTAAAATGGTTAATAAGCAAAGAGAATTGAGATGGCTTTCAGGTGTTTTGGAATCTTATGGTTGTTTTTTGCTGGCAATTGGAAAAAAAAGTCATGGCAAGGCTTTTATTAATAGAGCAATCAATGCTGAGAACGATTTGGAAACAAAAACATCCTCTTGTATGCCAGAAGCCAAATGTCATTTGGGAACGTATTCGCGCCGTTGGGGGGACATGGATGCGGCAATTAGATTTCATTCAGAAAGTCTTGCAATTTCTTCATTATCGGGTGAACGAGAAAAATATCTAGAGGTTGCAAATATCGTAAATCTTGGCGCTGATTATTTAAGAAACAATTTTATTGATAAGAGTTATGAGAAGCTGTCAAATGGTTTAAGGAAAGCCAGAAAAGATAAATTAAATTATTTCATCATGCAAATTCATTTTCACCGCGCTTGGGCGGCCTATCTCAAGGGCGATGAAGAAGAACAGACCATGAATTTGCGCCGTGCTTTGAAAATAGCCAGAGAGAACCAGCAAAATCATTTCCTGATTCAGGAGGGCAAAATTTCGCTGCCGCTGTTTACGCTGGCGTTGGCTAATGATATCGAAACAGAGTATGCATCATTGATTCTGGAGCAAATTGGCGCGGCTTCGTTAACGGCAATTGAACCCTTGCTGACTCATGACGAGGCTGCTGTCCGCGCCAACGCCGCCGCGTTAATCGGCAGGATCGGCGAACCCAACGGCATCGCCCTGTTGCGACGGATCTTGAGAGATATTGACCCTCAGGTGCGAAATACCGCTAAATCCGCGCTGGGAAGTCTCCGGGGCAAGCTGCAGGCCCCTGATGAGCTGCTCACCGGACGGGAGCGGCAGGTGCTGGCAATTTTGGCAACCGGCGCCTCAAACGGACAGATCGCCAAGCAGCTGTTTATCAGCGACCAGACGGTCAAGACGCACGTCAACAAGATTTTCCGGAAGCTCGGCCTGACAAACCGCTGGGAGGCGGCGCTCTATTTCCAATCGATGGAGAGGAAAAATACTACTTTCGAAGAGGAAAAAATACAACCAAAGTTTGATTACAAAGAGCTGCTCAACTGATAAAGTTGCGCTGTTGAGGTTATCGCTTAGCTGACGAGCGATAGCGGGGGAGGACTGAGGGGGATATGAAGTACGTATAGGGTGAGCGGGTGAGCGCTTTGGGGGTTTCCGCCCAGCGATTCCCAAAGCCTCAGGGAAAGCCGGTCTACGCTTCTGCCGTGGGAATGGTGAGAGTGGGGAACTAGCAAACTGCGGAAGCGAATCGAGGAGTGGGAGATAGTAGATCGGCTGGGGTGTACTAAACTTCCTTGGCGTGTTTGAGGAAGGCATCCAACCGACGGGCAGGCCGGTCTTTTTGAAATTCTTCAAGGAAGTCGGCCTTGCTCCCCTCCCTGTAGCTCAAATCTTCGTTCTTCAGCACCTGGGCCATGACTTCAACATACTTGGGATCCAGCTGGGTACCGGCGACGCGCCGGAGGATAATCAACGCCTCAAACGGGCTCTTGGCTTTCCGGTAGGGACGGGTAGAGGTCAGGGCGTGATAGGTATCGGCCACGGCAAGCATGCGGCTTAGCTCGGGAATTTCGTCGCCTTTTTTGCCGTAAGGATAACCGCTGCCATCAAAACGCTCCTGATGATGCCGGATGATGTCGGCGATTTCCTTGTGGCTGGCTAGCTGCGAGAGGGCTTCAGCCGCCGTAGTGGGATGTTGTTTCACCTGCTCCCATTCTTCTGGCGTTAGCTTGCCCTTTTTCTTGAGCACGGAATCCGGCGTGCCGACCTTGCCAAGGTCGTGCAGGAGGCCGGCCATATGGGCGATGCGCTGCTGGTCATCGCCCATGCCCATCATGTTGGCCATATCACGGCAATACATTGCCACGCCAGCGGAATGGCTGGCGGTGTAATGATCCTTGCTGTCGAGCAGCATGATCAGGGCGCCTGCCAGGCCGATGTTCATGTCCATCAGCTCCTGGGACAGCTTGGTCTGTTCCACAAGTAGCTCTTTTTGCCGAAGAAGCAGCTTAAAAACATGTTGACCGGCAAAAATAGGAACAAAGAAAAGAGCGGTAGCGATAGGGCCAGCTTTGACATATACGGACAAAATCGCAAGTCCGATGCCAATCAGAATCAATTGGGAAGGCAGCGCCGGAAGAGAATATTGCTTCCACGTTTTTTTCAAATTTTGATGATATTTTACACGAAACAAAAATGAACCAATGATGAAATTAACAAGAACTAAAAAAATCGCGCTTATGGCTGCAACGGATAAAAGGGCAAATGAAACGTAAGTTGCCGAGGCACTTACTAAATTTCTTAGATAAATAAATAACTCAGCGCTAATAAATACTTCGAGTAGCGCTGAAGAAACATTGAAAAGAATCGCGACTCCGGGCCATTTTCTTGTCACCCAGGCACTGCTGCACCCGGCGACGATGGCGGCGCCGATGGGCCCGATAAAAACTATGGCTAATAACACTGGAAGGGTAGTAACAGAGATAATAACGCGAGGGGAAAATTCAACGGCCATTTCTCCGGCTATAATAGCCAAACCGGAGAGCAGCGCAATAATTGGTAGCGACGTGCTGTTAAGCTCGCCATGGCGGGTGATCAGGAGAAAAGATAATGACCCAACCGCAGCGGCTACTATAATAAGTACGAAGAGCTGATATTGAATTCCAGCTTGCTTTCCGGATTGCTGCTTCAAGGGTAAGCCCTCCCAATCAGGTTAAGAGGAGTCATATTCTTTTGTTCGTCAGAAAAGAATTATAGACAACCTCGAAGCCGAAAGGAAGGGCTGTAAAGTTTTACTTTAACCTTATCCTTAATTTACCACCAGCGGAAAAAACCGCCAGAGGCGGCTATTAGAGTAGCCAAACCAGAGATAGCTGCGAAAATCTTAAATTTCATTGTGGACCACCTCCTTAAAATAGAAACCTGAGCTTGAGCTTAAGAGTCAGCGGAAATGGCGCAAAATAATACCCAGACGCTTAACCCCACTCCCACTTTGCTTCCTCTGAAAGAGGAAGGCCATGTCCTACCAAGACTTAGATGACCTTGAAGGAGCATGTGATGAAAGCCTAAAGGAAGGCAATTTGGTTAGGTACCTACCGATAGACAGGGTCATATTTGAAGAAAGGATAGTTCCCGAAAGAATTTTGCAATTTCCTTCTCGCCCAGAGGTGAAGCTGGGGAATCACTTGATAACTTGCCAAGTTATGACAGAATAATCAGACGGGCAAGCGACGGCCTGAGTAGGCTAAACCATTGGTCGAGTCTTGTCCTTGGAGCGGTTGTGCGGGACAATACGGCTTCCGTGCCGTTTTTCATCCTTAAGCTCGTTCACGAAAGCCTATCGGTATATCAGACCGTAAGAAGTGGTATCGATGGCTTCTGGAAGGCTGATTTGCTACAGAAGTTTTGTCTGCCCATTAGGGGTCAGATCTTGTCTGAGAAAATAATTGGCGGCCTCCGTGCGATTGGAGACGCCGAGCTTCTGGTAGACGTTGGCCAGATGGAACCTGACCGTATTTACCGTAATAAACAGGTCCTCGGAAATCTGCGAATTGGATTTGCCTTCGGCCACCAGTTTTAACACCTCCAGCTCGCGCTCGGACAGGTCTGTGAGCGCGCGACGGTTTTCTTCGAGGTCATTAATTGCCTTGTTTACATCTTCGGGCAGGCTCTTCCTACCCGAATAAATTTCGCCAAGCGCTGCAGCCGCGTCTTTAGCTGCCGTCGTTTGCATGATGACACCGTCAACCCCGAAGTCGGAGACAAGTCTCACCACGTCATTTTCTACCTCGCTGACAAATACCACCAGTTTGCAGGGAAGGTTCTTGTCCCTCACCATCCGCGGTAGCGCGAAATCGCTGGCGGTTGCCATTTCCAGATCAGAAAGAATGATATCGGGCCGGATATCTATCATGAATTCCAGGAGGCTGGCCGGGTCGGTAATCTCGGCAACGATGCTCATGGGAACCAGAGCGGCATCGTCTTTAGCGCTTAAAATCATTTGTTTCATACCTGCCAGCAGCAGGGGGCTGAGTGAGCCAAGCATTACTCCGGCCGCGGGCTCGGCAATATTCCCGGAGGGCGATTTGTCCAAACTGGCTTCGCCCGCGTCCCCCTGCGTCTCCTCCTCATCAGCAGCGGCCGGTACGGCTTCCCTTCTTTCACTGGCACTTCGCCGTGCGCTCGCGTCACGTTTTTCTTCCCTTTTTTTCTCCTTTTTCTTGGCCGCAGATGCTGGCCCAGGGCCAAAAGCCACTGGTCCGGCCGCTTGGGTAGCGCCTTTTCCACCTGCTTTTGCCAGATAAACCGCGCTCCTTGCACCTGCCAGCAGCACTGTGATGTTATCGCCGTCTTTCGGGAAGCTGGCAAAGCCAATACTCGCCGAGACCGTGGCGGCCTTGTCCACCAGCTCAGCAGCAGAAACTATTTGCAGCGCCAGCCGGCCGGCGACAACGCCCGCGCCCTCCGGATTTGTCTCCGGCAACAACACCGCGAACTCATCCTCGCCGTGATGCCAGATAAAATCCTCCGCGCGGCAGCTCTTCCCAAGAGCCGACGCCACCGCGCCCAGTACCTGATCACCGGCGCGGCGGCCGTGGAGACGATTTATTTCCCCCAGGTCGTCCAGATCGATGTAAAGGACCGCCAGGACACGGCCGTGTCGCCGGGCCCGCGCCAGCTCCCTTCCCGCCAGGTCCAGATACCATGAGCGAAGCCCCGGAGGGTTGCCCGAATGCGCACCGTCGCCGGAAAGCAACAGGCCGCGGCTGCTGATGATGCTCGGGGGTGAAAACCGGTCCGTCACGGCGTTACCGCTTTCCCGGATGGCCTCAAACCGGCAAATGCCGTCGCCGCGGGTCCAGCAACTGGTTTCCTCACTGGTAACCGGCAGCCCGGTAATACGCTCCATGGCGCCATCTATGAGGCCGCGTTCGAGGTCGCAACTACCGTCGAAATCCAGAGCTGCGCCGGAAATTTTTTTTGGCGCCAGCGTGCAGATTATCCGGTCGGGATCCGTTTGCAGATCCAGGGCGCCGAGGCCCAGGTCCCGGAATAATGCAATCAGGCGTCCAGAATCGCTGAGACCTAGCCGAGCGGCCAGTTTTTTAGCGCCGGAATAAGAAATGAATGATTCGGGGAAGCCGGAAGACCGGGAGGCTAGCTGATGAAGCACACGGTAAAGGTGAAGTTGAGCCCCGACTTCCCTGGTTTCACCCGCTTCTGACAGGAAATCTTCAAATGAGACGTTGTCCACTTTGATCCGATCAGCAGTCGCAGCCACTGGTCACGGGCATACGTCAAGACTCCCGTATCCGATCTCCTGTTTAATAAAAAATATACCTAAGATCATTATCTTCCTTACACCCAAAATTCCTGCGATTACAGGCTATTTTACAACGGGTGCAGATACATTACAATCTTTTCTGGTTGTTGCCGTGTTTCATATGTGGTCCATCACCCCGAAGAATAATTGTCTTGACGACTCTTGCTATCAGTCGATGCCGGCGAAACATCGTTCCATTCCAACAGAGCATTGTCGAGCAGGATTTAAGGACTTCTTTGTTGAATATATACTACCCATCCAAATGTACGGGATAATTTCATCATTACGCAAATATTGCTGTTTCCCAGGCGTCTTCCAGCACATTTCACCTGTTCCCGGAAAAGGATTTATTGTTCTTCTTGCGTAATTATTCATAGAAAAGCGGGGGCCTTTAAATGGGAGCGGCCGTGGCTGCTTTCCAAAACATCCTGGTAGGAGGAGATGTGGGCAGATTTCCGCTTCAAAAAACTTGGGTAGCAGTTCTCATCGGGGCTCTTGTGCTGTTGCCGGCATCGTTAATCCTGACGATGTCCGGCTGTGGCCAAAGTGGATCTTCCGCCTCGAGCAGCTCCAAGGCGTTCGCTTACAGCGAACTTGCTGATCCGCCAACCCTTGATCCCGCGCTGGTTAATGAAGGCGCCGGGGTCAACATTGATCGCTACGTATTTGAGGGACTGGTCAGCTACGATCCCCAGACTGGGGAGGCCAAACCGGCGGTCGCCAGTAGCTGGGACGTGAACAGCAATGCGACCGAGTTTACGTTTCATCTAAACAAGGGCCTTAAGTTCAGCGACGGCCAGGAAGTCACCGCGGCTGACTTTACCTATGCCTGGACGCGCGCGCTGGAACCAGCCACGGCGTCGCCGACGGCGCCCGAGGTTCTGGGACAGATCAAGGGCGCCGAAGATGTCGCCCAGGGAAAGACAAAAACGCTCGCCGGTGTCTCGGCTCCCGATAAATATACTCTGAAGGTGACCCTGGTAAGCCCGATGTCGGAATTTCCGGCGATGCTTGGCCATCCGGTCGCCTCGCCCGTGTCACAGAAAGAGGTTGAGCGCGCCGGCTCCAAGTTCGCTGACGCCCCAGTCGGCGATGGCCCGTTTGTTGTCAAAGAGTGGCAGCACAACGATCACATCCTCCTGGAAAAGAACCCGCAGTATGCCGGCACCAGAAAGCCGAAGGTGGACAAGGTCACCGTGAAGATCATTCCCAGCGCAACTACAGCGGTGGCGGAACTGAAGGCGGGCAATATCGACGCCGTTAAAGATGTCGATCCCGCTCAAGTGGCTTCACTCAAAAAAGACAGCAAAGTGAAATATATTCAGAAAAATACAAGTTCCGTCGAACTGATTGGCTTTAATATCAAGGAAGCTCCTTTTGACAATACAAAGCTGCGGCAGGCGATTTCGCAGTTGATCGACCGTAAGACAATCGCCGACAAGGTTGTTCAG
>JAMDDD010000018.1 GCA_023489275.1 Actinomycetota bacterium
TCCTTCAAAAACTACAGCGTTCATTGGCCGCCTTGCTTCCCTTGATAAAATGACACTGATAGTCGTCATCGTAGCGGCAGCCGATCAGGAGGAATCCTTCGATTCCCGCCGAGAGCGCGTCGGCGATCCAGACCAGGTTTGTGCCGCCCAGGCATCTCATCGTTATGAACCGGTAAAAAGGACTGATATTCAGACGGTTGAGCCCGGCGATGTCGATAGCCGGATAGGCGTCATTTTCGCAGATAAGGGCGATGATTCGCGGCTTGCTGTCTTCTTCCGGAACCTTGATGGCTTTCATCTGCGAGGCGATCATCTCGACGCTGTAGTTTTTGAAGGAAATAATCCTTTGCGGACACGCGCCCATACAGGTGCCGCAGCGGCGGCAGCGGTAGGTATTTGTCTTTGGCGTACCGTTCTCTTCCTCATCCAGGACGCCGAACGGGCATTCAACCGTGCAGCGGCGGCACTGGGTGCAGTTGGTGTAGTTGATCTCCGGAAATGACTGGTCGCCGGCGCGGGGATGGACCCCCATGCCTTGGGAAGCAAGTTCGAGCACCTGGATCGCCTTGAGAGCCGCGCCCTTGCCGTCGCTGACGGATTGCATGGCCGTCATCGGATGTCGAACGGCGCCGGCGGCATAGATGCCGGTGCGGCGCGTTTCGTACGGAAAGCAGACAAAGTGAGAATCGGGAAAGCCATATTTCAGGTACGGCATCTCTGGCCCCTGGCGGTACTCGAGGTTAAGCACCACCGGATCGGCGACCACTTCCTTGATGACGCCGTCAACCGTCTCAGTTTCCCGCCACTGACCGACATACTCAGGCGTCAGGTCATTGACGCCCTCGATATGCGCCGGCAGCGAGTTGGTCATCATGCCGGTGGCCAGCACCAGCATATCCGCCACAATCATCACTTTCTCACCCAGGATCGTGTTATCGATTTCAAGAATGATATTGCCTGATTCATCCTCGGTGATACTGGTCACCTCGCCCTTGGTGAGCATGACCCCGGGGTTGTTCTGGGCTGATTTATAAAACTCCTCGTAGAGTCCGGGCGTCCGCATATCCTTGTAAATGATAAACGCTGCTGCATCGGGATTGTCGTCGGTCACATAAAGGGCCTGTTTCAGTGAGGTCAGGCAGCAGACCGAAGAGCAATACGGCAGATGTTCGGGGTCGCGCTGCCCGGCGCATTGCAGAAACGCTACCCGGGTGGCCTTCTGGCCGTCTGAGGGCCGGGCGATGACGCCCTCGCCGTCAAGAGCGATTTGCTCCATCTCCACATTCGTGACGACGTTCTTGAATTTGCCGTAGCCGAGATTTTCCAGCCGGTTGGCGTTATAAGGCTTCCAGCCGATCGCCAGCACGATGCTGCCGATATTGATGGTTTCCGAACCGCCGTTGCTGTTTACAGTAACCTCATATTTCCCCGGCTCACCGGCGGTCTTCTCAATGGCAGCTCCGGTAATCACGCGAATCTTATCGCTGGCCTGAACAGCGTTGATCTTGTTCTCAATATCCGGTTTGCGGGTTTCAGCAAAAGGCATCTTGTCCGGCATGATCTTGTACATCTTTTTGGCCCAGCCGCCCAGTTCGGCCTCTTTTTCGATAAGGACCACAGAGTAGCCTGCATTTGCCGATTCCAGGGCGCTGGACAGGCCGGCGGGCCCGCCGCCGACGACAAGGATAGTCCTGTTGATGTCTTCGATGTGCGGCTCTGGCGGCTCGCTCGCCCTCGCCCTGACAATTCCCATCCGGAGATGGTCTTCGGCCATCTCCTGCGTATTCTCGTTAATTGCCGGCGCCGCCGCCTCAGTCTCCGCTTCTTCTGATGCTTCAGCTGCTGCGCTTTCCGGGGCTGTTTCCGCGGCCGCTTCTGCTTCGGCGGAAGCATCCTCACCGGCAGCAAGCTCCGCTTCCTTTTGCGCGGGCGGATTTTGCGTCCAGACGATGTGGTCTCTCAGGTTAACCCGCTCAGTGACGTACTTGAGCGGATCAAAATCAAAAATATCGGTGTTGTGGCGCATGGAACACGCGCCTATCACTATCGTATTGACACCCTCATTATTTATGTCATCCTTGATCATTTGCGCCCCTTCCTGATTACAGAGGAAGGGAGTGCTTTTGACGACATCTGCCTTGAACTCATTGGTGGCGATGTTCTTTAATGCCTCGACATCAAGCGCTTCGCCGATGCCGCAGTCGGAACAGATGTAGACGCCGATCTTTTTTTCCATTACAGATTACCTCCTGCCGCTGCGGCCGTCTTGGCGCTGGTCTGCAAAGTTGCGAGCGCCGCGCTGGTAGCATCCTGAACCGACGTTGTTACATCATCAGGCCGGCAGGCAACGCCGCACGCATAGATGCCGTCAGCCAGCCCGTCCGGATCGATAAAGCCATGCTCCTCGAACGGGATATCCAGAGGGATGTTCGCTGCCGGTGCCGCCGGCTCCATGCCGGAAGCCAGGACAACAAGGTCGAACTGTTTCTTGATCTTG
Organism: Actinomycetota bacterium; assembly: GCA_023489275.1. Classification (GTDB taxonomy): domain Bacteria; phylum Actinomycetota; class Thermoleophilia; order BMS3ABIN01; family BMS3ABIN01; genus JACWAD01. The sequence goes on from JAMDDD010000018.1 coordinate 2,498, forward strand.
CCGCCACCAAGAATGTCCTCAACGGTAACGACAGGATCACCCGTGCTCTGATCCATCTCGATTTTTGCCACTTTTCCCTTGGTCAGAGTGACATTTTCGTCGTCCTGCAACCGGCGGAGAAAGTCTTCGTACTTACCGGGGGCCCGTAAATCAATGTAAAAGATTTCCGCCGTTGATTCAGGGTCCCGATCACGCAGGTAAGTCGCTTGCTTCAGTGACGCCATACAGCAGATTGCCGAACAGTGGGCAAGGTTATTCTCGTCCCGGCTGCCCGCGCACTGGGCAAACGCGATCTTCTTGACTTCCTTGCCATCGGAGGGGCGGATGATCCGGCCCTGGGTAGGGCCGTTCGGTGCCGCCAGCCGCTCCATCATCACGTTGGTGACAACATTGGGAATGGCGTCAAAATTAAGATTTTCAATCTTGGAGGCGTCGTAAGGATTCCACCCGGTGGCCACGACAATGCTGGATGCCGGAATTTCCAGAGTCCTTGGCTCCATCGTCAAATCGATTGCTCCGTAGGGGCAGGCGTCGGCGCAGGCCTGGCAACCGCTGCCGCAGGCGCTCCTGTCGAGAACGTAGCGCATCGGAAACGCAAGATCGTGAGGCAGATAGACCGCTTTCGTCGAGTCCATGCCGTAATTGTAGTCATTGGGCCGCTCAGCCGGACAGGCTTCGGCACAGGCGCCGCAGTTTGTGCACTTCTCAGTAACATAGCGGGGATTGATTTTGACCGTTACGGTAAAGTTGCCCTCGCTCCCGGAGACGCTTTGGACCTCGGAAAGCGGGTAAAAACTTATCTTGGGGTTCTGCTTGATGCGCTTGAAATTGATCTCCAGGCCGCAATAGGGCGGGCAGAGCTTGGGAAAATATTTGTAGAGCTGGGCGACCCGCCCGCCAAGATACGGGTTTTTCTCGATGATGACCGATTCTTGCCCCGCCTCGGCGGCTTCGACGGCGGCGCTGATGCCGCTAATGCCGCCTCCAATAACCAAAACCTTGTCTGACATAAGAACCTCCGAATGCAAATGTCAATTTGCGAACCTGCGAATTTAAAGGTCAAACGCAGTTGAATTAAAAACCTTTTAAACCACATCGAATCACGAATCATATGGATAGCAACAGATTCGTCACTCGATGTACAGCGCCCGTTTTATGCGGGACAAGTCCGGCCGGGACCTGTCCCGCAGTGAAAGTCGTGCTGTGCTTGACTACAGTCTGACAAGGTCTCTTTTGACACCTGAGCTGCAGACATCTTCGGAGGCGATGCCTGCCTGGCAGGCATCGCCTCCGGGTTTTTTGTGCTACTTAAGCCGGCGTCGGAGCCGCAACCAGCTCGACGTACGGTACCTTCTTGATCTCCCAGCCGCTCTCGGGAGTCCACTTGGAGTTCACGAAGCACTTCCATTCATTATCATCGATGCCGGGGAAGTCACCGCGGTAGTAGTAACCGGGATAGCGGCTCTCCTGGCGGAAGTAGATGTGGCGCGCGTGAGCCTCAGCGGCCCAGATGCGGTGCCAGTTCTCCCAGGCGCGCAGCAGCTCGTGCAGGTTCGCGGCCGCAACGTACTTGGCGTCTTCCTTAAGAACATCCAGCTTCCTGAGGCCTTCCTCAAGCAGCGTCTTGCTGGTGGTGTAGTAGGTCGAAACACCGCCGACATACTCGTCCATAATCTTCATCAACCGGAACTGGAGCATCCGCGGACGGATGTAATACGGGTTGACGTCGATGTTGTCCGGAGCAGTGGTGTAGGCCACGTACTTGCCGTAGATTTCCATCGGCAGGTACATCTCGGCGACCAGCTCATCGATGCTCTCGGCGATCGTCGGGGTGTAATCGGTGTGGTCCAGACACCAGGCGATTGCGTTCTTGCCGGCAATCCTGCCCTCGGCGTGCGAGCCGGAGGAGAACTTGTGGCCGGAGGCGCCGACCACGTCGCCGGACATGAACAGGCCGTTGACGGTAGACATGCGGTTGTATCCCCATGACCACTCTTCGGGAGCTCCCGGGAGATCGCCAGGGCCGCTTACCCAGAAGCCGGCGCAGCCGGAGTGGGAACCGAGCAGATATGGCTCGGAAGGCATCAGCTCAGACGGAACCTTATTGGGCTCCACATCCTGGGCTGCCCAGAGACCGGCCTGGGCAATGGTCATATCGAGGAAGTCTTCCCAAGCCTCAGCTTCGAGGTGCTTGAGCTGCTTCTCGTCCATCGTCTCAGCCAGTTTGGCCATGGCTTTGTCGGTGTGCATCATGATCGGTCCGTTGCCTGCCTTCATCTCGATGATGGCGGCATGGTTACGCAGGTTGGTGCCCATGGGATCATCGTACGGCGCGAACTGATCATGAATGGAATCCGCATGCTTGGCGCAGTAGTCTTCACCAAGGGCGTTGGTGGCCTGGGCCTTGAAGAACAGGAACCAGGCGCCGACCGGGCCGTAACCGTCCTTGAAACGCATCGGGACGAAACGGTTTTCCATCATGGTCATCTCGGCGCCGGCCATCGCGCCCATGGCGTAACCGGAGCCGGAGTTCCATACCGGGAACCAAGCACGGCCCATGCCCTCGCCCACCGACCGCGGCCGGAAAACGTTGACGGCGCCGCCGGAGCCGTTCAGCACGGCATTTGCCTTGAAGACATATACTTTGTTCTCGCGAACGCTGAAGCCGATGGCGCCGGCAATGCGATTGGGCTCATTGGAGTCCATCAGCAGGCGGGTACAGAACGTCCGCTCATAGAGGTTCTGATCCATACCGGTGGCATCACGGTTAAACTCAAGCGCCTTTTTCGCCGCTTCGGCAACGATGGCCTTGTACGACTCGCCGTTGATCATGATCTGCCATTTGCCCGAGCGGACCGGCGTGCCGCCGTCCTTGAGCATTGGCTTGCCGGCATCGCGGGCCTGGTGACCGTCCATGGAATGACCCTCATCGTCTTTCTTCCAGATCGGCAGGCCCCATTCCTCGAAGAGTTTGACCGAGTCATCAACCATACGGCCGGTGTCCCAGACCAGGTCTTCGCGAATAATTCCCATCAGGTCGGCGCGGACGTAGCGGACATAATCCTGCGGGTCGTTATCGCCCATATAGGTGTTGATGGCTGAGAGACCCTGGGCAACAGCGCCGGAACGCTCCACGGCCGCCTTGTCGACCAGAACCACTTTCAGACCCTTGGGGGTCGCCCAGCGGCAGGCCTCAAAGGCGGCGCCGGCGCCGGACATGCCGCCGCCCATGATAAGAAAGTCGCAATCAACTTCCTCAACTTCGGGCTTTTCGACAAAACGAAATTCGTTTTTTTCTGCTTCCACTGTTTTTACGCCTCCTTTACTTAGGCCGTCGTGAAGAAGACGTCTTGCTTCTTCATGTTGTCATAGTTTGGTTCAGGCTTGCCCGCATAAGGATCAATGGTGCCCTCGGGGATGAGCCGGATGGGGAACTTGAACCGCTTCAGCGCGCCGCTGCGGAACTTTACCGTCCACATGATGGAATCGGTGCCGCGCATGGGGATCACTGAAGCGCCCATCGGCGCAAAGTCGGCGTAGGCACGAACCTCGATCGCCTGCTGCGGACAGATCTTCACACAGTTGTAGCATTCCCAGCACTGCTCTGGCTCCTGGTTGTGAGCCTTCATTCTTTCCTTGTCGAGCGTCATCAGGTCGTGCGGGCAAATGTACATACAGGCGGTCTTGTCCTGACCCTTGCAGCCATCGCACTTTTCAGTAATTACGAAACTAGGCATTTCGTTTTTCAACCTCCTTCAACGTTGATAGTTAATACGCTGGTTAAAATGGTGTCTCGTCTGTCCTGCACCCCCTCTCGTGGGATTAAATTTAGACAAAATGTTCGATTTCATACCGATTTATGCTGGCTTTGCTTTTTCCAGCATTAAGCATTAGCTGTATTTACATGCCCTCGGAGTATTTGTGGGTTTTGATCTCCACTTTCTCGGTCAACCCCTCGTAATATGTCCTGAGCAGGGTGAGAACCTCGGGACGGCTGAAGTGATCAGGCACTTCATCGCCTTCAGAAAGCATCTTCCGGAGCTTCGTGCCGGAGAGCAACAGCCGGTCTTCCTTGCCGTGCGGGCAAGTTTTCATCGAAGCCATACCGTCGCACCTGGTGCAGTAGAACGTCCAGTCGATCTTGAGCGGCTGCGTCTCCAGCGATCCGGCCGGGATTTCATCAAAAATGTGATGAGCATCAAATGGACCGTAATAATCACCGACGCCGGCATGATCGCGACCGACAATCAGATGGCTGCAGCCGTAGTTCTGGCGGAAGAGCGCGTGCAGCAGCGCCTCCCGGGGACCAGCGTAGCGCATGTCAAGCGGGTAGCCGCCGACAGCCACGGTGTCCTTGACGAAGTAGTGCTCGATCAGGGTGTCGATTGCCTCCTGGCGTACGTCAGAGGGGATGTCACCCGGCTTAAGCTTGCCCAGCAGCATGTGGATAAAGACGCCGTCCAGAGTCTCGATGGCAATCTTAGCCAGATATTCATGAGAGCGGTGCATCGGATTACGGGTCTGGAAAGCCGCAACAGTGCTCCAGCCTTTTTCTTCAAAGATGGCGCGCGTCTCAGCAGGCCGAAGGTAGATGGTGGGATAGTCGACCGGGAAGTTGCCCTCGCTAAGAACCTTGACCGGTCCGGCGAGGTTGATGTCGGCCTGGTTCATGACCATGGCCACACCCGGATGCTCCATCTCGGTAGTTTTATAAACCTGCTGGCACTCATGTTCCTTGTCGATGGTGTACTTCTCAGTCACCTGCATCGTGGCCATGACTTCGCCGGTTTCCTCTGACACCAGCGCAATTTCCTCGCCATCCTTGATGGCGTCCGCCTGTCGCTGCGTGGTCGAGACGGTGATCGGGATCGGCCAGAAGGTCCCGTCAGCCATGGTGAAGGAATCGCATACACCCTGCCAGTCGGCTTTGGTCATGAAGCCTGTCAGCGGTGTGAACCCGCCGATCCCCATCATGATCAGGTCGCCGGCCTCACGCGAGCTGATGTTGACCTGGTTCAGGGCAGCGGCCTTCTCCTTTTCCGCTTCCAGATCCGCGCCCGTAAGCAGCAGCGGCTTGAGCACCTTGTCCTTGCCATGTGGATTGACTAGCGCCATACCTTATCCTCCTGTGTTAACTTCCCTGATCGAAATGTCCTTACAAATAAAAAACGCCGCGCTCTATAAACCGAGCGTGGCGCAAACATTGGCGAAGATGCCTTCAATATCGCCGGTGCCTTCGACCGACTTCAAAATGCCCTTACCGCTATAATAATCGATCAGCGGGGCAGTCTGCTCGTTGTAAACTTCCAGTCTTTTGCGGATAGTTTCTTCTCTGTCGTCATCGCGCTGAAACAGCGCGCCGCCGCATTTGTCACACTTGCCCTCCTCGGCGGGAGCGTTAAAGTAGATGTTATACATCTGGCCGCAATCACGGCATGTCCGGCGGCCCGTCAGCCGTTTCATCAGGTCCTCAAGAGGAACTTCGACGCTCAACGCTGAGTCAAGCTCCATGCCCAGCTCCGCTAGCATCGCGTCGAGCGCTTCGGCCTGGGCGGTATTACGGGGAAATCCGTCGAGGATATACCCCTGGGCGCAATCATCCTGGCCCAGTCTCTCCTCAACCATGCCCAGCACCACACTGTCCGGCACCAGTTCTCCCTTGTCCATAAATGATTTTGCTTCCTGGCCAAGCTCCGACTCGGCGGCGACGGCCGCCCTCAGCAAGTCACCAGTGGATATTTGCGGAATGGTGAATTTCTCGATCAGTTTTTTGGCTTGAGTGCCCTTGCCGGCTCCCGGCGCTCCCAGCAATACCAGTTTCAAGGCTTCCTCCAAGTTCGTAGCATGAATAGAGACAGGGCAGCCCGATTGCTTGAGTTCAGAAACCAACCTGCTCTTCAAGGCAAAGAAGATATAAAGTAAAGGTCGGGCGCGTTAGCCCGCATTACCCGCAGGGGGTATTAAATCTTCCCCATCCGGGTTTGTCAAGACGGGACACGCACGTCCGAAAAACATCAAATGAAACAACCCGCCCACACTCGCAGTGCAGGTACCAGAGCTGTCCCGCGCTGAAGGCTGCAATCCGTTGCTGGAAGCTGAATACCTCTGAGTACCGCAGTGGGTATTCTATACAGATGCGCAGGCATCTTCAAGACCAGAAGCAGCGGATTTCATTAAACTTTCTTATTGTTTGTATCAGATGAAACAAGCATCTATTTGCAGGGCTTTTATCATGACTTGCTCTGAAGGCGCCGGAGAAATATCTGCGTTTCCGGAGCCTTTTTATCCAGATATTCAAGTCAAAAATCCAGATTCGTCAGGCCCGGTCCGAAGGCTAAAAGCAGGTGCAATAACCAAATTTTCGGATAAGGAGGAAGAAGATGCTTACCAGTAAACCGGTTACCTCTTATGACCGGGGCGGCCGGTGCCGGGTAGCAGTTTCCTGACCTTGGCGGGATCGATCTTGCGGATCTCGCCCAGGCCCCACATCTCCCGGATTGTATTCAGGTCCTCGATTGGCATTGAATATCCGGTGTGGCGGATGTTGTCAAAAGACTGGCGGTAGTGCGCCGGGGGCTCCAGCTCACGGCGCTTTTTCATCATAAACGTGAATATGTCCACATCTTCCGGGCACGCCTCCACGCACTTCCAGCAGTTGGTGCAGTTCCAGGCGCCCGTGCCGGAGCCATCGCTAAGGACCGCCGTTATTGAAGCACAGCCGGCTCTTGCTACGATGCAGTATTGCCGGCATTCGCCACATCCAGTGCATTTGCCTTTGTCCATTGCTATGCTTTCATGCCCAGCTCGACTGCGGGAATGCCCATCGCCAGCCCGACAATCTGAGGCAGAAAGATTACCGGCAGCGAAAGACCCGGGGCCGACTTGCTAATTTTGTGCTGAAAATTCTTAAGTAGCATGGCGCAGTTGCCACACGACACCACCATGCCCTCCGCCCCGGCCCTGATCGCGGAACTTAGCTTCCGCTTGGCCAGATTCAGCGCTGGCTCCTCCTCAGACATCAAAAGGGCAGAGCCGCAGCACTCGTCTTCCTGATCGAAGTCGACAACCGAAATCCCGGCTGCCTGGACCACCTGCCTCATTTTTTGAGGCCGCCACGGGTCGTCAAACTGCATCAGTTCTCCGGGCCGGGAAACATTGCATGGATGCTGCAGCGCCACCCGAATGTTAACTTCGATATTGCTACCGGCTGCGACTTCGTCAAGCCGCTCATCCATCACTTCAATGATATGGGTTACTTTTGTGCGGCCGCTGTAGCTTAAGCCAATCTCCGCCAGCTTCTGGTTGACGCGCCCCAGCTGACGCGCATCCCCGTCCAGAATGCGCGCCGCATCCCTGAGCGTCTTGGTGCAGCTGCCACAGAGAGTGACAATATCCCTTCCCCTCGCTTCGGCCAGGGCCAGGTTGTAAGCGGCGAGATTTATCCATTCATCGGTAAAAGAGGGCGCAATGGAGGACGCGCAGCAGGCAAATTCGTGCATGTCCTCCAGCTCGACGCCAATTTTGCCCAGCACGCGTCTGGCGGACAGCTCATAATCCTGCAGGCAGGCCAGTACCAGGCATCCAGGATAGAGCAGCCGCCGTTCCATTTTATTCCTTCGGCCCCATCGCCTGGAGCACCACCTCGGAGATATCCAGCACCTTATGTCCCGACTTGGATTTTATCGTCGCTCCCTTGATGACCCGCTTGCACTGCTGGCAGGCGGTGATGATGGTGTCGATCCCAATTTCGCCGGCTTCATCAACGATGTCCATGGAAACGTGGCTGGAAAGGTCCGGATCGAGGATCTCAATATCGCCGCCGCCGCCACAGCAAAGAGCCATCTCGCGGTTATCGGTGAACTCGCGGTGCTTCAGCCCGGGAATGGCCGCCACCACGTCGCGAGGCTCGTCATAGATGCCTGAATTCCGGCCCAGGTCGCAGGGGTCATGATAAGCGCCGTAAAGCTCTACTTTCTCCTTCAGCTCGATCTTGCCTTCGTCGATCAGCTGCTTCAGGTATTGGGTGTGATGCAGCATCTCCACACCCTTGATGTCATATTCATGTTTGAACGTGTGATAGCAAGAGGGACAGGAAAATACCATTTTCTTGGCGCCTGTCTTTCTGACCGCCTCGGTATTATGCGCGATCAGCTGTTTGATCTCATCTTTCATGCCACCCACGATCAACGGGTAGCCGCAGCACCATTCATCTTCCGCCATGATGGTGAAGTTGACGCCGGCGCGGTCCAGCACTTCCACGAAGGCGCCCGGGATGTCTTGCACCACCGGCGAGAAGGAGGCCATGCAGCCGACAAAGTAGATGACGTCCGCGTTTTTCCGCTGGTAAAGATCCTCCGGCGGTTCCGGCAGGTAATCAACCCACATGGCGCGGTCGGCATTAGGGAAGTTGGCGACGTTGTTCTCAGTGGAGATAGCCTCGATGACGGGATCCATTTTCTTCTTGGCGTAGCGGCCTTCCCGGTAGAGGTTCTGGCGGTTGGTCAGGCCCATCTCCCTGGTATTGATCATGGCCGGGCAAACTTCCCGGCAGCGGCCGCAAAGCAGGCAGTTAAATACCTCGAACTGGAAGTCCTGCATCTCTTCTTCAGAGGGTGGTTTGACAAACAGTTTGTCCGGACCATATTTCCGCCTGATCTGATGTTTCAGATGCGTGTGTACGCCGGCATATGAATAGTAAAGCCTGAGATCGGGGTTCTCCTGCGAAGCGGTTGTCACCTGGCAGTTGTCAGCACAAATCTGGCATTTCATACAGGAATCCAGCTCGATCAACTGCCGGGCGCTGAAGGGAATTCTTCCCGGGACGCCTTCCAGGGCGCGCGGGTTGTGGGGAACGGAATTTATCATCGTATTCAGCGGCGTCATGAAGATGTGCCACAGCTTGATGTTGAACGGAATTGAGGCAAACAGGAGCATCAACAAAATCGAGGAAACGGTCCACATGGGCGTCGTCGCCGATTGCCACGAAACATGGATGAGGCCAATCGGCTTTGAGATCAGCCAGCCGATGAACCAGTAAGCGCGGTCGCTGTTGGGAACGTCATAAGCAACCATGCTGATTGCCTCAGAGATAAACCGGAAGATGAACCAGCCCCCCAGCAACATCACTGAGGCGATCTCGAAGGTGGTGCTCTTCAGCATGAAACTCTTGCGCACGAACCGGCGGTAGATAGCGATAAACTCACCCAACACTACCATGCCGGCGAAGAGATCGTTCATGAAAGCATAGAAGGCGTCTATGCCGGAGAAATGAACCAGCCCCTGACCCACTTCTCTCAGGTAATAAAAGTCGCAGAAAGGGGAGACAAAGAAATCCAGAAAATGGGAGCCGCCGGTAGCCTCGTGCACACCCGGCACCCGCGTGCCGGATTTGATCTCGTTGATGGTGATAACGCCCACGTAGCCAAAGATGATCAGTTCCTTCATCACCCAGCGCAACTTGTCCTGCCGCCATAGGCGCGTTTGAATAAACACATCCATCACAAACGCTTTTAACAGGACGCCGATCTGGCGTGAGAAGATTGCGCGGAAAAAGCCCTGAAAGCCTTTCAGCGCCGAGTAGCGTCCCTTCAGCCAGATGGAAATATCCCACAGAACACCAAGTACAAGGACAACAGTCCCCAGAATGAAAAACCAGGAAAAGATCGGCAAGTTTACATTCATGCTAGATGTCTCCCATCTCCAATCGTATTTTTGCAATATCTTCCATATTTGGTGTAAACGGATAGCTCCGGATGTCACCCGGAGGGCCGTCGCCGAAGGGGCGGGTGCAGGCAACCAGCTTGTCCTTGCCCGGGCAGCCGCTGGTCATGAATGGAATTCCCGATTCGATGACGATGGCCACTTCTTCGCCGGCGACGCCAAAATCGGTCACCCGCCCCGAGCCGTCGAAGGAAATCCTGTCCGCGCTGGTAAAGCCCTGCTGGATCAGGTAGCTCGCCAGCTGCATCCGCCGGAACTGGCCGGCGTCGCAAGGACTGCGGCCTGCCAGCGCCGAGCCTTCTTCGGGATAAAAAGAGAAAAGATGAACATTCGCTCCCAGATCAACCACGCGCTGTATCGTGCCGGCCATCTCGGCTTCGTTCTCCCCCAGCCCAACGATCAGATGGCAACCCGCCTTGCCTCTGCCAAACACTTCCACCGCCTCGCCCAGACATTGCCAGTACCTTTCCCATTTATGCGGGCCCTTGACTCCCTGCCCCCTGAACTTGGCAAACAGTTCTTCGGTGGCGGCGTCGATGGCGACGCTGCCGATTTCCACGCCGGCATCCTTAAGGCCGCCAATCGCCTCTTTGTCAATTACTGTCGGCGCCATCAGCACCGAAACGAATTTTTCCAGCGGCTTCAGGCTTTCCGCCACAGCCAGCGTGTCGTCAACCGCTCTTCCGTGCGTAACCATGGAAATACAGATGCGGTCAATCGCAGCCGTCCGGTCGGCGCTGCGGGCGATGATTTCATCCAGGGGAAAGGTAGGCCACTCGACCCGAATGAAGCTTTTCTGGTTGAAATCTCCCTGCCGCTGGCGTTGCAGACCGCAGTAGGCGCAGTTGCCGGCGCAGCCGCCCTGGTATGTCAGCAGCAGATTGATACAGCATAGTTTCGCGCCCCGGTAAAAAATTCCCGGCCTGAGCCCCAGAGTCATCGCGGCCGCCAGGCTCATTTGCAGGTACTCCGGACTTTCAGTTTTTGTAATAACCGTCAAAAGCAATCCATCCTTTCCTGAGCGCCTTGCTTAACCCGTGGGCGTCCCGGGCCCAGTAGGGTTCCAGAACCTTTCTTTTGCTTACCGCCCGCCGGAGCGAATCATCCAGAAACAGCCGGCACGATTCTTCATATTCCACCAGCGCCCCCATATGGCCCGCGGCTGCGGCAGCCGCCGCTTCACCCGCCAGCCGGCCGGCAAACACCGCATTGGGTACGCCGGCCCCGGTCACAGGATGGCAATGGCCGGCTGCATCCCCGGCAAGAAGGATGTTGCCCCGGACAAGCTCCTGCTGGCCCCCGACGGGTATCAGGCCGCCCGTGACTGCCGCAGGTCGCGAGCTTTTCACCAGGTCTGCGGTACGCAGCTCTTCAATCAGACGCGACAACGCCCGGCGGGGGCCTGTCCCCAACCGGCGTTCGACGCCAACGCCGACATTTGCCATTTTCCCTTTGGGAAACAGCCAGCCATAACCGCCGGGAATCCAGTTGCGAAAAAAAACTTCTGTTGAATCCAGCTCCCGGCTTAACACCAGCAAGTGTTGGCGGGCCTGAACGAATCTGTTTTTTTTCAGTCCCATCCATCGGCGCACTACCGAAGCGGCTCCGTCAGCGCCGATAATCACTTTGGGTCTGATCAGCATCTGCCCGGAACCGGTGGCAAGGACCGCCACGCCGGCCTGAAAGCTGTCGGCGCGGGCACCCTTAAGCAGCCTGGCTCCCGCGGAAACGGCCAGCCCGGCCAGGTGCTCGTCAAACAGCTGGCGGTTTAAAATAACCCCCCTGGCGGGCGTGTTGACAATCTCGCCGTCAGGCAGATGCGTTCTCATCGTCGAAACGCTCTGAGCCACCATCGCGCCGCCGATGCTGAAATCAGCTGCGACCTGAAACGGAATGTGTTCGGCGCACTGCACCGGCTCGCCCACCTGCTGTTTCTTTTCCGTCATCAGCACGCGGGCGCCCTCTCCGGCGGCGGCAGCGGCGGCCACACTCCCGGCCGGCCCGGCGCCGACAACGAGGACATCACACTCCAGCATTCCGGCGCGCCTCCACACATTGAAGCACCCTGCCCAGCAGGTCCAGCTTCAGTTCGGTCTGGTTCTCAAAATCACCGCTGTATGCTTTCTTCTCAACATGGAGTTGATAGCATGTATCCTTTTCAATATCAATCAAGGTCGCCGGGAGGCCGACTTCCTGGAAAAGTTCCTGATGCTTCACAAAAAAGGCCTCGCAGCAACAACCGATATATGATTTGACGCCCTCGCGGCGGCAGGCTTTTAACGTCTCCTCCAGATGCTCATAATCGTGGATAGTAATCACTCGCAGTCCCATGCCGGCGGCGGCCGCATAGGCATCGCCGACGCCACACTCGCCGCACTGGTCGCAGCCATCGGCATTCCGGAAGCCGCAATCGAGCAGCTTGGCGCAGTAAGGCAGCAGCAACAGCGAGCAATTATTCACCGTATCCGCAAAACTGCCATTCACGGTAAAGACCGAATTTACTTCCGTTAAATCGATGCCAAAGTCCGCCAGTTGCAGCTTGGAGACGGCAGCCTCAATAGCGGCGTAAAAATCCTCGGGACCGATGGCAATCGAGTCCGGGCGGCGCTCGGCAAAGAAATCAAGAATAACCTGCCGGATCGACGCCAGCGGGATATTTTTCAAGGCCGCTTCCAGATCGAAAATTGTCCGTTGCGGGCTGATAAAAAAATCGCCGGTGATCAGGCAGTATTTCAGCCGGCGGCGGCGGACGTCCACACTCACCGCCGCCCGGATGAGGCCGCCTTCGCTCCTGAGCGCCGACTTGAGCAAGAGGTGCTCCTCCCGCGGCTCGTCAACCTGATATATCCACTCGCGGCCGCCATGCCTGGTCTTGTATTCCTCATACAGGCTGATTTCCGGCGGGCTCAGCTCCCCGGCTTCAAGACTGATGCCAAGCGTATTCTCAAAGCCTTCAATAATCGCCGCCTTGACATCCAGCATATCCGGCAAATATCCCAACTCCTCTTTTAAAGAAGTGACTCGTTCCCTGACTGATGACAGCCCCTTCGCCGAAAGTTTCTCCGTCGGAATCCGCAAGGATTTAATCATCTTTTCCACATCGAGGTCGACGAGCAACGTTCCTTGAAACAGAAATGCATCTCCCTCGAAAACACCGCCGGTGCCGGAGATCTTGCGTCCGTCGACCTCAATGTCGTTGCGCGGCCGGAAAACGGCATTGACTCCCAGAAGTTTGAGACCGGCGATGACACACTCCGACAGCTGCCGGGCCATCTCGTCGGCCCTCAGATCAAATTCACGCCGGTCGCCGATAACCTCCCAGCCCAGATGGGAACTGTCAAAAAATATGGCGCCGCCTCCGGTTATCCGTCGCTGGATGTGGACGCCGTTCCCACGGCAGAAATCTTCACGGATTTCCTGTCCGACACTCTGAAAAAAACCAACCAGCGCCGCCGGCGGATCATACCTGAGAAAATGAAGCGTATTGGGAGTCTCCTGCCGGTCCCTTGCCTTCAGGAGCGCCGAGTTAACGGCAATATTCTCCAGGGCGGACATAGCCCCCGTATCAACCAACCGCCATGTCTGCATTGTTATCTTCCTTCAAGCCTATCCCTGTTGATATATCCAGTTACGGCCGGCCGTAGAAGCCAGGAAAAGACACCGGTTTTGCTTTATGTATTCGCCTGATAGATCAGCGAGCAGCATTGCTCCGAGAAAACCGGCCGCAAGCCTAGCTCCACCGCCAGTTCAGGAATTCCCTCCGCCGGATAAGCGATGCCATTCAGGCCCGCCTTGAGCGCCAGCGCATCTGTCTTTACTTTATGATCGCCGAAGGGCCGCGCGCAGCCGAGCAAAATGGGAGTGGCCGGAAACATCCCCCGGGCGCTGACAAATATCTCTGCGATCTCTTCGGGAGACGGCGGGATGACATCCTGCATGGGCGTGCCATGATGAGACGTAAGCACCACCAGCACCAGGCTCCAGATGTCATGCCTGGAGATCATCTCAAGCGCGTTAATTTCCCCGACGACGCGGCCATGGTCCAGGCCGATGACCACGTGCGGCGCCGTCTTCACACCGGACTCGCTTAAGTACCGGAGCGAATTTTCAAAGTCAGTTACGCCTGTCCGGAGATGATACACCCGCCGGATGGTCTCCTCGGCGCCGATAATGTCAATCATGGCGATATCAACGCCGGCGTCCGCCAGCCCGTGCGCAAGCCGCTCATCGACCAGCCCTGTATGGACGGCCACCTGAAACCCAAGCTGCTTCAGTTCCCTGATTGCGCCCAGATATTCATGGAGAGGCACGGTGCCGTCAGCCAGGGCGCCGCCGCTAACCAGCAGGCCTTCGCCTCCCTGTTCCTTGAGTTTCAGGCCAATCTCAACCAGTTGACCGGGCGACGTGGCGCTGTACATTGTCTCCAGAATCTTGCCCCGGCAGTGCTCGCACTTCAGATGACAGTCCTGACCGGTGATGGAAACCGGAATAAAGAATGGCTGGGAACTGTTCTTGAAACCGCTGGTTTCGTAGCGTTTCAGTGACGGCGCGTAGAAGTAAGCCTCGTTGCCGAAGTTTGCCCGCGCCTTATCCCAGCCATTCTTGAATGATTCCGGAATGACAGGTACTAGACTGTCAAGAACGTCAGGGGGCAGATCCTGCCGCCAGCTTAATCGCAATTCAAGAGATCTTTCTCTTTGAATGAATTGAGCTCTTCTTCCATCCATGCCCGAATCCCGTCTTCGCCATGGGGAAGGTCAGCCAGGTCAGCTTCCAGATCTGACGGCTCCACCAGCACGATCCAGTTGCCATAATTATCCTCATTAACCTTTGCCGGATTTGTAACAACGTCGGTATTGACTTCCTTGATCGTTCCGGAAATCGGTGACCTCATCGGGCCGATGAATTTGCCGCTCTCGATATTGCCGAAAGCATGATCTTTTCTGATTGCTCTTCCAACTGGAAATGTGCGCATCTGCGCCAGATCCCCCGCTGCCCATTGACCGAAAGCATCTAGACCCATGCGGACAAGACCGTCTTCCAGCTTTGCCCAAACATGATCTTTCTTGTGGTAGTAAAAATCATCGGGCATGTCCCATTTGCAATCATCTTTGGAACCAGCGGTGATCAATGCCATATCCAGCCTCCAGTTGTTATTTTTTGATGTAGAAGTGCCAGTATTCGTCGCTTTCGTCACGGACTGATTCGCATGCCCATCCGGCGCGTTCGCACAGCGTCGGCAGGCTTTCCCGGATCGCCGGCTCGTAATCAACGAGGAAGTCGACGACTTCGCCTTCGGCCGTCTCCTTCATGCTTCTTTTCGCCGACAGGTTCGGGTAAGGGCACTTCTGCCCCCGGCAGTCCTCTGTCTTCGTCGGTGTTTCGTCTTTAAGCGCCATTTTCATACCTCTCAGAGAAAGTTAACGACCTTGTTGTCTACAATCAGGTCAACAAGCTCGTCATAGTCAATCACCTTGGCGCCTGCTATTCTTGATGCAACGCCCCGCTTTTCCACGTCTTCCTTGACCGCATACACTTCGCCGAAGCCGGAAGCGTCGGCGTAAACGCCGTCTTCGATCAAAACGACCTTAGCGTCACTGTCGCGCTTGGCCAGTTCGAAACCGGTCTTCGCGAACGGTAAACCAATCAGATAAAGTGCCATTTTTTCACTCCTAGAAATCGTAGACGACGTCGTTGTCAGAGATCAGCTTCGCGAAATCATCCCGGGAGATAACCTCGAACATACCGTCCAGATCCCCCTCCTGGATACCCCGCTCATCGAGCGATTCTTTCTCGACATAATAGTGGGTTTCACTGATGTCGGCGATAGTTTTCACATAGCCGGCCGACTCGCTCTTGTCGGCATCTTTAAGGCAGTAGTAAGCGCCGTCACCAGCATAAACGCAGGTTACCTTGTGCTCGTCGAGGCCGCTCATCATGCCCACGACGGCCCGCAGGCCTTCGGTGTAATAGATGGCCCCGAAAGGAGCCCTCAGGAACATGAACAGAATTTTCTTTTCCATCGTTTCTACCCCTTTGATCTAGAGAGTTACGACCCTGTCGGCACCGCCGACAAAAGCTGCCCAATCGGGAATTCCGCCGACCTTGATGCCTTCATAAAAGAACTTGCCGCTTTGCTGCCCGCGGGCGTTGACGCAGATGCCGCAGCAAACAATTTCGGCGCCGTTCTCGACAAGCTCCTTGAAATAATCGCCAGGAACCTTTTCCCAATCGGCAAATTCCTGAGTGCTCAGACCGTTGTAGATGCCATCCAGATAACAGAAGAAATTGACCTTGTGTCCTTTCTTCAAAGCAGCTCCGGCGATCTTTGCCGCCGTATTCCACTTTTCCGTCTGGAACGGACCCTCAGTAAGCAAGAAGTTTATATTGGCCATTTTCACACCTCTTTCATTTAGTTTCTTTCACAAAAAGAATGGTTCGGTAAAACAAAAACGGCAGATTCTCTCCTCCTTCCCGGATTGGTCGATTCTACATTTCCAAAAAATTACGCAGCGACTTAATCGGATATCTGAGGAAAAATAATTACCCCTTCTTCAGATACCCGAAAAAAGCACAAACGAAATCCCTGAAACGAATCAGAAGCAACCCCAAAAAAACCTAGCGAAAAAACACCCCAAAACTAGAGATAATTTATCTCTTATCTCTAGTTTTATATCCTATCATAGTTTTCCATTCCCGGAAAAAATGAAATTTAAATTAATAAAATTTTGGGAATGATTAAGTCGCCGGGACAGCAGCTGGCAGGCGGAACCGTGACTGATTTGGTCAAGTTTAAAAAAAACTTGGCCGACGTGCAAATCAGACTCGCGGGTGCGCGATAAACGGCTGATGAAAAGCCGTTGTTATTTATCGGTTTATAATTAGGTAAATCGTCGGTGAGGGGAAGAAATTGAAAGTCGGGACCGCGGCCGATCATGGCGGCTTTGACCTCAAGCAAAGACTGATAGAACTGATCAGTGCCCTCGGGTACGATGTCGTCGATTTCGGTGCCGGCCGGATGGACCCGGCTGATGATTACCCCGATTTTGTCGTGCCGCTGGCGCGTGCTGTCGCCGCTCATGAAGTTGACCGGGGGATCGTTATCTGTGGCAGCGGCGTCGGCGCCTGCGTGGCCGCGAACAAGATCGGCGGCGTCCGCGCCGGCCTGATTACCGACATGTATTCTGCCCATCAAGGAGTGGAGGACGATGACATGAACGTCATCTGCATGGGGGGCCGTGTCATCTCCTTTTCCCTGGCCGCGGACCTGGTCAAGGTTTTTCTGGAGGCGCGTTTCAAGGGTGATGACCGGTTCCGGCGCCGCCTGGCCAAGATAGAGGCGCTGGAAAGCAGATCCTGATTAACGGGGATTCCTGGCCAAAAAACTTTTTTCATTCCTGAACCAAAAAACGAACCTTCTTCTGTTGCGATGCGTCTAAATTGATAAAAGTTTTATGATTGCGGTTGAGAAGGAGGTTGGTCAGAATGTCAAAAGATATCAAATACTTTACAAGGCTTTCTACGGCCGATTACGAACGGTGCATGGAAGAATTGCCCGGTTGTGAGTCTTTGGCCACCTTCCATGTATGCTTTGAAGATGGTACCGGCAAGTCAGTTTGCCGGCGGTGCTTCAGACAGCATATAGACGAGGGCAGCTGGATTACCGACGCCCTCTCTGTTCTGGCCGAAGCGTAATCCTGTCCGTTGAGGATATTTAATCTGAATCTACGGGCGCCGCCTGCCGCAATAACTTGTTTGGCGGAGGGGGTGGGATTCGAACCCACGAGGGACCGGAAAGCCCCTGCCGGTTTTCAAGACCGGTGCGTTCAACCGGACTCCGCCACCCCTCCGGGGGAGAATTATCCCTATCATATCATCCGGTTGCCCGCCGGGTGGCCGGCTTTGCTTTATCTATGTCCGGGCTTTGAGTTGCTTTATGAAACTTCGTCCCAACCGCGTGCTGCTCGATCTGTCTGAAGCAGGTCAAGCTTCGATCAGGTCCATCCCCATATAGTGCCTGAGTGCTTCCGGCACGGTGACGGTCCCGTCTTCATTCTGATAATTCTCAATAATTGCCGCAAACGTTCGGCCGACGGCGAGGCCGCTTCCGTTGAGAGTATGTATGAATCGTGGTTTGCCGCCAGCAGCGGGCCGGTAGCGGATATTCAGCCGCCGGGCCTGAAAATCGAGATAGTTGGAACAGGAAGAAATCTCCTTGTAGTTGTTATATGACGGCAGCCAGACTTCAAGATCATAGGTTTTTGCCGCGGCAAAACCCATGTCGCCGGCGCAGATAGCTACCTTGCGGTAAGGCAGCTGCAGCCGCTTCAGGATCTCTTCCGCGTTGGCGGTCAGCGTCTCCAGCTCTGCCGGTGAGTCTTCTGGCATCACAAACTTGACCAGTTCCACCTTATTGAACTGATGCTGGCGGATGAGCCCGCGGGTATCGCGTCCTGCGGCGCCGGCCTCCCGGCGGAAACTGGGCAGATAGGCGGTTACGCAGATGGGCATATCGGTTTCGGCAAGCATCTCGTCCCGGTAGATATTGGTTACGGGCACCTCGGCCGTCGGATTCAGGTAAAGATCGTCGTCTCTCAGTTTATACATCTCCATGCTGGCAAATTTTGACAGCTGGCCGGTGCCGCGCATGCTGTCGCTATTAACCAGAATCGGCGGGAACAGCTCCGTGTAGCCATTCTCTCCCGTGTGCAGGTTGAGGAAGAAATTAATCAGCGAGCGCTCCAGCCTGGCCCCGGCTCCCCTGAGCAGCGTAAAGCGGGATTCCGCAACTTTAGTCCCCCGCTCCTGATCGATAATGCCCAGCCCGGCCCCGATTTCCCAATGTGGACGGGGTTTGAAGTTAAACGAGCGTGGCTCACCGAAGCGGCTGATTTCGACATTGGCCGTCTCATCCTTACCATCAGGCACATCGTCAAGCGGCGTATTGGGAAGCTCGAGAACGATGTCATTCAGCTGATTCTCGATGTCGCGCTCAAGAATATCGAGAGCCTTGATCTCCTCGCCAACTTTTTTCATTGACTCGATCTCTGACGCGGCCGGCTCGCCTTTTCGCTTCAGCGCGGCAATCTCATCCGAGACGCTGTTTCTCAAGGCTTTCTTTTTTTCCGCCTCAGCGATCACCAACCGGCGTTTTTTATCCAACTCGATGAACTCATCAAGAGGCGCTTCAATGCCGCGCCGCATCAGCGCCTGTCTGATCAGCTCCGATTCCCTCCGAAGGCGTTTAATGTCCAGCATCAATTCCCCTTGCAAAAAAGGTTAGAGGATATCCCGCGTAGTGTATCGGAATTGTTTCGTCTGTTTAAGAGGATGAAGCCGGATTTCGGATTTTCGATGCCGGACATGGGATTCAAGCAACTGTTCCCGCTCTTTTTAAAATATGAAATTGCGGTAATATTAAATCCGGCTCAAGGAGGAATTTATCATGGTTGGCGAAAGTATCTACGATCTTTACCAGCGGGGGCTTTCATTGCTAAATACCCGAAATCCGGTCCAGGCCGCGGTTGTCCTGGAGAGAGCCCGCCGGCGCGAGCCCGGCCGCACCTCTATCCGGGAAGCGCTGGGCAGGGCTTATTACAATTCCGGCCGTTACCGCCGGGCCGCCGATGAGTTTTTGGCCGTGCTTGATCTGTATCCGGCAAATGATTATGCCCACTACTGTCTGGCCCGGTGCGCGGAGAAGCTCGGCGATGAGACGCTGTCGCGGAAGCATTACCGGCTGGCTGAGGCCATGGGCTACGGGAAGTAAACGCCGCCAAACGCAGCGAATGAGATTTAGGGACGGACCCGAACGGCCGGTTTTAGGGAGATCTCTCACTCTTACGCAGGCTGCGGTTTCGCGGGCATGATGCCGGTCTTGTCATACTTCATGCTGTCCGCGTACATCTTTTGAAACTGGATATGAAGCGGTTCGTATTGTGGGTCGAGGTTAACAGCCTTGTTGTAGTCGATTAGCCCCTGGCCGGTTTCTTTCAGATTGTAAAACTCAATCAGGGCCAGGTCTTCTTCAAGCGCGGAATCCTGCGGCTCGCGGTGAAGCGCACGTTCCATGTAGTTGCGGGCGGCGGTAAAATTGCCCTCCTTCTCCGATATTCCAGAAAGCGTAACCAAAGGTCCCGGATCGAGATAATTTAACTTGTGCGCTGTTTCGGCCGCAGACCTGGCGGCGCTAAGATTACCTTCAGTCAGCCGGGCGCTGGCGCGCTGGCCAACAACGTCACTAAAGAGGAGGACGAGAAAGGCAATCGTGAGCGTCATCGATGCGGCCACGATGGCCCACTTCAGCCAGTTTGCCAGGTAGATACTGTCCGGCAGGGCAGCAACGCGGTGTCCGGGCACGCCGGCCTCCGGCCCGGCAGTCCCTGATTCACCTGTGCTTCCCAGGCGCAGCGCCAGCGCCGCCAGCAGGAAGAACGGAATGGCGACAGCCGGGAGGGCCCAGTTCCATTCAAAGCTGGAATCTGCCAGCCATGCGAGGCAGGCGATCACGAGCGCCAGGAACAGGCCGTCCCGGAAAAGCCCCTTGCTTGCAAGCGCCTGCCGGACGAACACCCAGGCCAGCGAGCCGAGGAAGATCAGCAGCAGCCCGAAGCCGATAATTCCCTGGTCGGAGAGAAAACGGACCCAGATGGAGTGAGGATCGCGCGCTCCCCCGAGAATGGAGCGAAGCTGGGCGTCCGGAAACCTGAATGTACCGCCGCCGGTGCCGATCAGCGGGTGATTCTGGAAGTTTGTCAGCCCGATCCGCCAGAACTCCAGCCGGTTGTTTGAGGTTGACACAAGGCGCGCCACCCCCTGGGCATCTATCTGTCTCTGATTGTAATCGTAGACCGGGGCCGCCGTTTCTGATTGGAGGCTATGCAGTTTATTGACAATATGGTGCCTTTCGATGAATGCGCCGCCGGCCACAACCAGGGCGGCAAGACCGATGACGGCTCCGGCAAGCAGCATTGTTTTTCGTGTCCGGGGCAGGCTTGTCGGCAAAAGCAGCGACGCGCCCCTCATCGCCAAAGCGGCGGCTAGCACGGCCGCGAGGCCGATGGCGAAACGGTAACCGTCGGCAGCGCTGATCCGGTCGCCGGTGGCGGCGGTTTGCAGCGTTGGGAGCGACGTTGAGGCATACCAGGCGAAAATCCCGCCCGGGATAAGCGCCGACAGGAGTGAAACAAGGGCTCCCAGCCGCTCCCGGTTAAGAAGGAGATAAAGGGCGATTGCTCCGGCGGCGACGAGCAGACCGCCGCGAGACAGGGTAAAGAATAGGGCCAGTCCCGAAATTGTCAGCGACAGAGTCGCCGCCAGGCGCCCAAGCCAGGGAACCGAGCGGCTGGAGGCCAGCCAGACAGAAGGAAGGATGGCCATTATCATCAGCGCCGCCAGCCCGTTCCAGTATCCGACGCTTCCCATCAGGCGGCCGCCGGAATACAGATATGATTGCGAGAGCGCCGGGCTGACCTTCGCCATCAAGGCAAACAAGGCCAGCCCGGTCACAAACGCCACAAAAAGTGAAACGGTTACGTAAACCGCCTTCCGGCCGGGGGGGGCTGTCAGGATCGCGATGAAAACGGCCAGGTAAATTGATATGCGGCCAAACTCTGTTAGCGACAGATTTGGCGCAATCGACCACAGGGTCGTGGCCAGCGTCCAGGCGGCGATTCCAAACAGGGCAATCATTGGCGCTCCGGACCCTGAGGGTATCTCAATCCGGTCCCAATTGATTAAAAGCGCCATCCCCAGGATAGCCAGGACTCCCGTCGCCGCTAAAAAAATCTCCCGCGTAAAAAAGGCGCCGTCAAAGGAAGCGGCATAAAGGAAAATCGCCAAAACACCGGCAGTCGCGGTCCAGGAAAGCCAGTTCACCCGTTCTTCAAAAACTGACATAGTTAGTATCTTTTATCGCTTGTGATTGATTGAACAATATATACCGTTATGTTATTGTAAATCCACATCGGGGCCGGAAGCTAGGCCCACAAATTCGGGAGTCTTTCAAGGAGGTGAGCAGTTTGAGGAAGTTTGCCATTTTAGCGTCCGTCTGGCTGGTCTGTACCGTTAGTCTAGGTTTCAGCGCTATCGCATTCGCCGATCATGGTGGCGGCGGTGATCATGGTGGCGGCGGTGAATACTGCACCCATCATTGCGACGACTAGCAAAACGGATGGTGATCATGGCGAGAGCGAATCCCCAGTAAAAAACTCAGCATGAATAAAGTTCGCGTTCCACGTTCGGGCGGTTTTTAGGGTTCCATTTCGGGTATCAAGGTAAGAAGAGCAGAGCGAAAGGCCCTTCTGGGGTCTGTTCCGGTAACAGGCAAGCTGCTACTTCCAGCCTTGGTTCCGGAGTCTGCCGTACGATTCCCCTTTCTTTTTCCCGCCTGGGTTTCAACGATGCTTTCGCGTGTCGGGTGATTGCGATCTTAAGGGCAAGCCGAATTGTTTCTTCAGGTCAGCGTCAGTCCGATCAAATTGAATGGCTCATTTCAATGCAGCGTCTGCCGGTTTTTCTCGTCCGGATATCGGGAATAAGGGAAAAAGCGGGCGGCCGCAGCAGGGCTTTATCACTTTAAAAGTGAATGAACGGGGTTCGCCTTCTTGACGGACCCCGTTTTTATTTGCTAGCCTCATAGACGGGTATTCCAGTCAGGTTTTATAATAAGAGAAGGATGGAATAAACAGGAGGTGAAATCGTGAGAAAGTGGGCAATTATCGCTAGCATCTGGCTGGCGGCGATCACAACTTTAGCTTTTGGCGCCGTCGCCTTTGCTCACGAAAGAAGTTATGATGGCCACCGAAACGGCGGGGATCACCGCAGCTCCCATTGTGAGTATGAGCATGGTCACCATGGCGGTGGCGATGATGAGTGTGATGATTGATCATCGGCCAGTTATTTGCTGATTTCCAAGGCTTGTAAGCAAGCTGTCAGAAAAATGAGATCCTTCGGCGCTCCGGAACCGTCGAAGGATTTCATTTTTTTGATTACTCATCCCAAAGCGGCTCAGGATGATAAGAAAACGATTTAACCGGTTCGGAGGATTTTTGGTTTGTCCGGTGCTACCGGTAGCCCTGCGGATGATGGCGGTGCCATTCCCAGGCACTGGCGATAATGTCGGTAATATCGGGGTGACGGCGGCGCCAGCCAAGCTCGCCGACGATCTTCTCCGACCCTGCCACCAGGACCGCCGGATCACCCGGGCGGCGCGCCGCTTTCCTGGCGGCAATCTCCCGCCCACTGATGCGGCGGGCGGCATCGATTACCTCAAGAACGGAATATCCCCTGCCGTTTCCCAGATTGAAGTGGAGGCTTGAATGATTCAGGCTTTCCAGGGCAAGCAAATGCGCCTCGGCAAGGTCCTCGACATGGATATAGTCGCGGATACAGGTGCCGTCGCGCGTTGGATAATCGGCGCCATAGATTTCGACACCATCCAGCTGACCCAGCGCCGTTTTTAGCACGAGCGGAATCAGGTGCGTCTCCGGATGGTGATCCTCCCCCCTCTCCGGCGACGCCCCGGCGGCGTTAAAGTACCTGAGCGCCGCATGCTTGATCCCGTGAATGGAATCATACCAGTCCAGCATCTGCTCGAAAAAAAGCTTTGATTGCCCGTAAGCATTGGCGGGATGCGTCGGATGATCTTCGCCGATAATCTCTGTCTCGGGGTCGCCAAAGATTGCCGCCGTCGAAGAAAACAAAATCCGGCCGGTGCCCGTTTCCCGCATGGCCTCAAGCAGCTCAAGCGGCCGGCAGGCATTGTTGCGAAAATATTTGCCGGGGTCGGACATCGATTCGCCGGCTTCGATAAATCCGGCCATGTGAATGACCGCTTCCGCGCCGGACTCATTCAACGTCGCGGCCACCCCGGTCCGGTCGCCGACATCTCCTGTTATTAACCGGGCTTCCGGATGAACCGCTTCGCGGTGACCGGTGGACAGGTTGTCAAAAACAGTAACCTGGTGGCCCGCTGCCAGACACTTTTCAGTAAGCACGCTGCCGATGTAGCCGGCTCCGCCAGTAATCATGATCTTCATGGCTGAAAATAATACAGGAGAGCGGTCCTCAAGGCGAAATCGGCCTTACCTCTTTGTTATACTCGGCAGATGAAAATACTTTTCATCAGCGACATTTTTGGAAAGCCGGGGCGCAACCTGGTTCTTGACAAACTGCCGGTATTGCGGGAAGAACAGGGCGCCGGCTTTGTCGTCGCCAACGGGGAGAACGCCGCCAGCGGCGCCGGCATCACCAAGAATATCGCCGAAAAGCTGCTTGCGGGTGGAGTTGACGTCATAACCACCGGCAATCATATCTGGCGGCAAAAGGACGTCTTTCCGCTTCTGTCGAGCTCCAACAGGATTATCAGGCCGGAAAATTATCTTTCCGGCAATCCCGGGCGCGGCTGGACTGTGGCCGGGCGGGACGGAGCCCGCCTGGCGGTGATCAACCTGATGGGCAGCCTGTACATGGAGGCTCCCCGGGGAGCATTCCAGGTAATCGACGATGTGCTGGCGGCCATACCCGGAGACGTCGTTCACATCCTGGTTGACATACACGCCGAGGCAACCAGCGAGAAGGTGGCGCTCGGCTACTACCTTGACGGTAAAGTCACGGCAGTGATTGGAACGCACACGCACGTGCAAACGGCCGATGAAACCATCCTCCCGGGAGGGACGGCGTATATAACGGATGCCGGTATGACGGGACCTCACGATTCCGTAATCGGGGTTGACAAGGAGATAATCCTGAACCGGTTTCTGACGCAGATGCCGGCCCGGTTCGAGGTGGCCGAAGGCGACGTGCGCATCGAAGGGGTGCTGATTGATGCCGGTGATGACGGACGGGCGACGGCGATCCGGCGCATTTGCATCAGCGAATAAGACTTCGCTGAATCCCCGCCCGCCGGTCACGGGTGAGGATGCTCCCCGCTTTCGCGCCCCCTGGCTTTCTTGACCAGCGACACCAGCGTAAACACCATGGTCGCCCCTAGCAATATATTCCGGATAGAAACCAGAGAAACGACGGCGGCGTTTAGCTCAAGAAGGCGCCAGTAATTGAACGGAAATTCAATCTGGGTCAGGATCAGGACGCCGGCGAACAAGCCGATCACCCAGCGGCGGCCAGCGCCCTTAACCAGCGACACCAGCGGGATGACCCAGATGAGGAACTGCGGCGAGAATACCTTGCCGGCAAAGATAAACGCGCCCACCGCCAGCAGGGCAAAACGAGGCAGTTGTGCGGTGCCCCAGCTACCGGCCAAACCTTCCCGGGCTTCTCCCCCGCTGCCGCCCCACCGGTAAAACAAGATGTAGCCGCCGATGAGCAGGAGCGCGGTAACGGGCGTGGACAGCGTCACGAACGTATTTGACAAAGATGAATAGACGTTGTGCGAACCGTAAGCGTTCATGATTCTGAGTGAAAAACCGCCGAACCGCCCCGCCAGAAGCAAAGGCGAGGACCAACTGCTCTCTATTTGCAGCGGCCGCTCGACATGATAAAGAAAGGCGTTTGCCAGCCCCGTCGGCGATGCGATGAGAAACGGCAGCGAAACAATCAGAGCGGCCAGCGCCGCCGCCAGCGGCCCCATCCACAACTCCCCCAGCTGCCGCCGGCGCCAGTGAATGATCAGAAACAGCGGCGCCAGCAACGCCGGAACCTCTTTTGTCATAAAACCGATTCCAATCAACAGCCAGGCAAACAGGTAGCGGTCGGTGATAAAACAGACAAGGCTTGCCAGGATGATAAATGCCGCCGCGAGATCGAAGCGAAGCTCCACGATTGAGCCGAGAGCCAGCAGGAAAAAAGTATAAACCCCCAGCACTCCCGAGAGTTTTTTCAGGCTCCGCCACATCTTCCAGGCGGCAATTGAAAGCAGGACCGTGATGCCGCAATTAAAAGCGAACATCTCAATTTCAAACAGCTTCACAAAGGTGTCATATGGAGGCCCGGAAATAAATCTGGGCAGCGAGAACAAAAACATCGCCACCGGTGGATACTCGAGGGCAAAATCGCGATAGGGCATCATCCCCTGGGCCATGCGGCCGGCATAAGTGTAATAAACCGGCAGATCTGAGATAGACCTGTCCCCGTACCAGAGAGTCTCAAAAAGGACAAACCAGATGAACGCCTGGCCGGCAATAAACGCTCCCGCGATCAGCCAGCGCTGCTGGTCCGGCGGCAGCTCATTTATTTTGTCAAAAAGACGGCGCAGCAATGCTCCTTGCGTACTGGCCGGCTCTCTTGCGCCCGGAAATCATCAGGAATGCGATCAGTGCCAGCGGGAAAAACCACGGTATGTAAAGATAAAACCAGTGTGTCAAAAATATCTGAAACCCGACAACGAGAGCCGCCGATCCGGCGGCAATCTGGGTCCGCGTTTTACGCCGGGGCCAGAAGTAGACCAGAACCGCCAGCGCAATCAGGACATATTGCCCTACTCTCTGGGCTCCTGCAAGTGCGGGGTGCTGACCCCAGATGCTGAACGGGGAGCTTCTGCCGAACTGCCAGATGATAGACCGGTCCAAAAATGTTCGCAGCGAGCCGCCTCCGAGAAACACAACCGGCATGGCGATGGCGATTCCGGCCAAAAACAGCAGGATAAACCTGGTCCGGCGGCGCCAGCCTTTCCAGGCGTCGGGAAAGGAGGCCCATAGCGGCGCCATGATCGCCGGAAAGAACTTCACCTGGGTGGCCAGCCCCAGCAGGAGTCCCGACACCGGCGCGCTTTTGATGAAGACAAATCCCCAGATAAGAAAGGCGGCCACGAGGCCGTCATTGACGTTGCAGTTAAGCACAAAATCGGTGTAAGGAAAAGCTGCCCAGGCATAGGCAAAGGCGAGACCGAGGCGGTAGCCGGCGCTCCTCCCGCCGAGACTCCGGCCGGCGAAAAACATGCCCGCGATGGCAGCCAGGTCGAAAAAGATCGCGGTGGCGTGCGCCGCCGGGAGGTCGTCCCACCTGCCGGACCAATGCAACAGCGACACAAAGGGAACGTAGGCAAGATAATTGAACGGACCATAAGTGTCGCCGTTCTGATCGTCGTTTGACATATGCCCGTATGGTGTCTGATTATGCATGATGCGGTAGGCGCCAATGACTCCGGAGTAGCCCACATCGACTACATTGGAGTCGGCGACGTTGATCGTAATCCGGAAGATGATCAGAGCCATCAACAAGGCAAGAAATATTTTCGGCGAGAAGTTCAGGTGTACATGGGCGGCGCCTTCCCGCTCCCCAAGCTCCGGCGTCGCGGGAGCCGCCGGTTTGGCAGACAGGACTCCGTCCCTGACAAAGAAGGTCATGCCCGTCGGCTGCCGCTTCATGCCGGGAGCCTTGCGAACCGCGATCCAGACTAGACGGATGAACAGGTATGCGAGCGGCGGGTAGGCCAGCGGCACTGACTTGAAGATCTCACCCTCGTTAAAGAAATAATGAGAGATGGTGAACGACAGCAGCACCAGCAGGTCCAGGTTCAGCAGCTTAAACGGCCGGCGCACATCGAAGAACGGCGCCAGAAAGAGCAGGCAGAGCGGCAGCCAGACATAGGGCTCATTAATGATCCGGCCAAAAGCTCCCGGGTAGCCGCGGGCCATCTGCCAGGCTACCTGCGGCCCGGTCATTACCTCTTTGATGTTGCCGGCGTTATCATCGATCAGCACCCGGGCAATCTCATTGGAGCCGTCATAAAAGCTGACTGTCCAGACAGAGTCCTTGCCCAGGGAAGCGCTCGGCTCCGCATGTGGATGGTCCCTCAGCTCATCTTTGACTTTTTCCTGTTTTTTAGCGAGATCTTTTGCTTCGCTTTCCGTAAGAACAGGCAAGGTGTCAAAGTAAGCTTCGGCAATGATATTGCGCGAGACCACGGCGCCGCTGCTATCGTCGACAGTGGCGGTAATGAATATACGACCGCTGATCGGGTGGGTCCAGGTAATCTGCCAGACGCGGGTGCGCGCGTCGAAACTGGCGTGCTGCTCCAGCTCCGGGTGTTTTAAGAGAACGGCGGCGACGGATGAGTCAGCGGCGGCGGCGTGCTCCGCGTCCCCTTCGCTGAGCCGTGGATCGGAGGCAAACGTCCCGCCGGCCGGGGCGCTCTGGTCCCGCGAGCCGGTATATACCGCAGGATACGGCAACTGGCCAATGGCGCCCTGGGCATAAGCCGTTTCCTCGCGGGCGAGTCCTTGCCAGAGGCAAGCAGTGGCCAGCGCAATTAATGTCAAAGAAAGGGTGCGCACCATCGGAACAGAACCTGTCTAATGTAAAAAGGGCCAACAGTGACCGCGCGGGCACCTGCCTGATTTGTATGAACGTTGATTGCCGGGGTGACAGGCTAGGAGGCCGGTTGCCGGAAGCTCCACAATTTGTTACCCATGAAGTTCAGGAGGGTAACAAAGCTGATGGCAATAATTTGCGCGATAACCTCATGCCGTTTAAAGCTGAAATCATTAATCAGCAGGCGTAATACCAGCAGGTTGACAAAATAGCTTAGCAGACTAACGACGAGAAAGCGGCCTCCCTGGCCAAATCCGCTTCCTCCAGGGTTGTTAAACGTCCAATACTTGTTTAAAAGAAAATTGTTGGTGACAGCCACACAAAAAGAAATCGTCGCCGCCGCCACGTAGTGCAGATGCCCGTCGGTGATCAGCAGCCAGAAAATAACGACATTTAAAATGGTGCCGACGCCGCCCACGATGCAATACTTGATGAATTGCCCGGCAAGCTTGTTAAACGGCTTATTGAGGATATTTCCGATATTGTAATTCAATAAAAAACAGCACGGACGTGGACTTGCCTGCGCCGGTAAGGCTTTAAATTAGTATCCCACAACCGTGACTTAGCTTAACATATCTGACTGTGCAAAACATCAGCGACCTCCGCCGCCAGCGCCAGGCATTTCCCGGCAATCTCGGCGGTTCTGGAGCCCAATCCACACGACTGCGAGACAAATGACTGCCTCAGCACTTCCTGGGTGTCGATCCCGTCCGGCGCCAGCCGGGCGACCCTTTCCGCCCCGGCAATCAGATCGTTGACGGCGTCACTCTGCTGCATTTCCAGCGAGCGCTCGTCCGTGGGAATAATGCCCCAGGCAAGCATGCCGCCGCGCTCGAGGAACTGCGCCAACTCCTGCTCATAGACCAGCAGTTCCTGGAAATGATCCACGGCGTCGAAATGGATGATATCAACACCGGTTGACGCCAGCAGGCCCCAGTCGGTGCCGCCGCAGACGTGCGTGCCGGTAAGGCCCCCCGCGGCCGTGACCGGCTCATAACATTCCCGGAGGCTGGCGGTGACCTTTTCTGCCGGCAGGCTGATGATCGCGGAGCCAACCTGGGTCAAAAAGGGCTCGTCGAAAAAAATGACAGGCGTTAAATCCGGCGCCTGCTCGCGGAACCGGCCGGCCTGCCATCCGCCTTTTAAAGCAAGCGCCGTGACTATGGCAGCATACAGGTCTTCATGATAAATGACCGGCTTGTTTTCCGCGTCGGTAACCGTGAAGCCAAAGGTCACCGGACCAGTCACCTGTCCCTTGATAAAGTGGGCACCCGGCGTGGGCATTCTTTCCAGGAACGGCTCAAACCCCCGGGCGTGATCGGGTGAGATCCGGCATAGACCCGGCTCGCCGGCAAAGTAACGCTCGTAAAATGCCGCCATCTCTTCCGGCGCCCGTTCCACGTCGAACCATATACGCTGGCGGCTCTCATCTACAACGGCGGCGGGCATGCACTCAGCGAACTGGATATACATCCCCTCCCGGTAATCAATGGCGGGCAATTGCGGCCAAGCCGGACAGCTTGAGTTAAACTCTATCATGCGGTCAACCGCATCAGAGACGTCCGTGTATGGCAGGCTGCCGATCGCGAGCGAGGCGCACTCGGGCAGCGGCCTGCGGGCATCATCGGCCCGGCTTTTCCCTGTTTTAGCCATTTTCATTTCCTGTTGCTATGACTGCCGCGAGACAAGCGCGCTCACCGCGGCCGCCGCTTCCCCAATCTCGTCTTCAGTGTTAAAAGGCCCGATGCTGAGACGGACCGCGCCGGTTTTCAGCGTTCCCATCAGGCGGTGCGCACCCGGGGCGCAGTGCAGTCCGGCCCGGGAAGCGATGTCATAATCGCGGTCAAGCCTGGCGGCTGCCTCAGTCGAGGTCATCCCGGCGATATTGAACGAAACAAGCGGCGCCCGCGGCTCGCCAAGGCCGGGGCCATAAACGGTAACGCCGGTCATTTTTGCCAACGCCTCGTGCAGTCTGGCGGTCAAAGCCGCTTTGTGGGCAGCCAAGTTCTGAACACCCGCCGCAGCGAGAAAATCGATGGCGGCGCCGAGGCCCGCAATTCCGGGGGTGTTGTACGTCCCTGATTCGTAGCGGTCAGGCCGGCCAAGGGCATCCTGCCCGGATTCTGAATTCGTGCCGGTGCCTCCCTGCCTGACCGTCATCAGGTCAATGTCAGGGGCTATATAAAGAAGTCCGGTGCCCTGCGGTCCCAGCAGGCCTTTGTGGCCGGTGCAGGCCAGCATGCCAACCGGCAGTTCCGCCATCTTCAGCGGCAGGGAGCCGGCGCTTTGAGCGGCGTCAACCAGAAGCGGCACTTCTCTTTCCGCCAGCCTGGCGGCAATTTCCGCTACCGGTAAAATCGCGCCGGTGACGTTGGATGCATGTGATAGCACCACCAGCCTGGTCCCCGGCTCCAGCGCGCCCAGAACGTCATCAGCACTGACCCTGCCGGCAGTGTCCGCCGCCGTGAAGGTGATTCTGACGCCGCGGGCCGCCATCGCTTTTAGCGGCCGCAGCACCGCATTGTGCTCCACCGGTGAGGTCACCACATGGTCGCCGCTTCTGAGATAGCCGTGTAAAGCCAGATTTAGCGAATCAGTGGCGTTTTGGGTAAAAACCAGATCGGCGCTGTCATTGATTCCCAGCAGCGCCGCCGCCTTCTGCCGGGTCCCAAAGATGATTCGCGCCGCCGCGACGGCCGCCTTGTGAGCGCCCCGGCCCGGATTGGCGCAGGCGCTGCGGAGGCAGTCATCAACGGCTTGGATGACTTCTTCCGGCTTGGGACAGGTACTGGCGGCGTTATCAAGATAAATCGTCATGTCAATTTTTTTTCTATGCTATCAATAATCGGCGACAAGTCAGTGGAAGGCCGGTAGGCTTGGCCGCTGAGAAAAAAGAGATTGCGCGTCTGCGAATACGGCAGCTCCAGTGTATTATCCCCTCCGAAGGAGAAGACAAGCAACTCCGACACGGACTGGTCTGACTCACCGGCAACCATCCTGGCCTTGCTGATGCCCGTGCTTAACGCTGTAAATTCTCCGGTTCTGCCGCCGACCATAAACGACGATACACCGCCGCGGGCATCATAAACAAAAATGCTCATAAAACCGGCATGCGGTGCATCAACCGGCGTATGACGGCGCGCCGCCGTCCCCACTACGGTGTCAACGGCAACCGGCACCGGATTGCTCCCGGAGCCGCCCCGGGCGTGGGCCAGCAAAATAATCCCCATCGACAGGATGGCCAGAGCGGCAATCGGTACGACGGCGCTCGATTTTTTCGATTTCAACGGCATTTCAAATTTCCTACCGAAAAATGATACCTGCCTCCGCCCCATTCTCCAAGTTGCAAAAAAACCGTTAAACCTCGTATATTGTAGTGTCTTCGGCGCGAAAGATTCATTGCCGCCGGGCTGTTTTTCTGCTTTGGCCCCGGAATGATTTGCCGGGTCAATAACCACGCTCTATCTCAAAAATGGACGAAACCAAAAGCCAAAAGGGACACATTTACAAACCGGTATCGCCGCAGGTGAGCTTTCCCGAGGTGGAGGCGGAAATCCTTTCCTTCTGGAAGGAAAACGTCATTTTCCAAAAAAGCGTCGAACTGCGCCGGGGAGCCGAGGAATTTGTATTTTATGAGGGGCCGCCCACCGCCAACGGCAAACCGGGCTCGCACCACGTGCTCTCGCGGATCTTTAAGGATATCTTCCCCCGCTTTAAAACCATGAAAGGCTTCCACGTGCCTCGCAAAGCCGGCTGGGACACGCACGGACTGCCTGTCGAGCTGGAGGTGGAACGGCAGTTGGGAATCAGCGGCAAGCGGGATATCGAGAAGATAGGCATTGCCAAATTTAACCGCCTTTGCCGCGAGAGCATCTACCGCTACCTCGAGGACTGGGAGCGGCTCACCGAGCGGGTCGGCTTTTGGATCGACACTCAAGACGCCTACTACACGCTGGACAACGGCTATATCGACAGCGTCTGGTGGGCGCTCAAGCAGATCTGGGAAACCCGCGACTTAAACGGCAAGCGCCTGCTTTACTATGATTACAAGGTTGTGCCTTACTGCGCCCGCTGCGGCACCACCCTTTCCAGCCATGAGGTCGATCAGGGATACAAAACCGTGGAAGATCCATCGGTTTATGTCCGTTTCCCGCTGGTTGATGATCCGGATCTCTCTTTGCTGGTCTGGACAACGACGCCCTGGACGCTGATCAGCAATGTCGCCGCCGCCATCAGCCCCGACATTGCCTATGCGGAAATCGAACATGAGGGGCAGCGTTTGATCATGGCGCAGGATCTTGTTCCCAAGCTGTTTAAAGACGAGGCCCGGATTGTCAGGGGGATCCCCGCCGCCGCGCTGGCGGGGCGCGCATATAGCCCGCCCTATGACTTTGTTCGGCCTGATAAAAAGGCCTATTTCATCGTCGAAGCGGATTTTGTTTCCGCGGAAGAAGGAACCGGCATCGTTCATATCGCGCCTGCTTTTGGCGCCGATGACATGATGGTGGCGCGCCGCCGGGACCTGCCGCTGATCAATCCGGTCAATGAGGAAGGCCGTTTTGATGAGCGGGTCAAGCCATGGGCGGGACAGTTTGTCCGGGACGCCAATGAGGAGATCGTCCTCGAACTTGAGCAGCGGAACCTGCTGGTGGCGCATGTTCCCTACGAGCATTCCTACCCGCACTGCTGGCGGTGCGATACGGCGCTCATCTACTACGCCAAGGCAAGCTGGTATATTAAAACAACCGAGATCAGGCAGGAGTTGCTGGCGGCAAATGAAGAAGTCACCTGGCATCCGGATCATATCAAGCACGGCCGCTTCGGCAACTGGCTGGAAAACAACATCGATTGGGCTCTTTCGCGCGAGCGCTACTGGGGCACGCCGCTGCCGGTATGGCGCTGCCGGGATGGTCATGAGCATTGCGTCGGAGGCATCGACGAGTTAAGAAAGTTGTCAACCGAACCGCTCGCTGATGACCTTGATCTGCACCGGCCTTTCATCGATGCCGTAAAGCTCGAGTGTCCCCAGTGTGGCGCTGAGATGACGAGGGAGCCGGAAGTGATTGATGCCTGGTTTGATTCCGGTAGCATGCCTTTTGCCCAGTGGCACTATCCATCCCTGCCGGACAGCAAGACTTTGCTGGAGTCATTCTATCCCGCCAATTTCATCTGTGAGGCGATCGACCAGACGCGCGGCTGGTTTTACAGCCTGATGGCGGTGAGCACGTTGCTTAATCATGCGGCCAGCGCTAAAGGAACTGACAAGGAAAATCTGGAATTGTTCCTCAAGGCAGGCAGCAGCTATCAGAACGTCGTCTGCCTTGGACATATCCTCGACCGCGACGGACAGAAGATGAGCAAATCCCGGGGCAACGTCGTTGAGCCGTGGCAGGTGCTTGACCGGCAGGGAGCCGACGCTTTCCGCTGGTACCTGTTTACGGTCAGCTCCCCCTGGTACCCGCGCCGGTTCTTCCCGGAAGCAATCGACGAGGTGGTGCGCAAATTCCTGCTGACGTTGTGGAACACCTATTCATTTTTTACCGTCTACGCGAATATCGACGGGTTCAATCCGCTGTCGCATGATATCCCGGTTGACGAGAGACCGCTGATGGACCGCTGGATCATCGGCAGCCTTCAGGTGCTGGTGAACCGGGTGACAGGCTACCTGGAGCGGTATGACGCCACCACGAGCGGCCGGGAAATCCAGGTATTCGTTGACGACCTTTCCAATTGGTATGTCCGCCGCAGCCGCCGGCGCTTCTGGA
Organism: Actinomycetota bacterium; assembly: GCA_023489275.1. Taxonomy (GTDB): domain Bacteria; phylum Actinomycetota; class Thermoleophilia; order BMS3ABIN01; family BMS3ABIN01; genus JACWAD01. The sequence continues at coordinate 36,253 of JAMDDD010000018.1, forward strand.
AGAGTGAAGAGGACCGGGACAAAATCAGCGCCTACCTCACGTTGCACGAATGCCTGGTGACGGTGGCGAAGCTGCTGGCGCCGTTTACGCCCTTTATTTCAGAAGAGATTTACCGCAACCTGGTCTGTTCAGTTGACGCTGCCGCGCCGATGAGCGTACATCTGTGCGATTTTCCCGAGTCTGACGTCATTTTCAGCGAACTATCCGAACGCATGCAGCTCGTGCGCCGGATCGTCAATCTCGGCCGCGCCACCCGGAACAAGGCGGCTGTCAAAACAAGGCAGCCGCTGGCGGAGGCCGTCGCCGTGGCCAGTGACGAGGAGCAGGTGGCGCTGGCTGGGCTGGAACATTTGATCCTGGAAGAGCTGAATGTCAAACGATTGGGCTTTGTTTCCACAGTTGACCAGCTTTACGATGTAAAGCTGAAACCGAACCTGCAAAAACTGGGGCCGCGCTTCGGCTCCCGCCGGCCCCAGGCCGACGCTGCCATCGCCGCCCTTGACCCTGCTGAAGTGCGGGCGCTGATTGAAAATGGCGGCATCGGCATTATGGTCGACGGCCGGGAAGAACAGCTTCAGAAAGATGACATCCTGGTAGAGAAGGTGAACCGGGAAGGATACGCCGTCGAGGAAGGCGGTGGTTATGCGGTTGCCATCAAGACCGGGCTGACGGAACCTCTTCGCCGGGAAGGCCTGGCGCGCGAGCTGGTGCACAAAGTTCAGAACCTGCGCAAGGAAGCCGGCTTTGAGATTGAAGATACCATTACCGCCTGGGTTTCCGGAAGCGGCGAACTTGAAGACGTCATCCGGGAACACGCCGAATTTTTTCAGGCGGAGACGCTGTGCCGGGAGCTTAATTTTGCGGCAGCGCCGGCGGGCGGGAAGATTTATACAGCGACCGTCACCATTGACAGCGAAGCTTTGAGCGTGTCTATCTTACGCTCAAATAGTTGAGTTACCGCTCAGCCAATTTATTGAGAAATTTACGCGGAGCTTGTCTCGATTTGCCGGATCTTTTGCCGGGCGGCATCAATCCGGCAGGCTATCCTGTTCCGGCTGCAACGGCTTCGGCAGCCTCCTCAAAGACGGCTTCCTAACCCATGAGGGCCGCGAGGCATTTTCCTGCCGCTGGAGCGCTCCAGGAATATGTGCCGCGCCGCTTTTTGAAAAGCCGCCCAATCATCCCCTTACCCATCTTTTCCCCCGGCCTCGCTGCAAGTTATCTTCCGGGACAGGTTGTTTGTAGTCGGACGGTGACCTAACGGATGATCAATTAAATGATTTTTGATATTATCCAGATACTAATTTATTCTTATCTTTTTACGGGGGGATCACGTGTTCGATAAAATGATGGTCGCGACTGATGGTTCTGACAACGCCGACGCGGCTGTTCGGTACGCGGCGGAAATGGCAAAAAAAATGGGCACCCGTGAGGCCCTGGTCGTGCACGTATGCCCCGGCTGTACCGCTGATATAGATGTGCATGACGTCAATAGGGAAGCAGCCGAGCAAATCCTTCAGAATGCCAAGCACTTGTTTTCCGGGGGAAAAGATGGGTATCGCACTCTGGTCGAAATCGATTACCCTCCCGAATCCATCAGCACGGCGATTGTCGACATCGCTGAGAGGGAAAAGGTTGATCTTCTGGTTCTGGGAAGCCGTGGTCTAAGTGAGTTCAAGGGGCTGTTGCTGGGAAGCGTCAGCAACAGGGTTGTCCAGAAAGTCAGCTCCCCGGTGCTCGTGATCAAACACGGCGCGGCAGAGAAATCCGGTTCATCAACCGGCATGGATTAACAGAAGGAAGACGGCCGGCAGAATCGCCGCGGTTAATTCTCTGCGTCTGACCGGGACCGCACCGCCACGAGCCACTGTGGCCTGAATGTGGTGCAGGCCTCTCCTTTTGGCAACGAGCACAGGTCGCTGACGCCAAAGAAACAGGATTCGCAGGAGACTTCGGTGACAGAAAGCTGACTTTCTTCTACAGCCTGATGCTGCTGGACCCTGGGGTTGCGCGTCCTTAAAACCGTAGCTCCTCCTTCTGCCGTAGGTAATGGTAAACTGAATCTTAGCGTCAAAGAGAAAGCCTTTCAATACCCGTTTGCGGCATACTTCCCGCAAATTGCAGCTTTTTTTAATGTTGTCAAGCATGAAGACATTTTTAAGGAGCAGCCTGGCCGGTGATGAAATCTCATTGTCACCATGATCGTTTGTTATTATATTTGGGAAAATCAGCCGGCTGACACAAGCGGTCTCCGCTTCCGAAATATTTGAATTAAAGCTCGAACATGTGATGAAAAAACTTTTCTGTCAAAGCACGACGGCTGTTTTTATCGGATTCCTGACCGCGATGGTTGTGATTATTGTTGCTTCCGGCTGCGGGACTGGGTCGGCAACCGCGACGCATCAGGCCACGACCGGGACTGTCGCTACAACCGAGACGTCACCGGCGGTTACTGCAACAGCTCCAGCCACTCCTGCCGGAATCATCCTGGATGACAACCTAAGAAGCGCGACCGGCGTGCCCGATGCCGCCGACATGAAAGTACTGATTGATCTGCAAAAGCACGTACCATATCCGGTTATGGTTCCCACCGAGCTTCCCGGCGGGCTGCAGCTGGACCCCGATCTGGTTGGTTACGAAGCCTCCTCGTCTCCGGATGATCCGGCCGGCTTTTACAGTTACCGTTACTATGAGCCCGGCAACCAGGCGCGCATGATTACCTTTAATCAGAGCATCTCCAACAGCCAGCCGCTTTCCGGCTATTACCTGACCGAAACCAATATCGGCGGTACTGATTTTCAGGTCTACTGGCACCAGACCAGGGTTTACCTGCCGAACGGAGCGCCGGTGCGGGTTCCTGAAGTTGGCAAGGCGGAAACTTTCGTCGTTGTGTGGAAAGGTTCCTACAAGGATGCTTCCGGAAAGCAGCAGGACCTTTATTACAGCATGACCACCGGCACCTGGACCGGCTGGGAATGGCAGGACATCAAAGCGATTCTGGAAAGCATCCAACCGCTGTCGGCGGTCGGCTCCTGAGGGTTTTCGCCGGCAGAAAAACCGCGCGGCCGACTATGCCTTCGCGGCCATCGCCGCGATAATGGCCTCCGCCATCTCGGACGTGCCGGCGCTGCCGCCGAGATCGTAAGTCACCTGTTTTCCTTCCCCGATGACCTTCCGGACGGCAGCCATGATGCGGTCGGCGGCATCCGTCTCACCTAAGTGTTTCAGCATTAGCACCGCTGAAAGAATGGTCGCGGTCGCGTTGGCCTTGTTCTTGCCGGCGTACTTGGGGGCGCTGCCGTGAACCGGTTCAAAGACGGCCATCTCGTCGCCGATATTTGCTCCCGGCGCGACGCCCAGCCCGCCCACCAGGCCCGCGCACAGATCGGAGACAATGTCGCCATACAGGTTAGGCAGGACCATGACATCATACAATTCCGGCTTTTGCACCAGCTGCATACACATGTTATCGACGATCCGGTCCTCAAATTCGACGTCGGGGTAGGCTTCAGCAACATGGCGGGCCGCTTCCAGGAACAGGCCGTCACTGCATTTCATGATGTTGGCCTTGTGAACCGCCGTAACCTTGCGTCGCTTTTCCCGCCGGGCATATTCAAAGGCAAATCTCACCACCCGTTCGGAAGCGCGCCGGGTGATAATTTTGATGCTCTCGGCGGCATCCGGGCCCACCATATGCTCGATGCCGGCATACAGGTCTTCGGTGTTTTCCCGGACGATAACGAGGTCAATACCGGTATAGCGGGATTTTACCCCCGGAATGGATACCGCAGGCCGCAGATTAACATATAAGTCAAGCGCCTGTCTCAGAGTGACGTTGACGCTGCGAAATCCGCCGCCGACGGGTGTTGTCACCGGGCCCTTGAGGGCGACGCCTGTCTCGCGGATCGACTGCAGGACATGATCGGGGAGCGGGGTGCCGTACTCCGCCAGCGCTTCCGACCCGGCTGTGACTTCCTTCCAATCGATGCTGACGCCGCTCGCGTCAACCACCTTGCGGGCAGCGGCAATAATTTCCGGCCCGATGCCGTCGCCGGGAATCAGCGTAACCTGATAAGAATCTGACATATGCCTCTCACTTGCTGTTTACAAATAACCGGCGGCCACTGGGACCGCCCGGAAAAGAGAGATAAAAATATCATATTTTCGAAGGGATGGCTTCGTGCCTTTGCGGCAGATTCAGGTCTCCAGATTGAAATCGCCATATTTCCGGAAGTGTTCCACGATGCCGCCGTCATTTAATATCTTAACCATCACCGGCGGCAGCGGCTGAAAGCTGAGCTGCTCGCTACGGGTCAGATTGCGGACGGTCCCCGCGGCCAGGTCGACTTCCAGCTCGTCGCCCTGGGAAATTCCGGCAGTATCGAGCTCCAGCACCGGCAGCCCGACGTTGATCGCGTTCCGGTAAAATATCCGCGCGAAAGATTTCGCCAGCACAGCGCTCACCCCCGCCAGCTTAATGATGCGAGGGGCATGCTCGCGGCTTGAGCCAAGGCCGAAGTTGCGTCCGGCAACCACGAAATCACCCGGTTGCAGCTGCGAGGCAAAATCCGGATTGGCGTCCTCGAGCACGTGCTTGGCCAGCTCCGGCAGGTTTGTCCGGAGATGGAAGTAGCGGCCGGGCGCGATATGATCCGTGGAGATGCTGTCTCCGAAGACCCATGCTTTGCCTCGTAAAATCATTGATTATCCCGGCTTTCCATATATTCTCTTGGATCGGCAATCTCGCCTTTAATCGCCGTTGCCGCCGCCGTTGCCGGCGAAGCGAGGTAAATAAATCCGGCGGCATTGCCCATCCGCCCCTGGAAGTTCCGATTCTGGGTTGCGACGCACACTTCGCCATCGCCGAGGATGCCGCCATGAACGCCGACGCAGGCGCCGCAGCCGGGGCCGGTGACAGTGGCGCCGGCCTTCGCAAATACCTCCAGAAGCCCCTCGCGCGCTGCCTCGATGTAGACAGCCCGGGATGCAGGCGTCACGATCAGCCGCGTACCCGGGTGCCGGTGGCGGTCTTTAAAAATTGCCGCGGCAATCCGGAGATCCTCGAGGCGCCCGTTGGTGCAGGTGCCGATGAAAACCTGGTCCACTTTTGTTCCGGCAGCGTCAACAACTGCCATCGTATTGTCAACCGTGTGAGGGACTGACACCGTTGGCTCCAGCGCTCCGGCGTCAATCTCAACGGTGCGGGCGCAGGCGGCGCCGTCATCCGCGGCCAGCGGGCGGTAATCTGCTTCCCGGCCCTGGCCGGCGAGGAAGACGCGGGTTGTTTCGTCAGCGGCAAACAAGCCTGTCTTGGCTCCCGCCTCCACGGCCATGTTAGCCAGTGTAAACCGCTCCGGCATGCTCATCGCCGCCGTCAGCGGACCGGTAAATTCAAGCGCCATGTAAGTGGCGCCGTCGGCGCCAATCCTGCCGATCAGGTGCAGCATCAGATCCTTGGCGAAGACGCCCGCCGGGAAGCTGCCGCTTAGCACCACCCTAAACGTTTCCGGGACCTTGAGCCACGTCTTGCCGGTGGCGATGCCGAGGCCGACATCCGTTGAACCCATACCGGTGGCGAATGCCGCCAGGGCTCCCGAGGTGCAGGTATGCGAGTCGGCGCCAATAACAATGTCGCCTGGAGAGGCGAAACTTTCCACCAGCCGCTGATGGCAGACGCCTTCATTGATTTCCGAGAGGACCGCGCCCGTTCTTGCCGCAAACCGGCGGAGAGAAACATGGGCGTTTGACAGTTCTTTGCGGGGGCTGGGAGCGGCGTGATCGATAAACAGGACGGTCTTGGCCGGATTGTGCGCCTGCACCAGCCCCAGTTCTTCCAGCTGCATCAGCGCCAGCGGTCCGGTACCATCCTGCAGCGCGGCAACATCGACCGGCGTTACGACGATCTCCCCCGGCTCCACCTCCCAGCCCACGTGAGCGGCAATTATTTTTTCCGCGAGGGTGCTAGCCACCAGAACTGCCCTTGCCGCCCTCCTTTGTGTGGGCTTGATAGTCTTTATAAATATACATCAACTCTTTGTCAAAAAGTCCGCGCTTGAGCTCCACCGCCAGCTTTCTTGCCAGCCTGAGGATCTCGCGGCTGTCTTCCGGCGTCAGCTCGATTCCGAATTCCTTGAACTTCATCTCAATCGACTTGCCGCCTGAGTGCTTCCCGACCACCAACTGCCGCTCGAGCCCAACTTCTTCCGGGCTGAAAACTTCGTAGTTAAGAGGGTTCTTGATGACGCCGTCGGCGTGGATGCCGGATTCATGCGCAAATACGTTGGCGCCCACTATTGGTTTCCAGACGGGTATGGTGCGGGAGGACGCGCTGGCAACATACTCGGACAGCTCCCGGAACCGCTCCGTATGGAGTCCGGGGTTGAGCTTGGCGATATATTTCAGCGCCATCGCCACCTCCTCCAGCGCCGCATTGCCGGCCCTCTCCCCCAGACCGTTAACCGTCGTATTCACGTAAATGGCTCCTGCCTTGATCCCCGCCAGAGCATTGGCGGTAGCCATCCCGAAATCATTATGGGTGTGCATCTCGATCTCCAGGTCAACACGGCTGCGAAGAAATGAGATTACGTTGAAGGTGTCAAATGGATCGAGAATGCCAACGGTGTCGCAGAAGCGGATCCGGTCGGCGCCGTATTCCCGCGCTGACCGGGCAAACCGGATCAGAAAATCAAGATCGGCGCGGGAGGCGTCCTCCGCGTTTACCGATACATAAAAATCATGCTGCTTGGCGAACTCCACCGATTCCTA
>JAMDDD010000003.1 GCA_023489275.1 Actinomycetota bacterium
TGACGCGGCGGCAAGGGGGAGTTGGCCGGATGAGCGAAACTGCGCCTCCGGCGTCTCCAGTGCGGGTGTCCGTTGTCGGCGGCGGCAGCTGGGGAACCTCTTTTGCGCGCCTGCTGGCGCGAAACGGTTGCCGGGTGGAGCTGCTTTGCCGCCGCCCCGGTCAGGCAGCGGCAATTAACCGGGAACACCGCAATCCGGATTATCTGCAACATGTTGATCTGCCGGAAGATCTGGTGGCGACTTCATTTTCAGAGAATTCGCTGGGAGAAGCGGCGCTGGTCGTTATCGCCCTGCCCAGTAAAGTCTACCGCGAGGCGGTCCATAACCTGGCCCGGAACATCAACTCCGGCGCGGCGGTGCTCAGCCTCACGAAAGGAATCGAGCGAGAAAGCCTGAAGCGGTTTTCCCGGGTGTTGGGCGAGGAACTGCCGGAGCCGGTTCGCCGGCGCGTCGCGGTGCTCTCCGGGCCAAACCATGCCGAGGAGGTGGCGCTCGACATTCCGGCAGCGGCCACGATCGCCGCGGTGGATGCTGGTCTGGCCCGGTGGCTGCAGGAGCTTGTTTCTACCGGCAGTTTCCGGGCGTATGTCAATACGGATATGGCCGGTGTCGAGTTTTGCGGCGCCGCAAAAAATGTGATAGCGCTCGCCGCCGGCATGTCCGATGGACTTGGCCTGGGGGACAACACCAAGGCCAGCCTCATGACGCGCGGGCTGGCCGAAATGGCCAGGCTGGGGGAAAGACTGGGCGCCCGGCAGCAGACTTTCTCCGGGCTGGCGGGGATGGGCGACCTGATCGCCACCTGCACCAGCAGGCACAGTCGTAACCGCCGGGCCGGAGAGCTGATTGCGGGCGGCATGACCCCGGCGGCGGCTGAAGCGGAGCTGGGCATGATCGCCGAAGGCATCATCACCGCTCCTTCCTTGCGGGAGCTGGCGCGGCGCCGCAGTGTGGAGATGCCGATTACCGAGCAGGTATGCGCGGTGCTTGAAGGCAAAAGCGTCAGGGATGCCCTCTTCGAGCTGATGAGCCGCTCCCCCAGGGCAGAAGCAGATACCGGATAAAACGGCTGGCGGATGCCAGATAAACGTTAAACGTAATCTCATAAAACGGAAACCGGTAACTTTGAACCTTGAACCTGGAACTTCGAACCTGGAACTTCGAACTTGACCCCTGTGCCCGACATCTCCGGCGCCATCTTTCTGATTGACGGCAACAGCCTTGCCTACCGCGCCTTTTACGCGCTGCCCGAGTCGATTGCCACCAGTGACGGCTTTCCCACCAACGCGCTGTACGGCTTTGCTACAATGCTGGTCAAAATTATTACTGATTATCAACCTGCCGGCGTCATCGTCGCCTGGGATGCCGGCAAGAAGGTCTTCCGGCATGATGACTTTGAGGATTACAAGGCGCACCGCAAACCGATGCCGGACAATCTCTCGCTGCAGTTCAGCCACTTTGACGAGCTGGTGGCGGCGTTTGGATTTGACAGCCTGAAGCAGGAAGGATTTGAGGCCGACGACATCCTGGCGACCCTGGCCAGGGAGGCGCGGGCCCATCATCAGAAGGCCGTCGTCGTCACGGCCGACCGGGACGCCCTGCAGCTGGCGGGAGACGGCGTCTTCGTGATGACCAACACGAAAGGCATCTCGGAGGTGAAGATCTATGACGGCAAGGCCGTGGAAGCCAGGTACGGCATTCCTCCGGAAAAAGTCCCCGATTTTATCGGACTCAAGGGTGACGCTTCCGACAACATTCCCGGCGTCCCCGGGGTGGGTGACAAGACGGCCGCAAGCCTGCTGGCTGCTTATGATTCCCTGGAAGATATTTTTGACCACGTTGAAGAGATAAAGGGAAAGCGGCGCCAGCTGCTTGATGATCACCGCGACCAGGCAATGCTGTCAAAAAAGCTTGCCACATTGAATTACGAGGTGCCGCTGCCGATCACCTCCGAGACGACCATGCCGCGCCGGCCGGACCGCACCCGCCTCCGCCAGGTGCTGGCCCGCTATGAGTTCAACACGCTCACCAGGCGCCTGGAAGAGATTGGCATCCTGGAGGTTCCGGAAAGCGGGACGCGCCGGCTTTCATTCGAGCATGTCGCTTTTACGGAGCTGGCCGCCCGGATCGGCCAGGCCGCTGAGTTTTCCCTGGCCTGGGAGCGGCGCGGCGAGGCCGTCCACCTTGCTGCCTATGCCGGCGAAGATAAAGTCGCCTCTGCTTCGGCAAAACCGGACGAGGCCCGGGCGGCTCTGGCGGTTCCGCAAACAGGCGCCGGCCGCCGTCTGTACGTCCATGATTTCAAGGAGTTTCTGACCAGGGTAGCCCCGGCCCCCGTCCAGTGCACGCACGACACCGAAGTGGCGGCTTATCTTCTGAAGCCGGCGGCCAGGTCTTATAAACTCGATCAGCTGGCGGCGGCCGCCGGCATTCGCGTTGATGTGGACGCGGACGGAACCGCGGCAAGGGCGCTCGCCATCCGTGCCGCCCAGACTTATTATCTGGCGCGCCATCAGCAGCCCCGGCTCCGGGAGCAGGGCCTGGACGAGCTGTTTGAAACCGTGGAGGTGCCTCTGGTTGGCATCCTGGCCGAAATGGAACAGACCGGGATCAGGGTTGACCTGCCCCGGCTGGGAGAACTGGCCGCCAAGGTCTCCGATCAGCTCGATCAGCTTGCCGATGAGATCCACACGCTCGCCGGCGAAGATTTTAACATCGACTCTCCGCAGCAGCTGGCCGCTGTCCTGTTTGACAAGCTAAAACTGCCGCCGGGAAAGAAAACAAAAAAGGGCTACTCGACTGACGCCTCGGTGCTGAAAGCGCTTCGCTCCCGCCATGAGATCATTGCCAGGGTGGAGGCTTACCGGGAGCTTTCCAAGCTGTCGGGGACATATCTGGAGGCGCTGCCCAGGCTGGCCGATCCGGAAACCTGGCGCGTTCACACAACCTTCAACCAGACCGTTACGGCGACAGGAAGGCTGTCGTCCAGCAACCCCAACCTGCAGAACATCCCCGTCCGTACGCCGCCGGGCGAGAAGATCCGGGACTGCTTTATCGCCGGAGACGGCATGCTGCTGGTGGCGGCCGATTACTCGCAGGTCGAATTGCGGATTATGGTGCACCTCTCGGGGGAGGAGAAGCTAAAGCATGCGTTTGCCGCCGGCGAGGACGTCCATCGTGATACGGCCGCCGAGGTATTTGGCGTGAGACCGGAGGAGGTTACCGGCACGCTGCGAGGCCGGGCCAAGGCCGTCAATTTTGGCATCATGTATGGGATCAGCTCCTATGGCCTCTCGGAGCAGCTGGATATCTCCCAGGAAGAGGCCGCAGGTTATATAACCGCTTATCTGGCCCGTTTTCCGCGGGTGTCGGAGTTTCGCGCCCGCATTATCGCCGGTGCTTTACGAAACGGCTATGTCACCACCATGCTGGGCCGCCGCCGGCCGGTGCCCGAGCTGGCGGCGAGCGATCAGCGTCAGCGCCGCCTGGGCGAGCGGCTGGCGGTCAATACCGTTATCCAGGGCAGCGCCGCCGATATCATGAAAGTAGCGATGATCAACTGCCATCGCGCCCTCGCCGCCGCGCATCCGTCTGCCCGCCTGGTGCTTCAGGTTCATGATGAGCTGGTGATCGAAGCCGGCGCCGCAGAAGCCCGGGCGGTGGCCGAAGTAGCCCGCCGGGAAATGTGCGCCGCCTGGAAGCTTGACCCGCCCCTCGAGGTTGACGCCGGCATCGGCGCCACCTGGGTCGAGGCCAGGTAAGAGCCTGTCCCGGCGGGCCACCCTTGCCGGCCGCTTTGCGCGCTTTCCATCCCGCCTTTTCTTTATGTATAATGTATTCTGGCACGCAAGGCGCATGCTGCGCTGCGCGCCAATTTTTTAGAAAGGAACAAAAAAACTACATGCAAAAACAGAGCGAAGACGAAGAAATTACACTGGTGGAAGGAAGCGGCGGGCTGCTCAAGCTCGTAGACGGAAAAGAGGAACCCAACTATGACGTCACCATCAACATCTTCCAGGAAGGAGATATCGTCACCGGCGAGGTAGTCCGCGTTGACAAGGATGAGATTCTGGTGGATATCGGCTACAAGTCCGAGGGTGTGATCCCCGCCAATGAGCTTTCGATCCGCAAATCGGTCAATGCCGAGGATGAAGTGAGCGTCGGCGATAAAATCGACGCTCTGGTCATGCAGAAGGAAGATACCGAGGGACGGCTGATCCTCTCCAAGAAGCGGGCCCGGTTCGAGCAGGCATGGAAGCGGATTGAACAGGTTGAGCGTGACGGCAGCGTTATCGACGGAACCGTTATCGAAGTCGTCAAGGGAGGCCTGATCCTCGATCTGGGCGTGCGCGGTTTCCTGCCGGCTTCACTGGTGGATATCCGCCGCATTCAGAATCTCGATGAATATATGGGCAAGACGCTTCAGTGCAAGGTCATCGAGCTCAATCGCAACCGCAATAATGTGGTGCTCTCCCGTCGCGCCGTGCTCGAAGAAGAGCGCAAGGAGGTTCGCGAGCAGATTCTGGACAACCTCAAGCCGGGGGACATTGTCAAAGGAGTTATCTCCAACATTGTCGATTTTGGCGCATTTGTAGACCTGGAAGGCATCGACGGCCTCATTCACATCTCCGAGCTTTCCTGGGGACATGTCAACCATCCGTCCGAGGTGCTCTCCATCGGCCAGGAGGTCGAAGTCAAGGTGCTTGACATCGATCGCGACCGCCAGCGGGTTTCGCTGGGTCTTAAACAGACCCAGGAAGATCCCTGGAAAAGCCTGGTGGAAGCGCATCAGGTCGGAGATGTTATCAAAGGCAAAGTGACGAAACTGGTAAGTTTTGGCGCTTTCGTCCAGATCCGGGAAGGCATCGAGGGCCTGGTGCACATTTCTGAGCTGGCCAGCCATCATGTGGAGAAGCCGGAGGAAATCGTTTCCATCGGCGACGAGGTGGAGGTCAAGATAATCGAGATTGATGGCGACCGCCGCCGGTTGTCGCTGAGCATCAAGCGGCTGAATGAGGAACTCGAAGAAGATGGGGAAACCGGCGAGGAATCCGCCGGTGAAACCGCCGAAGAAGCGGTGGCTCCCGAAGCTGCTGGCAATGAAGAAGAAAAGTTCGCCGAGGTGCCGAGTCTGGGCCTGAGCGATGAGGTCTTTACCGAAGAGCCTCCCGCTGCGGGCGCAGCAACGGAAGTTGACGAAACCGGGGCCGAAGCTGATTCAGATGCGAGCGCCGCTCCCGAGCTAAAGCTGGCCGCGGAAGCTGAAGCTGGCGAGAATGCCGGCGCAGAGGAGCCGGAGGCAGAGGCCGGGGAAACTCCGGAGGGCAACGGGGAAGCCGGGAACCAGTAACAGATCCCAGGTTGTCAAATTTGAAAAGCCCGCCTGTACAGGCGGGCTTTTTTTGTGCGCGCGTTTTTGGGCGTCGTTCACAGCCCATTTTTTTACTTAAGCTGTGTCAGCATGCGGCCGATTTAATCCATGTCAGTAGGAGCATTCCTTCAATGCGACTTTTAGGGTAATGGAAAATTTAGACAAGACAAGTTCCCAGGAGAAAGAATACTTCTCCAATACATCATTTGTCACGACGCCGGAACAGGCCTCTTCGTTTATAGTTCTGACCGTCGGCGGTGAGTTTTTCGCGGTCGAGATCGGGCGCGTACGGGAGATCACCAGGGTGCCGGCCATTACCTGGCTGCCTGGAGCTCCGGCAAGCATCAAGGGGATTGTCAACCTGCGCGGAGTTGTCGTGGCCGTAGTTGATTTGGCCGTTCTCTTTTCCCACTCTCCACTGGAAATCGAACCAAAGAGCAGAATCGTGATCGTAGAGTCGGCCGGCGCTTCCGTGGGGCTGCTGGTCGAAGAGGTAATTGGCGTGGAAGAGATTCCCGCCTCCTCGCAGGAGGCGGCGATGCGGACGCTGGATGAATCCCAGCACTCATTCATCTCGGCGCAGTCTGATTTAAGAGGCAAGATGACCGGGATTCTCGATATTGACGGGCTGGTTGAGCAAGCACGGCCCGCAGAAAGCCGTTCCGCCGGTGTCATCCAGGTAAATCGTCAGATGGGGGTCTGAAAATGGCAGTTGAAAGTGGCGTTCCGCCGGTACATGCAGGAAATTTCATCAGATCGGGAGCAGGCAGGGTGAGGATTTTTCGGTTCTTCCTGGGCAGTATCGAGGCCAAGATCCTCGGGTTGATCACGATTCTGATGATCATCGGCCTGACGATTTTTGCCATCATCAATATCAGCCAGGAAGAAAACAATATGGTGGCTCAGCAGGAAAACAGCAATCATGTTGCCGCCCAGCTGGTTGCCAACGGCATCAAAGCCAGCATGCTGGAGGGAAAGCCCGGTTTCACCGTCAAGGCGCTTCAGGACATGAAGGGAATTGGCGACCTGAGCAAGATCATGATTGTCAATACATCCGGCGGTGAGGTATTCAGCGGCAGCGGCCATGTTTCCGGGCTGACCGCCAACGAGCTGTCGCAGGCCTTGTCAACCGGCAAGCCGGTAACATTTTATGATGGCACCGGCTCCGGCCGGCAGCTGACGGAAATCCATCCCTTGCCAAATGAGGTGGCTTGTCAGGCCTGTCACGGAAATACAAATAGTATGCGAGGCGCCGTGATCATTTCGACTTCGATGCATCACATTGACAACAATGTCACCTCTGCCAAGGAGCAGACGATCATTTTTCTGCTGGGGACGCTGGCCTTTGTTCTGATATCCCTGATGGTGGCGCTGCGGATGGCCGTCACCAGGCCTTTGAAAAGTGTTGTAATGGCCATCAAGCGTATCGCCGACGGCGACCTCACCCGCAGGGTTGAGTTGAAATCCAGCGATGAGCTGGGCGCGCTGGCCGGGAGCTTCAATGAGATGACCGATGGGCTTGGCCACCTGAGCGCGAAGATCCGGGAAATGGGCGAACATACGTCCGAAGCCTCGACGGAAATCCTGTCGGCCATCGAGCAGCAGGTAAGCGCTTCTGCTGAGCAATCGGCTGCAGTTACCGAGACTTCGGCGACCATCGAGGAGCTGGCCGGCACCGCGAAGCAGATTGCTGAGACCGCCGAGTCGGTGGCGCGGGTGGCCGAGGAGACCGTTTCGCATGCCGGTGAAGGTCAGAACGCCGTCACGGCGACTATCGAGGGCATGCAAACGATTAACGAGAAGGTCAACAAAGTGGCGGAAAAGACCCTGTCGCTGGGTGAGAAGTCTCAAAGGATCGGCACCATACTTGAGATCATAAATAATATTGCAGATCAAACAAACCTGCTGGCGCTGAATGCGGCCGTCGAGGCGGCCCGCGCCGGTGAGCAAGGCCGCGGCTTCGCGGTGGTTGCCAGCGAGATCAGGCGCCTGGCGGAAGAGAGCGTCGGCGCCACCGACAAGATCAAATCACTGATAAACGAGATCCAGGCTGAGACAAACAGCACTATCATGGCGACGGAAGAAAGCGCCAAAGAGGTTCAGCAGGGCGTGGAGCTTGCCACCAATGCCGGCAAATCGCTGGAAAGCATCCTGGCCGTGGTTTCCGATAACACGGTGGCCGCAAAGGAAATTTCGATGGCGACGCAGCAGCAGAAGAGCGCCAGCGAGCAGGTCGTCGTGGCGATGACCAACATCTCTGAGGCCAGCCGTCAGCAGGCGATCAGCGCCAAGCAAACCCAGGAAGCCACTGAACAGCTGACCAGGTACGCTGCCGAGCTCAAGGAGGCTATCGCGGAGTTCCGGCTTGAGTAACCCGTGCTTCGGCGCCGGCGGTCATCCCGGCCATGGCGGATAGACAATTTTCGGGCTTGCCGGTGCTGCCGCTTGCGCAAGCCTGCCGCGCCACCGTCACTACGAAAAAAGGAGCGGTCTAAATGAGCAACTGGGCCAACGATGAGGAATTCCTGCAGACGTTCAGGGCCGAGGCCCTGGAGCGCCTGCAGACATTAAGTAGCGGCCTCATGTCGCTGGAAAATTCACCCGCTGATGATGAGCTGCTCAAGAAACTCTTTCGGGAAGCGCATACGCTGAAGGGCTCCGCTGGAATGATGGGCCTGGATGCCATTCGCGAGCTGGCGCACCGGGTCGAGGATATCCTGGAAACGGTGCAGACAGGTCAGATGCGGATGGAATCCGGGGTTGCGGATCTGCTCCTGGAGACGCTGGACCGGATTGAGCAGCTGCTGCCGGGCGAAGAGCCAGGAGAACCCGCGCCCGCGGCGGACGTGTCAGGCTTGCTGGAGCGCCTGCGCGAAGTGGGCTCCGGCGGCCAGAGTGGAGCCGCCGCGCCGGCGCCATCCCTTCCGGTTACACCCGACGGGCAGCCGGATCAAACGCCTGCCCCGGGAGCCAAATCCGGGACGGCGAATCCGGAGGTGGAAGCGGCAGAGGCAAACACAAACACACCGGAGCCGGAGGCTCCCCAGTTAAAAGTCGCAGCAAACCCTTTGGAAGCCGGCGGAGAGACCAGTCAGCCGGTGTCAGGCCCGCCTGCGGAAGTTCGGGGACAAGAATCTGAACCTCTTCGCAAAGAGCCGCTCCTTAAAGCTGTCGGGCAGCCGCCGGAGGCACCCAAACCGGCAGCGCCAGCCAGACAGGAGAAAGTGCCGGCGGCTCCGGCCGGCAAAGCTACGAGCGCGGCGGCGCCACGGAGCGAATCCACCATCAGGGTCAATATCGAGCGGCTTGACAAACTTCTTAACCTAATGGGTGAGATTTTAGTCAATCAGTCTGATGCTGAAGACAGGATCAAGGAAATGGCCTCGATCCATAAAAGCACGGATGAGATCCAGCATTCGTTTGCGGCTCTGGCTCAGCAAATCCGCAAGATGAAGTCCGGGGCTGGCGAAACGGATCTGGGGGACATTAAGCAACGCGTCAACCGGATGGAGGATGCCCTGTCGGTTACCGTTGACCGGTTGGGAGCGGCGGCCACTCGCCTGGAGGACAACACGGCCGGCCGGAAGGTCGCCCTGGATGATCTCCAGGATCAGGCGATGCACGTGCGCATGTTGCCGCTGGGATCGATTTTTTCCCTTTACCCGCGGGTCGTTCGCGATGCCGCCGGCGCCTGCGGCAAGAAGGTTAGGCTTGAGATCTCGGGGGAGGAGACCGAGATGGACAAGCGTCTCCTGGAGCAGATCGCTGATCCGCTGATGCACATCATGCGCAACGCCGTTGATCATGGCATCGAGCTGCCGTTGCAGCGGACGGAGCAGGGCAAGCCGGAGCAGGGCGTCATCCGCCTCAGAGCCGCCCAGCGGGGCGACAGGGTGGAGATTGAGGTGGCAGATGACGGCGCCGGCATCATTCCGGAGAAAATCAAGGCCGCCGCCGAGCGCAAGGGTCTCCTTGGCTCCGGCGAGCAACTGTCCAACGAAGAAGCGATCGAGCTTATTTTCCGTCCCGGTTTCTCCACCGCTGAAGCAGTAACCACGATTTCCGGGCGTGGCGTGGGCCTTGATGTCGTGAAAAACAATATCGAACATCTGGAAGGATCAGTGCTGGTGGAGTCGACACCGGGCCAGGGAACCAGATTTCTGGTGTCACTGCCGGTTACCCTGGCGGTGATCAATGGCATGCTGGTAGAGTGCGGCGATGCAAGATTTGTTATTCCCATGACCGCCGTTCAGGAGTTGGTGGCGGTGGATAAGGAGGAGCTGCAATCGCTCGGCAGCCATCCCGGGTTCATCCTGCGTGGAAGCGCCGTCCCTCTTGTCAATCTCCTCGAATTCCTCGGCGCCTCTCCATCCAGCGATCGTGAGGGCAGGGCGCAGGTGGTCGTGGTGCGCGCCGAGCGGTACCGGCTGGGCCTTGAGGTTGGCAGGCTGGTGGGTGAGCAGGAGCTGGTGATCAAGTCTTTGGGCGGCTTTCTGCCGCGGATGCCTTACGTGGCGGGCGTGACCGTCATGGGCGACGGCCAGGCTGTGCTGGTGCTTAACATCAATCAACTGGTGCGGGATATCAAGAACGGTGGAAAGGAATGGCGCCCCGCCGCAGGCGCGGAAGGCGCGGAAGCCGCGGAAGGAGCTTCGGGACCGCGTCGGTCGATTCTGGTGGTGGAAGATTCACTCGTCGTGCGGGAGTTGCAGCGAAATATCCTGCAGGCGGCGGGCTATGATGTGGAGACCGCCGTCGACGGCAATGACGCCATGACACATCTGATGGAACGCCAGGTTGATTGCGTCGTGACCGATCTGGAGATGCCGGGCATGGATGGACTTAATCTCATCTCGGCGATCCGGCGCACCGATGACCTGAAAGATATCCCAGTGGTCATGGTGACTTCCAGAAACAGTGAAGAGGACAAGCGCCGCGGCGTGGAGGCGGGAGCAAACGCTTACGTGACCAAAGGCACCTTTGACCAGCAGAATCTGCTTGACACAATCAAACGGCTGGTAGCCTAGGCAAGGCAGAGATGATTGATGGAAGCGGCGTCAGCGGAAAAACATACGGTGAGGGTTCTCATAGCCGACGATTCGCCGACGGTGCGGCTGATGCTGCGCCGAATCCTGGACGCCGACCCGGGCATCACCGTCATCGGGCAGGCGGGCAACGGCAGGGAGGCGGTGGAGAAGGTCGCCAGTCTCAAACCGGACCTGGTTACCATGGATGTGGAAATGCCGGTGATGGACGGCATCAAGGCGATCGAGCAGATCATGGCTTATACGCCCGTGCCGGTTCTGGTTGTCAGTTCGGTGGCGGCGGAGCATACAGCCAATGCTGCCAAGGCGATGGGAGCCGGCGCCGTCGATGTCTTTTGCAAACCGGGAAGCGCGTCACTGGACGAATTTGAGGCCAAGGCCAATACACTTAGGAACAAGATCAAACTGCTTTCCCGGGTGCGCGTCATCGCTCATCCGCGGGGGCGCTTCGCCACGGCGGCATCGGCGCCGCGGCCCGTCCACCCCGGGGCAACCGCGGAAGTTGTCGCCATTGCTTCCTCAACCGGGGGACCTCAGGCGCTCAATGTAATACTCAAGAGCCTGCCCGCCAACTTTCATGCCGCCATCGTTATCGTGCAGCACATCGCTGAGGGGTTTACGGACGGACTGGTTGAGTGGCTGGGCGGCAACTGCCGGATGCTGGTAAAAAAGGGCAGGCAGGGCGACGATATTGTTCCGAAGTGTATTGTTATTGCCCCTGATTCCATCCACATGATCGTGTCGCATGACCACCGGATCGCGCTGGTAAACCGGGAGATCGACAGTCCTCACAAACCTTCGGCAGATGTGCTTCTGGAATCGGTGGCCCAGGAATACGGTGCCCGTTCCCTGGGAGTGATTCTGACAGGCATGGGCCGCGACGGCGCCAGGGGGATCCAGGCAATCCATGACTCCGGCGGGCACACCCTGGCCCAGAATGAGGAGACGTCGGTCATTTTCAGCATGGCCAGGGAAGCAATCAAATTAAACGCCGTTGAGAACGTCATCCCTCTGGAACAGATCGGACCGGCCATCGGCAGTTACGTTTTTTGATATGCCAGCAATAATTAGACAGGAACAAAAACCGGCAAAGCATCCATACCGCATCCTGGTGGCGGAGGACAGCCCCACCCAGCAGCGGATCATCAAAACGGTGCTGAGCCGCGAGGGCTTTGATGTAGTCATCGCCGGAGACGGGATCGAAGCGGTCACACAGGCGTTTCAGGAAAATCCGGACCTGGTCGTGCTCGATATCGAGATGCCAAGAATGGATGGTTACCAGGTGTGCCGGCTTCTGAAAGATGATTATCGCACTTCGCGAACGCCGGTGATCATGCTGACCAGCAAATCTCAGGAGACGGACAAGTTCTGGGGCCTGCAGACCGGCGCCGACCGCTACGTTACCAAGGACTTCCAGCTCACGGGGCTGGCTGGCGCCGTGCGGGAACTGCTTGGCGGCGGGGACAAAGACGGCGATGCGCCTGCCCGCTGCAACTTGCCGAAGCAGCCGGCCGTGGATCAGCAGGATGTGGATGTGCTTTCGCGCGTAAACGAGTTGCTTGACCGCAAGCTTTATGAAGCAACCGTGATCAACGAGATCAGCAAGCTGAACACGCTCAGCGAAAATTGCGCCCTCACCGTCAGTTCGGTGCTGACCGTGATCGCCAAAGTGACGGACTGCCCTGTCTGCTCCATCATGCTGGTGGAAGAGTCGGAGCTGATCATCCACGTGCACGGCCCTGTCGGCAACTCCTATTTCGAGGAGGCCCGCCGCCAGGCGATCGGGGCGGCGTCACCGTACATGAAGCCAGGAACGGCCAGCACCCAGATCGAGGTCGTCGTCGATTCGGACCCGTCCTTTATCCGGGAAGACCGCCCCGAGTTCGACGGGATCAAATCAATGCTGGTCATTCCCTTGCAGGCGCGCGGCCAGAAGATCGCCATCCTCATCCTGAGCAGCCCCCGCCCGGACGCATTTGCAGAAGCGACCCAGCGGCTGCTGGAAATTATCGAGTATCCAGTGAGCCTGGTGGTTGACAACGCCCGCCTGCACGAAGGCACCCGCCGGCTGGCCATCACCGATGGCCTCACCAGATTGTTTAACCACCGTCATTTCTACGAGCTGCTGGAGCAGGAATTCCAGCGCGCCGTGCGGTATGAGAGCCAGCTGTCGCTCATCATGGCCGATATCGACTCATTCAAGAAGATCAACGACGCGCACGGCCACCAGGTGGGAGATGAAATCCTGACGCAGCTGGCGGGAGTGATTTCCCGCGAGGTGCGCGATATGGACATTGTTGCCCGTTATGGCGGCGAAGAGATCGCCGTGCTTCTGCCTCAGACCGGGCCGAAGCAGGCATGTGAAGTTGCCACGCGCATTCGCGGCGCCGTGGAGAATTATAATTTCCATCTGCCCGACGGAGGCAATGTTACGCTCAGCCTGGGAGTGGCCGGTTTTCCCGAGTGCGGCGCCAGCAACTACGCGGGGCTTGTGCAAGTAGCCGACGCCGCCCTGTACGAGGCAAAGAAGACCGGCAAAAACCGGGTGGTTGCGGGAGGCAACTATGAGCCGGATTAAGCAGCATAAACTTTCAGAGCCGGATTTTGAGAGGTTTCGCCAGCTGGTCAAAGACGCCAGCGGCATCTATTTTGACCATGATAAGATCGAGGTTCTGCGGGCCGGTCTCATCGAACGGGCCAATCAGGTCGGCGCCGGCGATCTTAATGAGTATTACGGTTTGGTTTCTTCTCGCGAGAACAGCGAGGAGCTAAACAGGCTGCTGGCGCACCTGTCAGTGCAGGAGACCCAGTTTTTCCGGAACTTGCCGCAATTTGATGCGTTTCGCCAGTTCATCATTCCTGAAATTGCCCGGCGAAAAGCAGGTGGGGAGAGGGTTATGCGGTTCTGGTGCGCCGGCTGCTCAACGGGACAGGAGCCGTATTCGGTGGCGATGTCGGTGCTTGACGCGCTGCCGGAGCCGGAATCGTGGAGCATTCAGATCCTTGGCACCGACCTGAACGAGGATGCGCTGGCCGATGCAGCCCGGGGATGGTACCCGGCGCGGAAGCTCACCGGCGTGGACCGGCTGCATCTCGACCGCTATTTTCATGCCGCCGGCGGCGGTTACACGATTGACGAGAGTGTGAGAAAACTGGTCCGGTTTGAGCGGCTCAATCTCATCGACGATCCTCTCCCGGTAAGCTCCTTTGGCGTCTGCGACGCTGTTTTTTGCCGCAATGTGATCATTTATTTCACGCACGAAACCGCTAAGTTTGTCATAGAGCATTTCTATGACATCATGAGCTCCGGTGCGTATCTGTTTCTCGGGCATTCGGAAACATTGTGGAGGATGTCGTCAAAGTATTCGCTGGTGGAGATCGGTGACGCCTTCATTTACCGGAAGCCGCTGCCGCTGTCCACCGGCGGGCGCCGTTTCCTGCCCGGCCGCCGCCTCCGGTCCGCAGGCCCTTCGCCCGGCAGCCCGGGCGAGCGGCGCAGCTCGCGGGTGGATCGCCGCTCCCAGAGTGGCAAACGGAGCGACCCCAGGGTCAAGACCGGCGCAACCAGGCAGAAACCGTTAACCGATGATGGGCTTTCTCCGCGGGAAGCGGCCGGCAACGCCAGAGTTCACCTTGACCGGGGGGAATATGAACTGGCCATCCGCTGCCTGGAGCACGGTCTTGCCGCCAATGCAGCCGACCCCGAGCTTTATTTTGTTTTGGGCCTGGTCCATGAGAAAATGAATGAACCGGCAGCAGCGGCGGAAGATTTTCGCCGGGCGCTTTATTTTGAACCCGATCTTGGTATTGCCCGCTTCCACCTGGCCAGCGTTTTCGAGCAGGCCGGCAAGATGAAGAACGCCGTACGGGAATATCGCAACGCGAAGCGCAGTTTCAAGGAAAACCCTCCCGGCCTCCTGGAAGCGGAGCTGGAAGCATTCGATGCCGATTCGCTCATGAACCTGTGCGAATGGAAGATCGAGAACCTGGCTGGACTGGAAAGCTGAAGAGGCCCTGGCGCGGGCACTTGCCAGCACGCCCGGATTCCCTTTAGGATCTATCTCAAAAGAAAACTGGTAGCGCGGCTTTTCAGAAGGCCGCTGCAATCTTCCTTTATGAGCCGCAATAATTCTCCTGTCCGCATTTCCCTCACCGGCGGCACCGGGTCGGGAAAATCAACCGCCCTGGCATTTTTCTCAGGCCTGGGGGCTGCCTGCCTGGACTCCGACAAGGTTGTGCACCGGCTGCTGGAGCGGCCGGATGTGCGCCGCCTGGTAGCGGAAAGTCTGGGCCTTGACGGCCTGCCTGTGGGTGAGCCGGGCCGGCGGCGGCTGGCCGAGGTTGTCTTTGGCGACCGCGAGCGGCTGACGGCTCTGGAACAGGTGCTGTTCCCGCTGGTGCGGGAAGAGATTCGCGCCTGGTTTGATCAAAATGAAGTGAAACAGGCCCCGGCAGCGGTAGTCGAGGTCCCGTTGCTGTTCGAAGCGGGAATGGAAGATCTTTTCGACAGGGTGGTGCTGATCACCGCGCCCCGGGAGCTGCGCCGCCGCCGTCAATCTGGCAGGATGGAGCCAGCCGATTTTGAGAGCCGGCTCGCCCGGCAAATGCCGGAGGCGGAAAAACGCCGCCGTGCCGACACCGTTTTTGAAAATGAAGGACCGCCGGCCCGCCTCGAGGAGTTTATCCGCGAATTCATGGCAGTCCTGAAGCGGCCAGATCAGAGGTAAGCGTGAAGCGGATAATCGTAGCGGTCTCGGTGCTGGCGGTGCTCGGAGGCGCCTTCGCCATAATTCAACTTTCCATGCCCGCCTGGTATGCCCGCTGGTGGTATCCGTTAAACAACGCCGATGCGGTCAGGACAAATGCCGGCCGTTACCATCTGGAGCCGGACCTGGTGGCAGCGGTGATCTATCAGGAAAGCGATTTTAAGGAAGATTCAACCTCCCGCTCCGGCGCCGTGGGGATGATGCAGCTGATGCCGGGGACCGCCGCCTGGATTGCGTCCAAGACCGGCGATCAGCCCCCCAGCCGCGATGACCTGAAAAGCCCCGCGACAAATATCCGCTACGGCTGCTGGTACCTTCGGTATCTGCTTGACCGCTATGGAGGTTCCGAGTCGCTGGCGCTCGCCGCCTACAACGGCGGCTCCGAGAACGTCGACCGGTGGCTGGCTACCGCCAGGGCCTCCGGCCGGAAGTTTAATTCGGCGGTGGATATTCCTTATCCGGAGACAAGGGAATACATCACCAGTGTTGACAAAGTGAAGCTAATTTATCAGCGTGCCTATGGCGCCGATCTGGAACATCAATGACATCTTTCAAACTTAACGCAAGCTATCAGCCCACCGGCGATCAGCCCGAGGCAATCGACCGGATCGTCGCGGGCCTTCGCCGGGGCGATTTCTGCCAGACGCTGCTGGGCGTCACCGGCTCCGGGAAAACATTTACGATGGCCAACGTCATTGCTGAAGCCGGCCGGCCGGCGCTGGTAATGGCCCATAACAAGACGCTGGCGGCGCAGCTGTGCAACGAGTTCCAGGAGTTCCTGCCGGATAACGCCGTCGATTACTTCGTGAGCTACTATGACTATTATCAGCCGGAAGCGTACCTGCCATCGACAGACACCTATATTGAGAAAGACACCTCCATCAACCAGGAGATCGACCGCCTCCGGCACGCGTCCACCAGCGCTTTGCTGTCGCGCCGGGATGTGGTGATTGTCGCCAGTGTCTCCTGCATTTACGGCCTGGGCTCGCCGGAGGAATACCTGTCAAAGATGGTGTTCCTGAAGGCGGGGGAGGAAGCCGGCCTGGAGCCGGTCACCCGCCGGCTGGTTGACATCATGTATAGCCGTGGAGATTATGATTTCGGCCGCGGCCAGTTCCGGCTCCGGGGCGACCTGCTGGAGGTGCACCCGGCTTATGAGGACACCGTTCTGCGAATTCAGTTTTTCGGTGATGAAGTCGAGCGTATTCTCCGGCTGGAGCCGGTCAGCGGCGAGATGCTGGAAGAGCTGTCAGCGGTGGCGATTTATCCGGCCACCCATTTTGTCACGTCTCCGGGAACAATCGAGCGGGCTCTTGTTGATATTGAAGTGGAACTGCAGAAGCGGCTGGCGGAGCTGAAGAGCCATGGCAAGGAACTGGAAGCTCACCGGCTGCTGATGCGCACCCGTTATGACATGGAGATGCTGAGAGAGACCGGCTACTGCTCCGGCATCGAGAACTACTCGCGCATCCTCGACGGCCGCCGGGCCGGCGAGCCTCCCCACACGCTGCTGGACTTTTTCCCCGATGATTTTATCTGTTTTCTGGATGAATCACACAACACCGTGCCCCAGATAAACGGTATGTACAATGGCGACCGCGCCCGCAAGCAGACGCTGGTGGACTACGGCTTTCGCCTGCCCTCGGCTCTGGACAACCGCCCGCTCAAGTTTGACGAGTTTCTGGCGCGGGTGCCGCAACTGGTCTGCGTCAGCGCCACTCCGGGTAAATGGGAACTGGGACACAGCACGCAGGTGGTGGAGCAGGTGATCCGCCCCACCGGACTGATTGACCCGCAGGTTGAAGTCCGGCCTACTGAGCATCAGGTTGATGACCTGATGAACGAGGTGCGGTGCCGCGTCGAGGCCCGCGAGCGGGTGCTGGTGACAACCCTGACCAAGAAGATGGCGGAGGATCTGACAGATTACCTGCTGGAAAACGGCTACAAGGTGCGGTATCTGCATTCCGACATCGACACGCTGGAGCGGATCCAGATCATCCGGGACCTGCGGCTGGGGGAATTTGATGTCCTGGTCGGCGTCAATCTGCTCCGGGAGGGGCTGGACCTGCCGGAGGTAACGCTGGTGGCCATCCTCGACGCTGACAAAGAGGGCTTTCTCCGTGGCGAGATCGCGTTGATTCAGACGATCGGCCGCGCCGCGCGCAACATCAACGGCAAGGTGGTCATGTATGCTGACAAGATGACCGAGGCGATGACGAAAGCCATCGGGGAGACCAGCCGCCGCCGGCAAATCCAAATGCGATACAATGAGGCGCACGGCATCACGCCCAAAACGATTGTCAAAGGGGTCTCCGACATGAGCTCGATGCTGGGTGAGCCTACGGTGCCGTACAAGGCCCGGCGCCTGCGCCAGGCGGCCCGAAAGATGAACGCTCGGGAGATTGACGAGGCGATTGCGGCGCTGGAGGAAGAGATGTTCGCCGCCGCTGAGGAACTCAAGTTCGAGTACGCCGCCAAACTGCGGGACCAGATCAAGGAGTTGGCGCGGCAGAAACGGTGAGCGTTTCTCTGGCAAACATGGGACGCATGAATTTTTTCCCGCGTGAAAGGCCTGCTGGCGCTGTCATAACTGACAGCAAATTAATGTCAAATTGAACATCGAATCATCAGGATGGAACCGTCATGGTTGAAGAATTGAACCCGGCAATTGACTTTAATGCGCAATTTAGCCAGTCACTTGACATGATGGATGAATCTGGCGCCAATATCCTTGTCACGGGAAGAGCCGGCACTGGCAAATCCACCCTGCTTGAGCATTTCCGCTCAGTCACGGACAAGCAGATCGCCGTGCTGGCGCCGACGGGTGTAGCGGCGGTCAATGTGCGGGGTCAGACTATCCACTCGTTCTTCCGGTTCCGGCCGGACATGACGACGGACAAGATCAAGGCGGTTAAAGATCGCGTCTACAAGGAACTGGATGCCATCGTAATTGACGAAATTTCGATGGTCAGGGCTGACCTGCTTGACCTGATCGATGTTTTTCTGCGAAAGAACGGCAGGAAGAAAGGCGCTCCATTTGGCGGCATTCAGATGATCTTCATCGGCGATCTTTACCAGTTGCCGCCGGTGCTGACACGGAATGACAAGGAAGTTCTGGCCAAACGCTATGACAGCGAGTATTTCTTTGACTCGGATGTTTTTCGCGAGGTTGAATTCGAACTAATCGAATTGGAGAAAGTCTATCGACAGACTGATGCATTTTTCATCGATTTGCTTAACGGTGTGCGGAACAGAAGCATCACGGACGCGCAGATTGACGCGATCAACGCGCGCCTGGCTGCTCAAGAAGAGGATTGGCCGGAGAACGCCATACACTTGACTACGACCAATGCCATGGCGCGTGAGCGTAACGAGCGGCAGTTAGCGCGCCTGAAGGGGAAGACTTACGTATTCGAAGCAAGCTTGAGTGGTGATTTTGACGAGAAAAGCGCCCCGGCGGACCTGAGGCTAAAACTTAAGCAGGGCGCACATGTGATGCTGCTCAACAATGACTCAGGCGGGCGCTGGGTCAACGGCACCATGGGCATCTTGCAGGGTTTCCGCGATGAATCCTTGCGGATCCGGTTGCCGGGCGGCGAAATCGAGCCGGTCGAGCCGGTTACCTGGAACCGTTTCCGGTTTGTATGGGACGACAAGACCAGGGCAGTGAAATCCGAGTCAACCGGGAAGTTTACCCAATTCCCGGTCAAACTGGCCTGGGCCGTTACCATTCACAAGAGCCAGGGAAAGACCTTTGATTCAATTGTTGTTGATGTCGGGCGTGGCACGTTTGTGCCTGGACAGCTCTATGTGGCTCTGTCACGCTGTCGCACGCTCGACGGTGTCTTCATCAAGGCGCCGATTAAAAAAACACATATCTGGCTGGACTGGCGGGTAGTTAAATTTATCACAGACATGCAGTACAGGCGCTCGGACGGGCAACTGCCGCTGGCCGACAAAATCAGGCTTGTGGAGCAGGCGATCACCGATGGCTTCCTGCTTGAGATGACGTACCTTAAGCCTGATGACACCAAGTCACGCCGGAAAATCAAACCTTACAGCGTCGAAAAGATGGAATATCGCGGCAAGCCATTCATCGGGCTAAGAGCGCGTTGTCTGAAAAGGCAGGCCGACCGCACTTTCCGCGTCGACCGGATTTTGGAGATTGAAATGGTGGTGGAGGAAGAATAAAAGCGCAGGTGATTTGAACTGCATTATGAAATTCAGGAATCCAAAAATCGTAATGCTGAGGTTCTGGCACACGCAGGAAGTGCGGTAGTCGTGGCGCAAATGGCGTGACTTTGTTTTCTCGTTTCAATTCTTAGTGGCTGGCGGATGCCCCCTAGAAATCTTCAATTCAATAAAAAAGCCAGCGGGAGCCAGCGGGATAATGCTTCCTATGACTTTCTCCGCGCAGCGGAGAATCTATTTCAATGAGGCCATGGCATTTCTGCCATGGAAATACGGAATGTTGGCGTTTTTTTGCATTTTGATTGCTCGAGCTTCAATGAGGCCATGGCATTTCTGCCATGGAAATAACGATTATCTCAACGGCAATCCGTTAAGCCAACAGGCTTCAATGAGGCCATGGCATTTCTGCCATGGAAATTATCTCAGTGTGATTGTAAACCTTTCCAATGGATTAGCTTCAATGAGGCCATGGCATTTCTGCCATGGAAATGAGCAGAGGCTGACTGCATCGCCAATTTGCCGGCAGAGGCTTCAATGAGGCCATGGCATTTCTGCCATGGAAATCAGCCCGAGAGGCCGCTACTGGCTGTCAGAGGCAATGCTTCAATGAGGCCATGGCATTTCTGCCATGGAAATAGCCCACCTAATATAGCCTTTATTTGAGACATTTTAAAGCACGTTTTCGAGATGTCACCAATATGATTTGAAAAAACAACCACTCCTCCTTTGTTATTTTGTTCTTTTCAATCATAAAGCCGCTATCAGTCGTTATTTCGAGAGGTCACCAGGTATCGTTTCAGCATACCAGCTCTCGCACCGTTTCGGCGCTGAGCGAATTCAAATAATTTGAGACTTTCTGGTTATGATCTCTGTTGATTTACCAATAGACTTAATGCTTTTTATTGGCCGCCCTTCAGTTGGACCAAGATCGATAATCAGCACCTGATCTTCATTATTATTGATGATTTCTCCAAGTTCTGCCTTCATCTTCACTAGATCGACCGCAGGCAAGTCGCATTGAAATACCGAAAGCTGCATATGGGCACCAAATCCTTTCATAGTTTTGAAAACCCTTCGCAGACGTTTCGGGTCACAAATATCATATGTGACAATATAGAGCCGGCGCATTTTAACGGGTCGTAAAGCTTGGATACATTGGTATCTCACCTAAAAGGTATCGCCCAAGCAGACGGGCCTGAATTTCCAGAATCCGGCGGTAGCTGACCCGGTAACCAAATACGGGATGAGCAATCTCTTGACCCATCCTGCGTTCATACGTCTGTAAAAACCGTTTTCTTCCTTCCGGCGTAAGCGCAGCAGATCCAAATCGTACAATAAAGTCTTTATTGCGAACCTCTCCATTATTAATCGCGGTGATGACAACAGAGTCCGCGATTAAGGGTCTGAATTCCTCCATAAGGTCCAGAGCCAATGCCGGCTTTCCGTATCGAGTTTGATGGTAAAAACCCATGTATGGGTCTAAACCCACATTCTGGAGTACAACAGCCCACTCGCGAGTGAGGATGGCATAAGCAAAAGAGAGGAGGGCGTTGACTGGATCACGGGGCGGTCTTCGATTTCTTGTTCGGAAGTCAAACTCGGGGCGTTTAGAAGAGCCGCTTTTCAAAAGTCCGGAAAATTCGCAAAAATATTTTTGAGCCGCGACACCTTCTGTGCCAAGGAGCGATTCCAAGGAGTCGCATCTCATAGCCTGATCCATATCACTCTTTAAATCTCTCAACACATCCTTGGGCGGTTTTATGTGGTTACGCCTTAAAACCGTTCTGCAATTGGCGATCTTCGCACGAACGAAATATTTTGCCAGCGAAAGGCACTTTTCTTTATCTAGCGCGGCTTCGAATTGCCGCTTTCTGATTTCAACATTTTTATGAGTTATGCCGTGCGTGACGCCATAAAACCAGCCGCCGCCCGACAAATAGCAGATAGGGATGTTGCGTCTGCAAAGCTCATGAATCACTTGGGTGCTGACCTGGACGCTACCAAAAAGAACCAGCTGCGATACCTCAACCAGGCGCGCTTCCGCAATAACATCTTTTCCGTCCTTTATTAGCAGAATATCGCCGCATTTGCCAACCCGCGCTTTTGGCTGTTGAACGTAAAGAGGCAGCGCATGATCGCGGGCCGGTGCAAGCTTGCGTACGGGAGTGCGTTTTCCTTTACGAAGTAGATAGACTTCATCGGGGAGACAGATTCCGACCAACGAGCACCGCACGCATTTCGCGCTGTCCGCCAAAGGTGGGGGAATTTCTGCCAGGTCCGCAAGCTCGCGCATTTTTTCGGCCTGAGACAGGGTAAGGGAGACAAGTTCTTCATCGAACTCGACTCCCACTCGTTCCTTGGAGCCCACGAAGTAAATTATTCCGGCGTCACACTCAAAACCGTTTTCCTTCAGTATTAGTCCCTGAGCGCAAAGCTGAACTAGCTCGGGTTCCCAAGCGCCTTTTTGAATGTGAGGCCGCTTGCCTCGCTTGTAATCAACCGGAGAGACTTTTCGGCCTGTTCCTTCAAGCAGGTCCATTTTTGCCGTCAGACCAATCCTGTCTGCTGTCAAATATACAGAGCGCTCATGAATCACATCGTTTTCTTCATCTGGTTTTGCGTTTTCTCTTCGGGCTGGCTCCTGGTTTACGCGCTTGTGCTTGTACTGCCCATCAACGGTATCTACATTGTCAACGAATTCACCCTGAATCCATTCCAGATATGCCAGTCTGGGACAGTACGTGAACTCGTTAAGCATGCGGACTGGAAGAAGCAGCGGCTCTTCATTCAGATTAACTTGCTTCTCGTTCATGGGCATGGATTATCTCCGGTTTTGACACAATGTACTGACCGAAGGACAATCGGCGCGAGGAAAATTAACTTGAGGTGAAGCTGTTATTTAGTTGTCAAGGAACGGGGAGCGCGTGGCTCCGAAACTAACTTACGGCGCGTGTCAGAAATACGCGCGGGAGATGTCCAAAAAAGTTTCATACTGGTTTAAATAGACCTAGTCCGAAGCTACTTGAGTGGCCAAGGCGAAGAGGTCCTTTGATCGGCTCTGAAAACGTAAGGCGTACCTCGTATGCGCGTTTGTCCCCTGCCCCGGTTTGTTTAGTTGTCCCGTTTCGCGGATTATGAACGGCGACCCAACACGGTGCGCCATACTGTTCGACTTCGACATCGTTGACGTCTGCGATAGCTCGCAATGAAAGTTCTCGTTGAATCTGAGATTCGAGCGACTCGCGAGGGCGTTGCTTACCCTTACGCAAGTGGTGACGTGGAGGGACATAGGGCGTCAGGGATTCCCAGGTGCATGCCGGAACACCGTCGAAGCCTGGCGGTGGTGGTACGGCACGGTCAAGTGGGACAAGTTTTGCTTTCCAGACATCGCTATCAGGGCCTGCGGCAGCCCACGAAATCTCCCCCGAAGCTGCTCGCAGGACCGCTGTTTGTTCGTCTCCATCAAATGGCCGACCGTCTCTCCAGACCAGCAGGCGTGTTGGTCTGCCATCCTCACACCATGCCAAAAACTCCGCATGCCGATGTGGGCCGGTGAGCGGCTTTCCTTTGGCGTCTTTGCCAGTCATCGCGGTAATAGCCTCACGAATTTTTTGACCCGTTCGGCTCCATGATGCTTCAGAATCACCGGTCTTGATCTGGATTAGTTCCCGAATAACCCTGCCGCGGAATCGAGCTGTCAGGCGGGCGATGGCACGCATCTCTGGTGCCACGTTACAGCCGATAGCGAATTGGAGAAGGTTGCAGTCTCGCCGGATGGGCGGCCTCAGCGGTCTTTCGTGGGCGGGCGGCCTCGCAGGGCGAAGAGCATACATGAGGCGAGCCCCTTGAGGAGTAGGTAGCGCAGCCTGGGGATCATCGGTTACACGTTCGATATCTGTTTGATCGGTATCTGCACGTGGCGTGAGAACCGGTACCCCACCGGGAATTCTCAGTTCATTAAGTTCGCAGTTTGGTTCCGGTGGCGGCTCGGAACTGCGGTAAACACTAATGCGCGTGAACGATTCGGCACGTCCAAAATAGGTGATGCGCTCCAAGCAGTTGTCCAGAAGATTGATAAGAGACTCTGTCCAATTTTTACCTTCAAGAAGCCACCACACCGTACCATCCTCGCCGCAAGGTATGCACCAGTAATTATCCTGCGCCAGGCTCGTGGAATAACTTCGAACACCCGCTGTCTTTTTTGCCCTAGGATTCCAGCCAAACTCAACAGGAAGATACTGGCGCCATGGTTTGCCCCTTCGTGTATTTACGGGGAGATGGAATGCGTATCGACTCGAGCAAAGTGCAGCTACAAGATCCGCAACCTGCTGAGGATCTTGTTCCTCATCCGCTTCCCTAGCCCACTGATACCAACGGGCCACGACAGCCCGAACCAGACGCCAGGGACTCGGCGGCCATTCACCATACGGGTCATCGAACGGATTTACACTCCATGGTGTGGCGTGGAAGCGACCAAGTGGGAACGCCTGTCGAAGGACGATTTGCATAACTCAATCCTCGCCCCCGTTGTCCTCTTCGCTTTCTTCCTGTTCCGCATCTCCAGCCTCACTCTGCTCTTGGTCCGCTTTCCCCTCTCGATAAATCTCTTCACGCAGCCAAAAGACATCTGTAATGCGCGGTTCGGTGGAAAAGCCTGCATTTCGAATAGCGGTCACGATATCGACGTCGATCGACACCGAATCATCAATTACCTTGAGGCCATTCTCATTTAGCGCCAGATGGCATCCGGAGCGGAAACGGAACGGTGTTGCTAAGAGGCGCTGAATCTTCCACATTGCTAATGCAATAAGAAATTCCTTCTGATGGTCGTCGAGCCCAAGTGTCTCATCACCATTATTTCGGCCAAATGACTGCACCAGGCTTACATCAAGGATGAATGTTGCCCTGATTTCTTGCGCAACAGCTTCGTCCACCGCGAAGATCGGTTGACCAGATGTCGTCTTGCCCAGCCGGTCGAATTTAACTCCGGATCGATCTACCCGAGATGCACCAAAAGCTTCGAGGTGTGCTGTCAGAAAGCGTGGAATCTTGATTTGCCACTGTGGAAATAACACGCCATGGACGAGCGAGTTGGGGTCGTACTGGAAAATCGTCCTGAACACATCCCACCACTTCTCCACTGGAGGGTGAGCTTTGGAGCTACCGGCAAGCTGAATGCCGAATTCACTTATTAAAGTGCTTTGAAAATGTGCCTCCGATGCAAGTTTTTTCGCGTCCGCCTTGAGCGCCTTCACTTGGTTCATAACGGAAGCACCGTTGCTGAAACGCTCGCCCTTGAGAAAATAGGTCGAAGCTATCCGGTGTCCTTCAGTTAAGCTGGTAACAACAACCTCAGGTCTCTGCAACTTACCTTTGTCATCCAAGGTTCCTGTCACACATCGCACGTAAGGCATTCCCTCGAGCTCGTCCACGAGATCGAAGTCATGTGCACCGCGCATGCATACGGACTCGAGGTGATTGGCCATGCTGGCAGGACTGTCCACGATGCAAACCGATTCCTCCGAGTTGTCCCTGCGCGGCGCCTTGTATATGACATGACCGATTTCGGGAAAGCCGGCAGGCTGAAAACGGTCGAGGCCGGCTACCGGCTCAAGATGCGCAGTCAGAACAAGTGGCGACTCCCCCTTAAGCACGTCGGCGGGGGTGATTTTTCTGGAATTGTCAGCCATATGCTACTTCTCCCTTCTGTCGTTGCGGCCGAAGCCAGCGTTGGATGAGAACCGCACGATCATAGTCTTGAACTGGAAACAAGATTGACGCGAGCAGACGTTCAGATTTGGCGAATTGCCACGGAGCCTGCATTTTAGCAAGTGGCGCGCCGGCCACCGCATAACGACTGCTGGCGAAACGAACCGTGGCATCAAGCTGGCCGACACGGATCAGGTTTGCGAGTGTTCGCGCTGCGCCCGGTGTTCTAGCCCCAGTTACCGGAGCGAGCAAATCGCGCCCTGAATTTACACCATGCAGCTTCACTGGTCTTAAATCGAACAGCGGTTGAAGCAGGCCGAACAACAACAAACCCGCGCTAGCTTCCGACCGGACAGGGTCCGGACTTGCGAGACTGGATATCTCTTTAGGCACGAAACGCCAGTCGAACAAGGCGAGCCGGGCCATCCACCGGGCCAGCAAGTCTTCATCAAGAGACCCGCCGAGCCAATAGCTCACAAGCCCGGAAGAGGCCGGTATCAGGAGGCGAACGGGTTCTTCTCCATTTTTTTGCTTTTCATACTCCGCCTCCCAGTCGAGTGTGCGACGCAGCAGTACATCGATCAGCGCACATGATAATGCTCCCGGCTTCCAAACCCAGCGCCGTGGCGCATGCTTGGGGTGTTGGAAGCGGCCATATTCCCACTCGACGCCGAAGCGATACAGCGTGAAAGGTCGAGACTTTGGGAATCCTGAGACGAGTGCCAACGCGAGTCGGGACTCGACAGAAGGCGCTTCGTCTGCGAAAAGCGTTAGTAGCCATTCGACGGGTAGCGGTTTCCACGAGATACGTTTCTCGCGGAAGCTTCTATTTCGATCTACCCGATCAAGAGTTGCGACGACCACATCGAGCAGGTCACGGGTGGCCTCGGGATTGTTGAGGTCAACAGCGACGCTAAGCATAGCGGTTTCGATTGGTCCTCGTAGTCCCACAAACTGCCAGCGTTGTCCCTTCTTTTGGTCTCGCGGTAGGCGTTCGATCAGACTGAGTATGCGCTTGAATGCTTTGGCTGACGCGTCAACCATGGATTCCTTGGGTAATGTCTGAGAAGATGGGGTGGATGGAAGACGAAATGCTCCCTCGAAGCGCGGCTCGAAAGTGTTGGCGCTGGTAGTACGCCCAAGGACAAAGCGCCGAAACTCTGAAATACCCGCATCGACGCCACGGCGTTGGATTGCTGTTGCGAAGGCGCTTGGCATCTGAGCTCCTCGCCCATGTACTTCCGCCCGTCCACGTGCGAACAAGGTACGAACTTCCGGGAGCGTCATCGGGCGGTGCCAGACTGGCGCCCAGACTTCCGCCAGATCACGCCCGGCTTCGTCTTGGACTTCCGGCGCCGCTGAATACGTCATAAAGGGAAAAGCTCCTACAGCACCTGCCCGCGCTCCCAGGCGACGCGATGGACCGCCTGCAAAAAAGACGAGCCCTTCGCAGGCCAATGCCATGGCCCAAGGCGAAACCCGTCCCTCTCGATATGGCTTCTGACCGCTGTTAAATAGCTTGTTTGCATTGCTAAACCAAGAGGCCGCGTTCAGCTTCTCAAGCAGCCAGGATGTTGGCTTACCAAGGAGGAGCGCCGCGAGTTCAGTTCGTATGTCAATAGCCGTATGTTCAATGTGCTTTCGTTTATTGTTACTAGACCCTGTCGTTGCATTTTGATTTGGATCTGCGAAAGCATCAATTGCTTTTTTCCATCCGTCCGAAAAGTTTCTCCTCCCTGCATTCCCACCGCTACCAAGCAACCGATTGAAGTTCACGCGTGTGGCTGGTACTGCATGGGCATAAAAAAGCTCCAGCTCTTGCTCGTCAACTTGCGCAAGCCAAAGTGCTAGCTCCCTGCCTGATTTCGCCTTCGTGCTGTTTTTCTGAGCCTCTGCCCAGTTCTGCTCATAAGGTGTCCAAGCGCTTGTCTCAGCAATATGCACAAGATGGTCAAGCAATTCTTTTAGTGTAGCTGGACCGCTGACTATACGAAAAATCGTCTCATGCCAGGCTACGCGTGTACTTGGCCATTTGCGCGTAAGAATGCGGAAGAGTCCGAGCGATGCGAGATAGTTACCCAGGCTGTCTAACGAAAGGCCGGGAACCGGTACGTCCGGTAGTTGTTTTTTATCAGACATGAGAAACCTTCCCGGGTTTGATGCGCTTCGATGGATTTTCACTTGCTCGCCAGTCGGCCACGCGGACTAGCGCCTCTAGATAAGCCAACACGAAAGGACCCAATCTGCGCGGTTCGCCTTCCGGGACGACACCGACCTCGGTCTTGTCTTCCGGGCGCCAAGGGCCAAGCAGATCGGCGACCAACCCGGTCCATCCAAAACCAGTGAGAATGAAATGGTTGTTTTGCCACTGACCATCCGCGCCATCTTTGGCAACAGAGAAGTCGAGCGGCCATTTTTGGGAAAGGAAATTGAGTGAATTTGGTTCTGGCGGCACGCCGAAGATATCGTTTCCATCGTTATTGATAGCGCGTAGCACGGTGCGGACTTTGCCGTGGTGAGCAGCGGCCAGATAGATGGCAAGCGCGGAATATGGCGCACTTTTGTCCCGGTAATGTTTCCACATTGCTAGCGCCGAAGCGACCTCATGGCGCATGCCGGGGCGGAAGGGTGCGTGGCCCGCCCAAAGAACACCTTCGACCTTTTTTAGTTTTTCGATTTCATCGCGGTTAAGCTTCACATCCACTACCCATCGCAGCCGCACAACCTCCTTCCGTCCACGCTTCCGTTGCTCATCTGCGAGTGCGAGCGCATTCGGTCGTAGCTTGAGAACGGTATTAAGGATCGCCTGGTTATTGGCGGCGCAATCAACGGCCACAACCCGCGGACACTTTGCCCACGGCCCACCGGAGAGAACATCGGCTGCAGGAAGGGTTTGCTGCCACTGCGGATGGGCCTTGCCGAGATCGTGGAGTGCGGCTGCTTCAATAACAGCGGTGCGCAAAGAATCTCTCAGGCACACGGCGTCACACAGTTGTTCCGCTTCGCGCCGCACGTCGTTCAGGTGCATATCAAGCGTCGCCCAGTAACCGATCTCAGTGCGCGCATCATTCCGCAACGCACGTCCGGGGCCTGCGGGTGGGACATCGTCGATTATGTCATCCTTATTTCCGGTCCACCCGACATCCGTCCGATAACCGCCGATGTGCCGATGCAGCATGACCACCATGCCGGGGCAGAGGTCGTTGGGAGAAGTGCTTACCCACTTGTCGTCTTCGTAGCTCCAAATCCACGCTGGTTCGCGGCGCTTCTTGAGCATGTCACGAAGATGGAAAAACGTGATCGTGCACCCTTCGTCATGAACATTGAGTTCAGGACCATCGAGTTCGACACCGTGTGGCGGTTTGTTGCCGGACCATTCGCGCCAGAAGATGGTCAAATCGGCGTTGGGGTCGGTGCCCCTCACGAAGGTACTCACATCTGTGAAGCCACCGAACAGGTCGCGTTCTGTGGAAAATAGTCCATGGACATCTAGCGCCCGCGGCAGCGGACTCGGTTTCGGTTGAAGCGCCGTTTCGAAATTCTTCTTTTCGAGTTTTTGAACCTCCCCTAGAGCCTGCGAAAAAGGCTGGGTCTTGGATGCTTCCGACAAAGCGCTCAGCAGCTTCTTTGCAAGCGCGACGTCCTTCGCCTCGTAGGGCCCAATCCGCTCCTGTTTTGCACGGCCCTCTTTAGGTGTTTCCCAAAACCACGCGTGCGCGTCTTGGCCTCTACCGTCGCGGTTGAGACGGCCAAGCCGCTGAATGACCGAGGGCCAGGGCGAAAGTTCCGACCAGAGATAATGTGCGGATATATCCAGCCCGGCTTCCACAACCTGCGTACTCACGCATATGAGCCCTGGGTCGTCGGGGATAGGCTCGCCCGGATGCTGGCGCCTTCTGGCTTCGAATTCGATAAGGTGCTGCTCGTGACGCGCACGGTCTTGGCGCCTAAATCGGGACGTAAGAAGGATTTTGTGCTCAGTATTTAGCGCTTGAAAAATGTCACGTGCCATATCGACCGTGTTACAGACAACGAGCGATAGGGTGCCGGGAATATGTTTCTCATCGACTTTGACAGCTATCTGTTGCGTTAACAACGCCTTGCCGTTAGAAGGCTTGAACCAATCCACTTGCCGCTGTGGGTTCCGCCGATGATCGGCCTCTTGGTTGTCATCCTGCAAAATTGCCTGATTAAGTTCTTGCAGAATATTCGTATCCTTCGTGGTGAGAGCGTCGAGTCCATCGTTCTTACGATCAACGGTTGCCAGAAATCCGTAACCAACGGTGGCGCTCATCCAAGTGGTTACGCATGGTTTTAACGATTCGAAGCGTTTCTGCCGCATCCAGTCGAGCTGGGCAGTAGTCCAAAGGCCCGGCCCCATAAGTTGCACTTCATCGATGATCCATCGGCAGTCCTGATTGAGCAGGCCGAAATGTACTGGCCATTCGAAACGGTTCATCGCGTAACCACGATTGAGCGCGCGAGACAGAAGCTGGTCTTGCGTTCCGACCAATACCCATGGCTTGTCGGGCCAGCGCGCCCAATCATTATCAATGGCCCCGCCCATCAGCTCGTAGACCTCGATTGCGATGCCACGCTTTTCCTGTAATGTCTTAAAGCAGCTTCTGAGACGTTCAACGGTCTGCCGAACCAGAGTCCGCATCGGCAGACAGTAGACAAGATGTTGCGGCTCTTCATTAGGTAACCGCCAAGCCCAGGCGAGTACCGTGCCTTCCGTCTTGCCAAGGCCCGTAGGCACAGGTAGAATGGGAGGCAACCCCTTTACTGCGACATTTATTTGCCATTGATAAGGCGCAAATCCAGTCGCATCAATAAAGAAATCTTCGTATCGTTCCATTACCAGTTTTCTTTACCGCTTCTTTCTCTTCGAGAGTTCATCCGCGTCCTCGCTTCTGACGCAGAATGATACCAGTGGTCTTGATGATCAAAAAAACCAAGGTTTTGGGTTTTGATCCTACGTTCCGCACATCAAACCCTAACATCCGCCCCGGACAGAAAAACTTAGTTCTGCGCTCACGCTCCCTATCACCCACAACACCTCTTATATTTCTTCCCCGACCCACAGGGGCACGGATCGTTGCGGCCGGGCTCCGGGCCGTCCGTAAGGGCTTTCTCATAAAGCCCCGGCTTCATTAGCGATTCACTCAGCACATCATCCATTACCTCGGGAATAACGGGCGCCCATGAACCCATTATCAGCACGGGCTTTCGCAGTCATTTGACAGGTAGCCCAAGATGGCCATAAGAATACCATCACAGTCGCTATTTGTCTGCAACATATCGCAGCGGGTGGCCGCCGAGCACCTAGAAGGAAGCCTCGCCGGCCCAGCAGTACGGCTCGCATCTGGCCAGCTACGATCGGGGTTTGGATCTGGGCCCCGCCCCCTGAACCACTAGCTTGGAGTGGGTCACAGCGATAGCATCGACTTCGAAATGAAGTGGAAAGGATGATCAACTGTGGCCAAGAAAAATTCCCGCCGGCGGTTTTCGGCCCAGCTCAAGTTCCAGATCGTGCCGGAGGCGGTCAGGGGCGAGCGCCCGGCTGCAGGATCGCCGCCATGATCAGGCAGATGCCGGACTCAGTGCCTGAAGCTATGGCCCGACTTCTTGGGCTTGTGCTCGGGATGCCTGGCGAACCAGCGCATGTGCCGTTCGAAGTCACCCAGAAGCAGATCCGCGAGGTCGCGGTTGAATCCTTCCTTGACCACCACGCGCAGGGCCGCCACATGTTCACAGTTTTTCGGGAAGGTGTATGCCGGTATTTGCCAGCCACGATCGCGGAGCCGCTCCGAGATGTCGAAGACCGTATAATTCGCGGCTTTTTCAGCTTCCGCGGTCATCCTGAAGGCAAAGACGGGAATGTCGCTGCCATCAGAGATCAGCTCGAATTCCTGATAGGCGGCGAGCCTGGCGGCAAGATATGACGCCACATCCCGGCTGGCCTGGTGGATGCGCCGGTATCCGTCTTTCCCCAGCCTGAGGAAGTTATAATACTGGGCCACCACCTGACTGCCGGGCCGGGAAAAATTCAGGGAGAAGGTGGGCATCTCCCCACCGAGGTAGTTGATTTGGAATATGAGCTCCTCAGGAAGTACTTCCTGGTTGCGCCAGACGATCCAGCCGACGCCGGGATAGACCAGGCCATATTTATGGCCGGAGGCGTTGATCGACTGAACCCGGGAGACCCGAAAATCCCACTCCAGCTTCGGTTGCAGGAAGGGGGCGACAAAACCGCCGCTGGCGGCATCCACGTGAATCGGAATGTCCAGACCCTTTTCAGCCTGCAACCTGTCGAGCGCGGCGCTCAACTCCCCGACCGGTTCGTAGCTGCCGTCATAAGTACTGCCCATGATGGCCAGGACCGCGATGGTGTTCTCATCACAAAGTTCAATTGCCTCGTCAACACCCAAATGGTAACGCCCGTGTTCCATCGGCACGTAGCGCGGCTCCACATCCCAGTAGACGCAGAACTTCTCCCAGCAGACCTGCACGTTGATACCCATGACCAGATTGGGCCTGTCAGCCGCCTTGCCCTTTTTTCCCTGCCGCCGGCGCCATCGTTTCAGCAGCGCCATGCCGCCCAGCATGGCCGCCTCGCTGGAGCCGATCGTCGAAGTACCCACCGCCTCTTCGTCCTCAGGCGAGTTCCAGAGGCGGGCGACCATGTTGACACAGCGCGCTTCGATCTCCGCCAGTTGCGGATATTCATCTTTGTCGGCCATGTTCTTGCCGTAGCTCTCCGACATCAGCCGGTCGGCTTCCGGGCTCATCCAGGTGCTGACAAATGTGGCCAGGTTCAGCCGGGCGTTTCCATCCAGCATCAGCTCATCGTGGATAAGATAGTAGGCCGTCTGCGGCAGCATCTCTTCTTCCGGCATCTCGTATTTCGGAATTTGCAATTTCATGGCGCCGCGGGCGAAAGCGGGAGTGAGCATTTCGCTGATCTGTCCCTGGTGGCTGATTATTTTCTTTTTATGCAGCGGTCACTCCTGGTAGTTACAGTCCCCACGCCTCGTTGAAGTATCTGTTATAAAACCTGGCGTCCTGCCAGGAAAAAAATCGCCCGCCGGCGACCCATCGGCCTTATAGTAATGTCGTTTCAGGCCGATGGCAATGCGGACAATGCCGTTTTCGCATTTGTTAGCCTCATGCGTGATGGTAGGATGTAGGTTATCAAATGTCCGGAAAAGAACTGACAACTGTTCTCACTGACGCGCTGGCGCGGCTGGCCCCCGGTCGCGGCATCACCGCCGCCTACCTCTACGGCTCGCACGCGCGCGGCGAGGCGCGGCCGGGTAGCGACATCGACATTGCCGTACTCCTTGAGGACCGCAGCGGCATATCGGCTCTGGACCTGCTGAAACTGGGGCAGCAGCTGGAAAATCAGACAGGACTTAAGAATATTGACATCAGGTCGCTGAACGCTGCGCCGCTTTCCGCCAGGGGCAGGATCATCACTGAGGGTAAACTGCTTTACTCGGGTAACGATATCGCCCGCGTCGACTTCGAAGTGTACACGCGAAGTCTTTATTTTGACTTCCTGCCACACATGAAATATCTTCAAAAAGAGTTTATCCGGAGAACAGCCGAGAAGGGGCTGTAATGGTAAATCCACAGAAGGTAACATCCATGCTGGAAACTCTTGCAGGGTGTCTCGACCATCTGCGGGAGCTTGCCGCTGTGCCAAGAGATAAATTCCTCGGCGATCGAAGGTTATTGGACAGCGCCAAATACAACTTTGTCGTTACGATTGAATGTCTGCTTGACATTGGTAATCATGTCATTGCGTCAGAAGGGTTTCGCCGGCCGGAGGACTACCGCGATATAGCGCAGGTTCTGGCCGAGTCGGACATAATTGCTGTCGAGCTGGCGGAGAAATTCAAACTGATGGTTTCCTTCCGCAACCGTCTGGTTCACATGTACTGGAAGGTCGACGACGAGTTGGTTCGCGAGTATCTGGAGAACAACCTTGGCGATATCAACGAACTGGCTAGCGCGTTTTCTCAGCTGGTTTAGTCGCCGGATGAAAAAGGTTCGCCATGCCCACCCTCTTCATCCTCGAGCAGGTCAACAACCAGAAGTTTCCCTTCCGGCTCACCATCAGCCAGGGCGAAAAGCTGCTGCTGGCTCTCAGGGTGCAGGATAAATGGCCTGGCCAGAAAGGGAACATCTTCTGCTTGCGCGAGGAAGCCGGCGAGTGGGAACCGCCAGAGACCGAGATCGAGCGGGTGCCAGTGGTTTCACTGAAACGCTACGGACGGCGGCTGGCGATCGTCCTCGACCGTCCCAAGAACAAACGCTGCGATTTCCTCTTCCTCACCAAGCAGTACAAGAACCGTGACGGCGCGTACGAGCAGATATTCTGGCGTACACAGAAGGCGCTAACGCAGAACCGGCCGAAAGTCAAGTTATCCACCTATCACAGTGGCGAGCTGAACATCATCATCGATTCCGGTGAGCGTTATCCCTGGCGATTTCCCGACTGCGCCGTCGCGAAATCACAGTTGCCGGTCGGCGACTATGCCCTAGCCGGCAAGCATGCCCTGAGCGCTATTGTCGAGCGTAAGACTTTTGAGAACCTGCTGGCGGAGTTCGCCCGCATGCCGTCGTTTCACCAGCAGTTGGGGGAGCTGACAGCCTATCGGCATTCGGCTCTGGTCGTAGAAGCCAAATACTCGGACTTTCTCAATCCTGACAAGCTGAAATATTATCCACCGGCTTTTACGGTCAAGGCGCTTGCGGAGCTGCACGCCTTCCACCCGGGGCTGTCAATTGTATTCGCGGGCAACCGCAAACTGGCAAACGAGTGGACGCTGCGCTTCTTCGCAGCGGTGAGCGCCCACGAGCTGGATGCGCCGCATGACAAGGTGGCCGAGGCGCTAGTGCGCTACGGTGGACCGCCGCCGGCAGACGGCGGCGTCTATTTAGAGATCAGGCGCCGGATCCTAGGCGAGTTCCCCTCGCGGTTCACGGTCGCCATCGTCAGGGAGGCTTTCCCCAACGCGCCTGAACATACAATCCGGCGGGTTCTCAATGAGCTCAGGAAGGCGGGTGTTATCACGGCGCAGCGGAGAGGGAAGGGGAGTTTCTGGGAAAAGCGAAGCTGAGCCCACTTTTTCCAGCAGTATCCGCGCCGCATCGGCATGCGCCTCACGTTGTCGGAGTGGCTGTTTGCATATAATAAGGTTGGCGGCTTGGGTTTTTCTTCCTGCAAAGATTATCAATAAAACATAGTGAACAACATGTCAGGCTCACATATCACCATCCGCGGCGCCCGCGAGCACAACCTTAAAAATGTCTCGCTAACGCTGCCGCGCGATAAGATGGTCGTCATTACCGGCCTCTCGGGCTCCGGCAAGAGCTCGCTGGCGTTTGACACCATTTACGCCGAGGGGCAGCGCCGCTATGTGGAATCGCTTTCGGCCTACGCGCGACAGTTCCTGGGGCAGATGCAGAAGCCGGACGTTGACAGTATTGAAGGTCTGTCGCCGGCCATCTCCATCGACCAGCGCGCCATCAGCAAAAACCCGCGCTCGACAGTAGGGACGGTGACTGAGATTTACGATTACCTGCGGCTGCTGTTTGCCCGCATCGGCCATCCCCATTGCCCCAGTTGCGGCAAGCTGATCGCGGCCCAGTCGCAGCAGCAGATCGTCGACCAGATACTAAAGTTGCCGGCCGGCGCCCGGTTCATGGTGGTGGCGCCGCTGATCCGGGGCCGCAAGGGGGAATACAAGGAACTGCTGGAAGGAATCCGCCGGGACGGATTTACCCGCGCCAGGATTGACGGCGAGATTCATCTTCTTGACGAAGAGGTCAAACTTGATAAAAACAGCCGCCACGATATCGCTATTGTTGTTGACCGCCTGGTAAACGGGGAAGATATCCGGCACCGGCTGGCCGACTCGGTGGAAACGGCCGCCGCCCTCTCCGGCGGGCTGATTGACATCGAGACCGCCGCCGGCGAGACCACCACCTACAGCGAGCAATTCGCCTGTCCGGATTGCGGCGTCAGCCTGGCTGAGCTTGCCCCGCGCATCTTCTCGTTCAACAGCCCTTACGGCGCCTGCGAGCATTGCACCGGCCTTGGTTTTCAGGAAGAGATCGAACTCGATCTGCTCATTCCGGACCAGAGCAAATCTCTGCGACAGGCCAACATCCTTCCCTGGAGCATTGGTTTCCGCCATGTGATCCGGAGGCTGGCGCGCCGCTATGGGATCAGCATGAGCAAGCCTTTTGCAGATCTCTCTGATGAAGATCAGCAGTTGATTCTTTACGGTCCGGACGAGACCCGGCGCGGCCGCCGGCGGCACCGCTACCAGTACAGCGAGGAGGGCATTATCCCCAATCTGGAGCGGCGTCACCGGGAGACTGACTCAAATCTGGTCCGGGAGCGCATCTCCCAGCTGATGTCGGTGAAGCCGTGTCCGGTTTGTCACGGGGCCCGGCTGAAAGCGGAGAGTCTGGCGGTAACGGTGGGCGGCGTCAACATCTACGAGCTCACCCGGATGCCGGTAAAATCTTCGCTGAGTTTTTTGAGCAGCCTTGAGCTGAGTGAGACGGAACAGCTGATCGGCAGACGCATCATCAAGGAGACCCTGGAGCGTCTGGCGTTTCTCGACGGCGTCGGCGTGGGGTACCTGACGCTGGACCGGATGGCCGGCACCCTTTCCGGCGGCGAAGGCCAGCGCATCCGGCTGGCCACGCAGATCGGCTCCAGCCTGATGGGCGTACTTTACATTCTTGACGAACCCAGCATCGGTCTGCACCAGCGCGACAACAAAAAGCTGATCGACACCCTCCACCGGCTGCGGGATCTGGGCAACACGGTAATTGTCGTTGAACATGACGAAGAGACGATGCGCGAGGCCGATTATATCGTCGACATGGGACCAGGCGCTGGCGAGCGCGGGGGAGAGGTGGTAGCCGAGGGCACGCTGGCCGAGCTCCTGCGATCAAAGCGAAGCCTGACCGCTGCCTATCTCAATGGCGAGCGGGGAATCCCGGTGCCGGCGCGGCGCCGCGCTGCCGAAAACGGGCACGTCACGGTGCTGGGCGCCCGGGAGCATAACCTGAAATCGATCGATGTCGATATTCCCCTCGGACGTTTCGTCTGCGTCACCGGCGTCTCCGGTTCCGGCAAGTCCACCCTGATCAATGACGTTCTTTACCGCTCGCTGGCGGGACAGCTTTACCACGCCAAGACAGAGCCGGGAGCGCATGACCGGATCGAGGGAACCGGGCAGCTGGACAAGATCATCAACATTGACCAGTCACCCATCGGCCGCACTCCCCGGTCCAACCCGGCCACCTATACAGGTGTTTTTGATCATATCCGCCAGCTTTACGCGATGACGCCGGAAGCGAAAGTGCGCGGATTTAAGCCGGGGCGCTTCAGCTTCAACGTCCGCGGCGGCCGTTGCGAGGCATGCCGGGGAGAGGGGACGATCAAGATCGAGATGCACTTCCTGCCGGACATATACGTGCCCTGCGAAGTTTGCAAGGGGCGCCGGTACAACCGGGAAACCCTGGAGGTGCGGTTCAAAGGGAAGAATATCGCGGAGGTGCTGGATATGAGCGCCGCCCAGGCCCTGGAGTTCTTTGAAGCTATTCCCAAGATTGCCCGCCGCCTGAAGACGATGGAAGATGTCGGGTTGGGCTACATCCGGCTGGGGCAGCCAGCGACGCAGCTTTCCGGTGGGGAAGCGCAGCGGGTAAAACTGTCGGCAGAGCTCAGCAAGGTGGCCACCGGCCGGACGCTTTACATCCTTGACGAGCCGACCACCGGGCTGCACTTCGCCGACATCGAGAAGCTGCTCGAGGTTTTGCAGCGGCTGGTAGACGCTGGCAATACCGTAGTTGTCATCGAGCATAACCTGGATGTGGTTAAGTCGGCTGATTACATCATCGACCTGGGGCCGGAAGGCGGCGATGACGGGGGAGAGCTGGTGGCCGCCGGGCCGCCGGAAAGCATCGTTCGCAACCAAAAGTCTTATACCGGCCGGGCCCTCAAGCCTCTGCTGGCAAAAAAACGCCGTTGAAACGGTTGCAGGGAAGGCATTAAGGCTGCCGAAATAATCAGTTTAAGAAATCAACTTTCCCCGTTGTCTACGAAAGGCGTAAATGCCTCGTGCTGCCCGGCCCCTTTTTCCTCTGGCTGTTTTTATCATTATCCTGCTGGTTGTCTTTGTTCCCGGGGATGCCGCTCCGGAGCCGTCCGGAATGGGCATTAGTGTCGCGCCCGGTCACATTCAGGTCAATATTGCGCCTGGAGATCAAACACGCGAATCTGTCACGCTGACAAACACGTCCGGTTCCCAGGTGATGGTTGACGTCCGGCCGCAATATTCCAGTGACGCCGGCGGCGGTCTGTCGATATCGGCCAGTCCCAGCGAAGTTACCATGAAACCGGGAGTGGCCGCCGCCGTCACCATCAACATCAGGGTCCCGCCGGATGCCGGCACTGGCGAGCGGCAGGATGGCGTCGTGTTTCAGATCCAGCCGCCACGGCAGGGAAACATTTCCCTGGCCGGCCGCGTCGAAGTAGTACTTGACGAAAACATCATCAACTTTGTGGACCGGGTGCGCTGGCAGGTGCCACACTGGCTTGACGCCGGCGAGCCGGCCCGCTTTTCCGTCAGCGGCCGGAACAGCGGCTACTTCCCGGAACGACTGGTGGCGACGGAGGAGGTCGACGGCATCTTTGGCGCCCATCTCATCAATGAGCAAAGTGGCCAGCTGGCAATTGGCCAGAGCGCCAGCATGCAGGC
The DNA here is from genome assembly GCA_023489275.1 of Actinomycetota bacterium. Lineage (GTDB taxonomy): Bacteria > Actinomycetota > Thermoleophilia > BMS3ABIN01 > BMS3ABIN01 > JACWAD01. The sequence continues at coordinate 37,874 of JAMDDD010000003.1, forward strand.
CACCTGGCATAATCCTCCCTTTATCGGCATCAAACGGGTCATCCTGAAGATAGGCGCCGGCGCCGGCGCCCCCGCGGAAACGGATACCTGGCTGATCATTTTTCCGTGGCGACTCAGTCTGGCTTTGGCGGGATTGGCCGCCGCCACGGTCGCCGGGTTCTGGGCTGGCGGCTTGCGCCTGAGGCGGTAATCCTGACGGTCTGGAACCGGGCCGGATGACTGCGTGCTTCCGGTATGAAAATCATCCCGGCATCGCCAAAGGATGATGTGGCGCCCCCCTAATGTTTTTCCTCCAGAATGGCGAAAGTGCAGTTGAAAGCGGCCCTTTTGGTTATGGCCGGCATCGCCGCATGGCCCTTTTTAAACACAGTCAGGAGGCTAACGCTTGGGCTTGTTCATCATCTCCTCCAGGAAGAGTCGTCAACTTGTCGTGACCGCAGCCGCAGTGCTGCTGGCCGCTGCCGTCCTGGTGAGCCTGACGGGATTCATGGCCGGTCGCGGCGGCGCTGTGATGGCTACCTCGAATGGCACCTATACGGAGAGCAGCGGCGATACCGTCGAGATCTGTGCCGACGCAGCCTGTACGAATCACACGACCACCTTTGCCGCCGGCAGCACGGTTTACCTGCGTGTTACCACAAAACGAGTAATTAACAATTCTTCCCGGGGCAACATCCAGCTGCAGAATTATCTTGGCAACCTGGTGGCCCAGGGGACATGGACCCAGACCTCGATGGCCTCACCTTACACTTACACCGGTTCCATCCTGATCCCGGCATCTGGCGCCAGTTACCTGAAGCTTTACGGACTCGTCCGTCACTGGCGGAACCGATTCCAATTTGAGATGGAACTGAACATCACCAGCCTGCCGAATCAGTATCTGCGCTATTTCAGCGACCCGGCGCATACCGATCAGTCCGACACCTTCAAACCGGGAGCTGTCATTTACGTCGCCGCTTATGGATCAGGGGCTGCTTACTCCGCCGCAAATACCGGCAAGCAAAACAGGATCTATAATTTTGCCAATACTTCTGCGTACGCAGCACCGGCGCCTGCCGTCACCCAGAGCGGCAACTGGTATTATTTTCCCGTGACTCTGCCCGCCAGCGGCCTGACGGACGGGGACTGGTATAACTTCCGGTCGAGGCTGGTGGACACCGGCGGGTCGACGATTGAAAGCATGTCGGACATGATCCTGATTGACGGCACTCCGCCCACAGCCGTGATTGCTTCTCCCGCCGCGGGAGCCAGTACCAGCGGCGTCACCCAGATTGCCGGCACCGCCACCGACGCTACCAGTTTTTACAGCTACACGCTGGCCTATGGGGCCGGAACGGCGCCCACCACCTGGAGCCAGATCGGCTCCGTCGCATACGCGCCGGTCAGCTCCGGCCCTCTCGGGAGTTGGGATACAACACAGGTGGCCGATGGTGTCTATACCATCAGACTGACCGTAACCGACAGGGCCGGCAATGTCAGTACTTCGACCGTGCAGGTCAATGTGGATAACAGCCCGCCGGTTATTACGGGCGTGACCGCGTCGGGAATCAGCGGCGCCGGAGCCACCATCGCCTGGACCACAGACAAGCCGGCGACTTCGCAAGTCGATTACGGGATCAGCTCCGGCAACTATACGAGCTCCACTACCATTGACACAAATCTGGTGACAAACCATAGCCAGGCGCTTAGCGGGCTGGCTCCGGGAACGATATATTACTATCAGGTTCATTCAACCAGTCAGAACGGGAAGGAAGCAATATCCCCCGAGTACAGTTTCAAGACCGCATATCTGACAGTGATACAACCATTTTCGGGGATCGGTGTTGACACGGAGTTCGGCACGGGCGAGCCGGACTGGAACTGGGGCGCTGACCAGTACCTCCGCGTTGGAGATCTGGCGGCCGACCCGAATATCGTTACCATGCGCAGCGTGCTCCGCTTCGATCTGTCCGGCATTCCCGCAGACGCCAACATTCTCAGCGCCACCCTTTCCCTGTATCAGATGGCCGAAGGAGATGCCAGCACGCAAATCCTGGTTGCCTATGCCCTCAGCCGCAATTGGGTTCCCGGTACCCTGACCGGTTCGCAGCCGGCCAACGGCGCCACCTGGAACACCTGGGATGGTGCGAGTCCATGGGGCGCGCCCGGAGGCGACTATGCCACCTTTGCCGGCTGGACTGCTGCTGGCAACACAACCAGCGCTTGGGTCAACTGGGGTCTCAGCACCGCCCTGGTCAAATCATGGGTGAGCAACCCCGGCGGCAATTACGGCCTGCTGATCAAAAACCTGTTTGAGAACTCAAGCGGCAATGAGCTGAAGAAGTATTATTCATCCGAGTATACGGGTAACCCTTCTCTCCGGCCAAAGCTGTCGGTGGAGTGGCTGCCGGCAAACGGCAAAGATGTGACGCCGCCCAGGATCGGCGAAGTCCAGGCGAAGAACATTCACCAGACTTCGGCTGATATTTCCTGGTCCACCGATGAAAACGCCAGTTCGCAGGTCTGCTACGGCACCACCACCAGTTACGGCGCCTGCACGGCGGTTGATCCCGCCAGTGTCAATCAACATCTGGTTTCCCTGACGGGGCTGTCCGGAGATACCGATTATCATTACCAGGTAATTTCTGTTGATCAGGCCGGGAATACGGCAAAATCGGGCGATTATGTATTTCATACCGCAAAACTGATAACAATTACCGCTAGCGCCGATACCTGGATCTCCAGCGCCGCCGCCAATCAGAACCTTAACTGGGGTGTGGCGAATGACATTGACGTGGGCGAGAACGGGGCCGGCGAGGCCCGGCGCGGCATTCTTAAATTCGACCTGTCATCGATCCCGATTGGATCAACAATCAACAGCGCTACCTTCTCGCTGTATGAGTCCGGTCAGATGGATGCTTCCACTCCACAATTGGGCGTTTATTCTGCGTTCGCAGGCAAGCTCTGGGCCGAGGGAACCGGCGACGGGACCGCCACGGGAGACGGTGCCACCTGGGTCAGTTTTGACGGCAACCCGGCTGACACCTGGACCAGCCCTGGCGGCGACGGCGACTTCAACGCGACGCCGAGCGCGACCGCGAATGCGCTTGACGTAAGTTCCTCTCCCGGGTGGGTAAATTGGGATGTCACTGCTCTGACACAGTCGTGGGTTAACGGCACGGTATCGAATAACGGTGTGTTTGTCAAAAAAACGAGCGGCAGCGGCGCCGTTGATTACAAGGTTTTTGATTCGGCGGATTTCTCCGATGCGACCCTGCGGCCGAAACTGGTAATTGAATATGTGCCGGCGCCGGTGGCGATGTCGCTCACGGTCAATGGCAGCTACAACCATGACGGCAGCTCCGGGGGCGGATCGTCGGTGGATTTCGGCACCGTTGATCCGCTTAAACCTTATTTTGTCGGCGGCAGCGCCACCCCGCCCCTGTCTCCCTACGCAACCGAGTTCAGCCTGAGGAGCAACGCACCCTGGACCCTCAGTGTTACCGCCGGGTCTGACATGCAGTTGCAATCAAACCCCGCGATCTCGATCCCGGTGGGTAACCTTTCCTGGAGAAAGAGCGGCTCTACCGATCCCTGGCGGCCGTTTCAGCTTACGCCAGACTCGATTGCCAGCGGCGGCGGCAGTGCCAACCCGATTACCTTCGATTATGACTACCAGCTCGACATACCGACGCTGACGCCTACAGGCAATTACAGCACCAGTATCATTTACACCGCATATGCAGCGGGGTAGTGTCAGGCCGCCCCCAGCGCGGCTAATGATCAAATTTCAGTCCGGGCTCTCTGCCGAGGCGCCGCGCATTTTTGTTTAACCCTAAGAAACGATATATGTTATCAAGCCGTCTTTTTGATCAACCAATTTTAACACGTGGTTTGATCCGTAGGCTTTCCCATCTACAGAAACGGCCAGAAAGCCACTGACTTCGACGCTTACCCGGATGCCAGTCGCTGGTGTTGGTGTTGCCAATAGCGCGGAGCTGCCGGCGCCCAGGAACAAAAAGGAGGCAAGCAGCGCGGCCGGGA
>JAMDDD010000032.1 GCA_023489275.1 Actinomycetota bacterium
TGGCCGCTCTTCCTTCAGCGGCTGATGAATTTACAGAAGTTTAAGGGCACAACCATTTTGGACAAACATCGATACAGACAATTTCGATCGTGTGGTTGGCATCGAGATACTAGATCCCGGCGTTCTCGAGGCTGAGTTAAGTAGGTGCGCCTTCGGATAATGCCGGTTGATTGGCAAATAGAAAACAAGAGTTCTCTACGTTCACGCACATATCTTCTTTACCGCCTTATCCAGCTGGTTTAGGATAGAAGAGTTCGAATAGTTGCCGATTACGTCCACCAAGTTTCTGCCCTCACAAATGGCTTATCTAAGCCATTTGTTTCGTGCTCAAAAGCTAACACCCAAGGGATTCCATGTCCTACAAAGTTGATTTTAAAAACGTGTCTACCGTCGGTCTGGAGTCTTCTCCGGTAGCGGAAGCGCTGGCCGGGTTGCGCGCCAATGAAGCCCGTTACTTCATGAACAAATACAAACGAGAATTTACGGTTGTTCCGGCGGACGAAAGCCAGGGAAACCTCAATTACGTCAACCGGATTTTAAAGGAAGAACGTGATATTGAGTTTGCGGCCAAACCTCTGGAAACATCACGTTTAAAGGTCGAAAATATTGATTGGACGTTCGTCTTTTATGCGGACGGCCTCGAGGTAAATGTTCTGTATACAGTTGATAACCCGAAGAAGCGTGCCGTCGGTTTCAAGCTTTCTGAGGGGATGGAAGTGCCAAAGGAACTGGAAGAGAAGAAGTTTAAGTTTGCCCGGCGGAAGTCCAAGCTGGCTGGAACGATTCGGGGCTCGTTTTTTGTAATTAAGGGCGAATATTAACGTTTGCCATACGCGGATGGAGGAACGGACGCCGCTCGTGATTCCTCGCCAGCGGGATTTGTAATAAACTGATGCCATGACCAGAAGCGATGAAGTTTGGAAAAGAGAAGACCTGGCCCACGCATTTCTCGATAACGTCCGCGCGGCCATCCCGATGGCGGCGGAGCAGATCGACATCATGCTCAGGGTCATCCGCAGCCGGGTTTCAGCAGACGGCAGCTTTATTGATCTCGGGTGCGGCGACGGCATCCTGGGGCACACGGTTCACGCGATGTATCCACAATCGACGGGATACTTTCTCGATTTTGCCGCAGCCATGATCGATGCCGCCCGGAAGAAAGGCGGGGCCGATGCAGGCGGGCTTCATTTCATCGTCAGCGACTATGCCAGCCCTGAATGGACCAGTGCCGTGGCGGATGCGGCTCCGTTTGATCTAATAATTTCCGGCTACTCGATCCATCACCAGCCGGATGAGAGAAAAAAAAGTTTGTACCGGGAGATTTTCGGCCTGTTAAAGCCGGGGGGCCTTTTCCTCAACCTCGATACCGTCACCCCTGAGCCCGAGTGGACCGAAGCGGTTTGGGATGATCTGTTTATTGACTCGCTCTTTAAATTTGAGCAGCAGAAAGGATCGGAAAGAAGCAGAGACCGGGTGGCTGAGGAGTGGCTCAGCAGGCCCGACAAAACCGCGAATATTCTGGCTCCCCTCGGCGATCAGTGTAACTGGTTAAGGGAAGCCGGATTCATTGACGTTGCCTGCTACTTTAAAGTGCTGGCGCAGACGATCTTTGGCGGAATCAAGCCTGGTAGCGCGATTTAACGGCAGAGACCCCCGGGAATCCAGGCGCCTCTGCCGCTGGGCAACGGATTAAGCAAATATTTGCTCGTCAAATCCTGGCCTTATGGTAGCGTAACCACCGGATTTGTAACATTATGCGTGATCAGATGAGCAATCTGCGTGCCGGTGGCATTGTCTTGCCAGACGCCATAGAAATCGTTGGAGATTTTGTCTGACAGGATCTTTGTGCCAGAGATTACGCCGACATGCGGCACGGCAAACATCTCGATGCCCGTCGTGTTTTTGGAAAGCTCACCAGCGCCGTTATCCGAAAGCAGGTTTCCGATGAGCTTTGTGCCGGTGATATTTCCGGGTCCGAAAGCATGCAGCGCGATACCCGGTATCAAGCCGCCGGTCACCACATTGTGGAGGACGATGGTGTTAGTCACATTAACCGGTCCGGCAGCGCCTCCGGCAACGATAATGCCGCCAACGTACGGGAGCGAGCTGCCCGGCGTCCCCGACCAGCCGCCGGTAACGGTGTTCTTCAAGACCAGATTGTCATAAACGCCGCCGTCTGGATTTTTAGCCGCGATGACGATCCCACAATCATTCGCATTCCTTCGGACGATATTCCCATTTATGACATTATCTGCGCCCGCCACCGGGGTTTTGTCAATAGCTACGGCCGCAAATGGGCTATTGGGACCGTCATCATAGACGCCAATACCGCCGTGCATGTTGTCTTCGACGATGTTGTTCCTGACCAGCACGTTCGTGCTTCCCGCCAGCCCGATTGCCTTGATTTCGTCGAGGCCGGGGTAAGCGTTAACGGCATTGTTTGATATGGTGCTGTTTTCGATGACGATGTTGGCGGCGTCCTGGACCAATATTCCCTCATTATTGGCTCCGCTCACCTTGACGCCTTTGATCAAGACATTGTGGACGCCCGGGCCGACGTAAATTCCAAGATCATACCCTGTGGCATCAACGTTGCCGCTGATTGTTTCGCCTGAAAACGCGACAATCTTTGCCGTGAAGCCGTTCGCTGGCGGCGCCGCCAGCGCTGAGGCTGCGGGAACAGTCAAAGCCAGCGCCGCGATCAGGATTCCAAAAAGAAGCTTTAATTTGGTCATTTGGTCCTCCTTGGGAGACTGGCTGCAGACCTTCGCGAGGTAGGGGATAGCCAACTAACAGCCGATACAACCTGCAATTGCAAAGTTCGGAAGCCTTCGGTAAACCTTAGCTTCTGCAGCACTTTTCACATTTCTTTTAACAGGATACCCGGCAGGCTCGACGCTAAACTTGCAAACCTATAATTTTGAGAGGGCGATAATTGCAAAGGATGTTGAACCAAGATAACCAGCACATGGGAAATCCGGAAGTGCAAGCTGTCATGATTTTGCGACTCAGATATACGGCAGGAATCCCAGTGAAGAATAGTGCTCATTGAGACTGTTAAGCTGCTGGAGGTCGCTCCTGTCGATCTCGAAATCGAAGACGTCGATATTCTCTTCCAGGTGCCGTCTTTGATTGGCTTTCGGGATCGGAACGGTGCCTAGTTCGATATTCCAGCGGATGAGGATCTGCGCCGGGCTTTTTCCATATTTCTGCGCGATTCGCACCAATCTCTCATCGTCCAGACGGGTTGCCCGGGTCAAGGGACTGTAGGCCTGGATGATAATGCCGAGTTTGTCGCAAAACCGTCTCATCTTCTCGCTGTGCCCAAACGGGCTCCACTCGATCTGGTTGACAGCAGGGGTTTCACCGGTGGCATCGATCAGGCGTTCGATCAACTCCGGCGGATAGTTGCTGACCCCGATATCTCTGGCAAGGCCCTCGTTTCGCGCCCGGATCAATCCACGCCAGAGGCGCACTCCGGCGCCGGCCAGCGGCGGCCGGTGGATCAGCATTAAATCGGCAAAATCCAGGCCCAGCTCCTTCAGATCGAACCTTGTCCTTTTGTAGGCGTCATCGGTTTCTTCGACCTTTGTCGAAATATAAATTCTGTCGCGTGCGGCCCCGCTCATTCTGAGCGCCGCACCGATTCCCGGCTGGGTGCGGTAATCGCTGGAGGTGTCGATCATCGGGTATCCGAGGCCGAAGGCGTACGCGACCGTGCCAGCGGTGTCACGGCTTAGGAGCCAGGTGCCCAGACCCATGACCGGCATCTCATTTCCTGTTCGGAGCCGGACGGAGCTATTTACCGACATGTCAATTTTTGCGATGCGCATCCTCACGTTCTCATCATTCAGCCTGTGTATTTCAGGTTGCCTGGCTGCGAACTTTCTAAACAAAAGAACCGACGGATGAATCACCCAGACTGGATCCCGGGAACCTCTTTCTGTTTGAAAATCTACCGCTGCGGGGTAAAAAGTCACGAAAAACGTAACGGCATAGCGCTGGATGGTGACGATGGGCGGGGGAAAATTTTTAACTCTGGGTTTGCTTGTCCTCTTGATTTTGAATCCGCTTGCCGTGCCCTCCCGCGGGACTAGCACGGCTTTGCAAACTTCGCAAACGGCGCGGACAGATTTTACATCGGCGGCCATGCCCCCGTCGCTTGCGGCTGCGTATGCGCCCGGGGCTCCGGCAACGCCGCAAGCTTCATCCGGCGCCGTTATATTCCAGCAGATATGCTCCGCCTGTCACGGACCTCAGGGGGACGGCACCCAAAAAGCGCCCAGCCTGCGCGCCGTCACCAATACCGGCTTTGTTATCCAGACCGTCACGCATGGACTTGACGGCATGCCTAGTTATGCCAGCGCCCTTTCCAGCGGGCAGATCAGCGCCGTGGCCGGTTACGTTATGAGCAGCATCGCGACCACTTCCCTGGGCCGCGGGGATGTCAGCCGGGGCGGCGTCCTGTATCGGCTGAACTGCGCCGGCTGCCACGGCGCCACGGCGCGGGGAGGGGCGCTCGTGGCCACCGGCGGCAATGCTCCGGCGCTCACCGGTTTGTCATCATCCCTAATTGCTGCCGCCATCCGCGGCGGTCCGGGGCCGATGCCCGCGTTTCCCCCCGATGTCATCTCGCAGCATGATCTGGTCTCAATCGCTTCCTACGTCAGGATGTTGCAGCAGCCGCAGCATCCCGGCGGTGTTTCCTTGGGCTATCGCGGCCCGGTCACAGAGGGTATGGCGTCACTGGGCGTTCTCGGTGTGATCGTGCTGCTGGCTTTCTGGATTGAAAGAAGGGGACGGGGATGATCAAAGCAGTCAGTTCTCTGGTAGTGTCGATCGCTGCCGCCGCGGCCTTCCTTGTTTTTTACTGGAACGATATGGGAACAGCGGCGCTGGGGGTCACGCTGGCGCTGGCGGTGGCCGGCGCCGGGGCAGGCCTCGTCTTCTGGGCGCACGACCTGATGCGGGACGAAGAGATCAGTGAAGACCGCGGCTCTTTGGCTTCTACCGAGGAAGAGATAGAGACGTTTCTGGAGTCGTTTACCACCGGTGAAAAAAAGATCGCCCGGCGTAAAGTGCTGGGATGGATGATTGGCTCCGCCGCCGGTTTGCTTGGGCTTGGCTCCGTCTCCCTGATTCGCTCGCTGGGACGAAGCCCGCTGCCGGTGCTGTTTCAGACCGTCTGGCGCTCCGGAACCAGGTTGGTTACGCCCGACGGAAACCCGGTGCCGGCAACCATTGAGCAGGGCACGATGATGACGGTTTTTCCGGAAGGAAACGTTAATGCGACTGCATCGCAGACAATCCTGATCCGCGTTGATGAAAGCAAACTGCGGCTGCCGCCGGGGAGGTCAAGCTGGGCGCCTGGAGGTTTCCTTGCCTTTTCCAAGATATGCACGCACGCCGGCTGCCCGGTAGCTCAATTCGAGAAAACTGTCAATATTTTACTCTGCCCTTGCCATCAATCGGCATTTGACGTCCTGCGCGGCGCGGCCGTCGTGGGCGGTCCGGCCGGCCGGCCGCTGCCGCAGCTGCCGCTATACATTGACAGTGACGGCTTTTTGCGCGCCCGCGGCGACTTTTCCCAGCATCCGGGTCCTGAGTTCTGGAACAGGTCATGATCTCTCGTCTGGCAAGATGGTTTGACAGCCGCCTGGGGGCAGCCTCGTTTGCCCGCAAGTCGATCGACAAGGTGTTTCCGGACCACTGGTCATTCATGCTGGGCGAGGTTGCTCTGTTCTCATTTATTATTTTGGTTGGCTCGGGAATTTTCCTGGCGCTGTTCTTTAACGCGAGTGAGACGAAAGTGGTTTATGAAGGTTCCTATCACGCGCTTAAGGGCGTGCAAATGTCGGCCGCCTATCGCTCGACACTCGAGATCAGCTTCGACGTGCGGGCCGGACTCTTTGTGCGGCAACTGCACCATTGGGCCGCACTGATCTTCATCGGCGCGATCATGGTGCACATGCTGAGAATCTTTTTCACCGGCGCCTTCCGGCGCCCGCGAGAGATCAACTGGGTCATCGGGGTGACGCTGCTGCTCCTCGCCATCTTTAATGATTTTACCGGCTATTCGGTGCCCGACGACCTGCTTTCAGGGACGGGCCTCAGGATCGCCTATTCCGTGCTGCTTTCCATCCCGTTCATCGGCGACTGGCTGGCCTTTATCATGTTTGGAGGCAATGTTCCCACCCAGGTGACCATCTCCCGTCTTTACGGGATGCATGTAGTAATTCCCTTCATCATCCTGGCGATACTAACGGTTCATTTGATGATTCTCTGGCGGCAGAAACACACCAATTGCCCGGGACCGGGCCGGTCCAACCAGCGCATTGTCGGCTCTCGCCTCTGGCCGGTGTACAGCACCAAATTCGTGGGGCTTTTCTTCCTGGTCTTTGGAGCCATTTCCGCTCTCGCCGGCCTCATCGAGATAAATCCCATCTGGCTGTACGGTCCCTTTAACGCCGACTCGGTTTCCAGCGGCTCGCAGCCGGACTGGTATATCATCTGGCTGGAGGGGGCGCTGCGGCTGTTTCCATCGTCTGATCTGAGGATTGCCGGCCATACCGTTCCCGGCCTGTTCTTCCCCGGCATTTTGATGCCACTGTTCATGTTTGGCATTATTTATTTCTGGCCATACATCGAAGCGAAGGTAACCGGCGATCATAGCGTTCATCACGTGCTTCAACCGCCTGCCAGCAATCCGGTGCGGACTGCGATCGGGATTGGCGCGCTCACCTACTTGCTGGTGCTTGTGATCGCCGGCAGCCAGGATGTCGTCGCCGTGGCGGCGTCGGTTCAGGTGGCACCGCTGAGAAGCGCGCTGCGAATTCTGGTATTTGTGGCGCCGGTCGCGGTGGGATTGATCACCTACTTTTTCTGCCGGCTGGTGCGGAAGAGTGGTACGGGCGCAGTTAGCTGATTTGGATTGATGGATGCGGGCAACCAGGCTCTGGAGCCTGCCTTGGACCAGCACGCCGCCATGTTTGGTGAATTGTTGGTGGCGGCATGGTTATTATTTTCCTTACCCGGCTGTATTGCCTTTTTGACTCCCGGTGTTGCGTCCTGTGTGGAAATCGGTTTGTGGCGATATGTTGTATGGTTGTGTTTTTGGCAGAAAAAGCTTGACGTGGAGGGCAATGAGCGGCATCAAGGCGGTTATTTTCGATCTGGACGGCGTGCTGATTGATTCGGAGCAAGCATGGGACGGCGCCCGCCGTGAAGTTGCCGGCGCCCTGGGCGGCCACTGGCGTGCTGATGCGACACGAAAGATGATGGGTATGAGCTCCGGCGAATGGTCGCGTTACATGCACAATGAGCTGGGCTTGCCAGAGAGCCCGTCAGAGATTTCCCGGCTGGTTGTCGCGCGGCTTCGCGCCCTCTACAACGATAGTCTGCCGCTGATGCCCGGCGCCGGAGCAGCGGTAAGGCAGATCGCCAGCCGCTGGCCGCTAGGACTGGCTTCTTCCTCGAACCGGGAGCTGATCGATCTGGTTCTCAAGCTGGCGAGGCTGGAAGACAAGTTTCTGGTGACCATTTCATCGGAGGAGGTTAACAGAGGCAAGCCCAGCCCGGATGTCTACCTGGAAGCCGCCCGCTGCCTCGATGTTGACCCGGCCTGGGCAGCCGCTGTCGAAGATTCAGCCAATGGCATCCGCGCCGGCAAAGCAGCCGGGATGCCGGTGATCGCCATCCCCAACCGGGCGCTGCCGCCAGAGCCGGAGGCGCTGGCGCTGGCGGACCGCGTCATCGACTCCCTGAGCCAGCTTTCCGCCGGCCTGATCGAATCCCTCGCGGCTGATTGCGTCTAAAAGTTTGACTTTAAAAAACTCATTTTCTATTTGTGGCCATAAAGCTATTGCTGCCGCCGAAGGATCACCGAGTAATTTACAAGTACTTGACAAATGTAATCGGCATTATCATATAAATAATGTGTGATAATTAAAGAAAATGTCAAAATTGTTCCTGCCGTGTTCCTTGCCGGCCTGTTGCTCACGCCTTCGGTCTCAGCCGGGGTTAATCATCGGGATCATCTTCGTTTACTCTCAAGTACTCAGTTCCCGCTGGAAAGCCCCAGGCGTATTGTCGAGGATTTCCCTTTTTCATTATGGAACTCCGTGATTCAACTAAGCGATGGCGGGCCCGAAATTCTTGCCAAGGGTGCTTGAATCCGGAGAATCTCCGCTTACTGATTTGCGCCACACGAATTATTTCATTATAATACTTCGGTTTGCACCTCACGGCGAATCGCCGACAAGTAAATAAGCCCCATCTGGCATCCGCGCTTTCTGTGATTCAGGATCTGGAGCCCCCGGATCTGATTATTGGCGGGGAACCCTTTCTTAAGTCTTTTCTTTCATCCCTTGTTTTTTTAACTGCCTTAGCGGCTGCTTTGCGTGTATCGGCGCGTCCGGATGAGGCTGGATGATGTACCGGAGGCGCTTGTTTAAAGCAAATGCAGTCTTCTCACGGCTTAAGTCTTGGGGAGAAGCAGCCGATTGCTGCAAACCGTGCGGACAATACCCATTTGGAGCATGTATGGCTTCGATGTGTCAAAACAATTCAAGGAGGTGCTGTTAAATTGCGGGACGTCCGGCGGCAGTTGCCGATTACAGGCCGCCGGCCGGTAATGAAAGCTAACCGAAGGCCCCAGCAGGCCGGAAAGGAAGTATGCGTAATGTCTCACTGGTTGTCGCGACAGGATTGCTGGTCTTAGGCATATATGCCTTGGCGGCACAGGCGGCACAGGGTTTGGAAATGGCGGGGGCGAGGATGTCGCAACCGGGAATCGCCCGGACGGTGCCGATTAATCAGATAGAAACAAAACAGATGGAGGCAAGGCAGCAGGCCGCCGAGCAGGCAAAGCAGCGGCAGATTCAGCAGAGCCAGGAAGCAGTGGCGCAGTTTGGGCAGTGGGGGCCTGACCTGGTAGAAGCGGCGGCGGCCTACGGGCAGAACCCCGCTACCCTTTACCGGGTGATGATTTGCGAAAGCGGGGGAGACCCGAACGCGGATAATGGTATCTGCAAAGGGTTGTTCCAGTTTAATCCCGGCACCTGGGCCGGCACGCCTTACGGCGGTGACAACATCTTTGACGGCCATGCTCAAGCGATGGCGGCCGCCTGGATGTTCGCCCAGGGGCGCAAGGATGAATGGGTCTGCCAGTAGCGGGCCTGCTGATTTAATAAAGGATGGAAGGGGCGCGCCCTTTAGGGCGCGCCCCTTGCCCTGGCGCCAGCTTTAAACCCACAGGCTTAAGGGCAGACACGCCTGACTGTCAAGTGTTCCCCGCTCGCCCCTGCTGATATAATGTTCGCTGGCCATGGACAAATATGACCCCGCCAAGATAGAAGCCAAGTGGCAGCAGATATGGAAGGAGCAGGATTCCTTCCGAGTCCCAAATCCGGCCGAGCCGGGCAAAACCGACCCATCCAGGAAAAGCTACGTGCTGGAGATGCTTCCTTACCCCTCGGGGACTCTCCACATGGGGCACGTGAAGAATTACTCCATGGGGGACGTCATCGCCCGCTTCCGGGCACGGAACGGCTTTACTGTATTTCATCCGATGGGGTACGATGCCTTCGGGCTGCCGGCGGAAAACGCCGCCATCAAGACCGGCGCTCATCCCGCCGAGTTGACCAGAATTAACACCGGCAATATCAACCAGCAGTTGCACCGGCTTGGTGTTTCCATCGACTGGAGCCGGGAGATTTCCACCTGCGATGCGGAATACTACAAGTGGACGCAATATTTCTTTCTGAAGTTTTTTGAGCGCGGCATAGCATACCGGAAAGAGGCGCCTGTCAACTGGTGTCCTTCCTGCGCGACCGTGCTCGCCAACGAGCAGGTGATCCAGGGAGAGTGCGAGCGGTGCGGCGCCACTGTTGAGCCGCGCAGCCTGACGCAATGGTTTTTCCGGATCACCGGTTATGCCGAGCGGCTCTTGGCAGATATCAACTTGCTTGATTCGTGGCCGGAGCGCGTTATTACCATGCAGCGCAACTGGATCGGCAGAAGCGAAGGCGCTGAGGTTGTCTTCCGTGTCGCCGGCCTCGATATTGATATCCCCGTGTTTACCACACGGCCTGACACCCTTTTCGGCGCCACTTTCTTTCTGCTGGCTCCCGAGCATGAGCTGGTCGAGACGCTGGTGGACGGCACGGAGTATGAGAATCCGGTCCGTGATTATGTCACGGCGGCGCGGCTGAAGCCGGCCGCTGACCGCGCCGCGGCCGGGCGTGGCAAGACAGGGGAATTCACCGGACGTTTCGCCATAAATCCCGTCAACGGAGAGTCGATCCCGATCTACGTGAGCGATTATGTGCTGATGGAGTACGGGACCGGCGCAATCATGGCGGTGCCGGCCCACGACCAGCGCGATTTTGAGTTTGCCAGGAAGTTTGGCATCGAGGTTCGCGTGGTTGTATCCGGGGATGGAGCCGGCGCCGGTGACGGCCCGGCGATGGCGGCGGCGTTTACCGAGGACGGAGTGATGGTCAATTCCGGCCGTTTTGACGGTATGCCAAATCGCGACGCCGGCCGCGCCATCACGGAGTGGCTTGGTGTTGAACACCTGGGCCGCGCCGCCGTCAGCTACCGTCTCCGCGACTGGCTGATTAGCCGCCAGCGTTACTGGGGCGCGCCCATTCCCGTTATCTATTGCGACCGGTGCGGCGCCGTTCCCGTTCCTGAGGCTGATTTGCCGGTGCTATTGCCGGAAGTTGGTGACTATGCTCCCAAAGGCAAGTCGCCGATTGCCGCCAATGAAGAATTTGTCAACACGACCTGTCCGTCCTGCGGTGGACCGGGACGGCGGGAGACTGATACCATGGACACCTTTGTCGATTCGTCATGGTATTTTCTCCGCTATACCGATCCGCATAATGACCTGGCGCCGTTTGACAAGGCCGTTGCCGGTTACTGGATGCCCGTAGACCAGTACATCGGCGGTGTGGAGCATGCCATTCTTCACTTGATGTATGCGCGCTTTTTCACCAAGGTCCTGTTTGACATGAAGCTAGTGAATTTCCGCGAGCCATTCCGCAATCTTTTTACCCAGGGGATGATTTATTACAAGGGCGCCAAGATGAGCAAATCCAAGGGAAATGTCGTAAATCCGGATGAGCATGTGGAGCGTTACGGTGCCGACACGCTCCGGCTTTATGTTCTTTTCATGGGGCCGCCGGAGCTGGACGTCGAATGGCAGGATCAGGGGATCGAGGGCGCCTTCCGGTTTCTGGGAAGAGTCTGGCGGCTGGTGGGTGAGATTATCGAAAAAACGGAGGCGGGGGAAAGCGGCGCAGCTGCGATGGCTCCGGTAGCGGGACCGGTTGTTTCCGGCGAAGCGGTCGGCCTGATGCGGAAGACTCACCAGACCATCACCAGGGTGACCGCGGATATCGGGGAGCGCTTTCATTTTAACACCGCGATCAGCGCCGTCATGGAGCTTGTTAATCAGGCATACCTGATCAAGGACGGGCTCTTTTCTTCAGAGGATGGCAGGCTGGCGCTGCGGTTTACCGCAGAGACAATCGTTCAGCTGCTGGATCCGTTCTGCCCGCATATCAGCGCTGAGCTATGGGAGCGGCTGGGCCACGAAGAACTCTGGCAGCACCCATGGCCTCAAGCCGACGCGGTTTATCTGGAAGAGGAAACTTACGAGCTGGTCGTCCAGGTCAACGGAAAGGTGCGTGACCGTTTGCAAATGGCGGCAGCCGCTTCGAAGGACGAGCTGGTCGCGGCGGCGCGAGCAAGCGGCAAGGCCGGACGTTATACGGAAGGCAAACAGGTGATTAAGGAGATCGTCGTTCCCGGACGGCTGGTCAACATCGTTGTTAAATAATTGATGGTTAGTTAAATCAGCTGTCATCCTCAGCCGAAGGAAATGATCTTGTGAAAAACCCGATTCTTTGCCGCTTTGGGCTCGGAATGACAAATCTTGACAGATATCGGCCGTAATTTTATCTTTCCGGGCGCGCAGAATGATGGTTGGCGTCCGGGCGCTCATGCAGGAGGCCGCCGGCCGGCGGATGTGGAACAAAACATATTGAAATTTCTGGTTTATTGTTATATATATTGAGCAGCTGGGCGGCGAGAGCCGTCTTTTTTCATGCCCGCGTCAGTGCGGCAGCAAGCTGGCGCTGACATGAAGAGACGGCGTGTTGACAAAATTGGAGCATATACGTGCCCGGCATCTCCCAGCGTCAAATCATTGCCTGGTCTTTGGCCGGCCTTCTTGTGCTCATCATCGGAGCCGGTTATCTGCGGGGACACTTTGCGGGAGGCGGCCCCGGAACCGCGACGGCCATCACCATCGTTGCTCCCCGCCAGGGGGAGCAACATCCAGAAAAAATCGTGATTCACGTCGTTGGGGCTGTGGCGCATCCCGGCCTGTACGAATCCAGCAGCGGCGCCCGGGTAGCGGACGCCATCGGGCTTGCCGGCGGGGCCACTCAATCGGCAGACCTCTCACGCATCAATCTGGCGGCAAAAATTGCTGATGGGCAGCAAGTGATCGTTCCCGAAAAGGGAGCGCCTGCCGCTGCCGGCGCGGCGAATTCTTCCCCTGCGCAAGCACAGGCGCCAGTCAATCTCAATTCTGCTACGGTCGATCAGCTGACGACGCTGGATGGCGTCGGTCCAAAAACGGCTCAAAAAATCATCGAATACCGTGAAGCTCATGGAGGTTTTAAAAATGTGGAAGATTTGCTTCAGGTGCCCGGTATTGGACCTGTCAAGCTGGACCGGATCAAGGATGCGGTGACAGTTTAGAGCACCTTGCCAACTACAGCATGGGATTTGGCGAGTCTCTGCCGTTTCGCAGGTACTTGTGAACCTGAGGAACGGCGAGTTGGCGAATGGCTGCTGCTCCGGGTGCGATTCGTCGCTGTCATGGTTCGCCACGGTTGTTAATCCGGTTTGCGAGGGCCTGTGATTCAGGCGGATATCGCGAAAAACTGCGTCCCCGGGGGGCCAACGATTTAAGTTTGATTCAGGGGTTAACGGATGCTAGAGCGAAGGTTTTGCTCTTGCAACCTTGCGGCGCTGCCGGAGGCAGCGCCGCCGGTTGGTAGAAGTGCCGCCAGTGCGCCGCCAGGTTTTCCCCCCCAGCAAGGAGCCAGCATGTACCCCTTACAGGAAAAACAAAACAGCGTACTTCGATTCCGGACGGGTGAAAACCTGAACCGTTCGACACTAGCATATTTTTATCATAGGCGAGGGTCAAATTTCCACTTTTATCGAGATTCTGCCGTTTTTGTCCCGGAAAATGCCCGCGAACATGCCCGCGAACAGGGGAGCGTTTCAGAGAAGCAGCGAAAAGATTTTTTTACCGTAAGCGCGGAAAATCACTAGTGGAAACGGCGCGACCGTGAAGAAAATTTTCAATTTCGTGGCTACGGCGCCGGTTGCCTATCTGGGCGGTATATTGCTTTGTCTAATCGTGCATTCATGGTATGTGGCCGCTGCCGCGGGATGCGCGGCGGCTCTTATGCTCGTCATGGCGCTGATCACGAGAAGGGGCGGCGTATTGCTGCTGGCCGGATTTGTCGGGTTGGGATTGCTGATCGGCTCATCCCGCCTGGAAATGCTTTCAGCCAGTCCGCTGAAGGACCAGTTTCTGGGAAAGCGAGTGGCAATTGAGGCAGCCGTGACGGCTGCCTCAAAAGTTAAGGGAGAGTCAGAAAAATTCACCGCCCATGTTGACACTGTGAATTATGATAAAGCCAGTATCACCGATGATGAAGACATTCTGGTTGAAATCGCCTGCCGCTCAAGCTGTCAGGGGGACGGCAGCTTTCAGCCCGGCGAACATGTCACGATTACAGGTTTAGTCAAAGAGGCACGGGCTTCTTCCGGGGCCGATTTTGATTATGGTCTTTACCTGAGGCGGCAGGGAATCAACGCCGTTATCGAGGCCGGCCCGGCAGGTATCAAGCGAGTACACGGGAAGCAGGGGGAATGGTCGCGGATAACCGGCGCCGTCCGGAACTACGCTCTTTCCAGCCTGGGGACCGGAGGCTGGGGCAGCGCCGGATCTGTTCTGAAAGGCATGGTGCTCGGTGACACGGACTCCGTTCCAGACCAGATCATATCTGATTTTCAGGGCGCCGGTATCCTGCACATGCTCGCCGTTTCCGGTGAAAACGTGGTACTGCTCGGATTCGTCGTGTCGATAATTTGCCGGGCGCTTTATGTCCCCAGGTTGATCTCGTCCATTGTGTCAATCATCGTCATTTGTTTCTACGTGCCTGTAACGGGCTCTGGACCATCGATTGTCCGGGCTGGCGTGGTCGGCGTTCTCGGGCTGATGGCGCTGCTTTTTTCCCGGCAGTCGAACCGCTACCATTTCCTGGCGCTGGCCGCTGCCGTGATACTCACCCTGAATCCATACAGCCTGTTTGATCCCGGATTTCAGCTGTCATTTGCCGCCGTGCTTGCCATCTTTATGATCGCGCCGCTAGTTCACGTCCCTTTAAGACGCCTGCCGGAACTGCTGCGGGAGGTAATATCCGTGTCGGTTGCCGCCGGCCTGGCGACTGCCCCGATCACGCTGGTCCATTTTCAGCAGGTATCGCTGGTAACGGTGCCGGCAAACATCGCCGCCGAGCCCATGGCCGGTCCGGTAATGGCGCTCGGAGTGTTGTCAATTCTGGCCAATCTGGTTTCCCCGGATCTTTGCTGGCTGCTAAACGCCATGATGGCGGCCTGCACCGGCTATATTATCAGCGCCGCTCATTTTTTCGCGTCTCTGCCTGGCGCGGTATACACTGGCCGGGCGCCCTCGATTGCGGCTGTGTTCGGGTATTATGCGGCGCTTGCCGGCGCTGTTCTTGCCGCCGGGCAAGGCGGCGCTTCCCGGGTGCGGGCGTGGGCGGTAAGTATTACCGGTGGCCGGCGGCGCCATCTGGCCCTGGCTGTTGTCGCGCTGATTTTGCTGGCCGCAGCGGGATTTGCCTGTTTTGGCAGGAGCGGCGCGGCGCATGCACCTGCCGGCTTCACAATTTCTTTTCTGGATGTCGGCCAGGGGGATGCGGAGCTGTTTCAGGCCCCCGGAGGCGCAACTGTCCTTATCGACGGCGGCCCTGGCTCGGGAGTGCTGGACCGCTTATCGGAGAGCGGCGTCTCCCGTCTGGACGCTGTCATCCTGACCCACGCGCACGCGGATCACCTCACGGGGCTGATAGAGGTTCTGAAACACTATCCGGTCGCCGCAGTTTTCGATGGCGGGCCCCAGACAAACAGCCCGCTTTACCGGGATTTTCTCACGCAGATCGATGAAAAACATATTCCTTACCGGGTGCTTCGCCGGGGACAGACCCTAAATTTTGGCGAGCTGGCGATGCAGGTCTATAATCCCGGCGAGAGGCAAAATCCCGATGATCCCAACGCAAACTCGGTGGTGCTGGTCGCGAGCTACCGCGGTGTTGATATACTTTGTCCAGGAGATGCTGAGAGCGATGTGCTCGGTACGCTCGGGCTCCCGCCGGTGGATATCTACAAGGTTGGCCACCATGGCAGCAAGGACGGGTCGCTGGCAGGGCTGCTGGCGCGGTTGCAGCCGCAAGTGGCGGTCATATCAGTTGGCGCGCAAAACGACTATGGACACCCGGCCGCCAGCACTGTCTCCAAGTTAAAGCAGGCGGGGACGCGCATTTTCCGGACCGATCACCAGGGAACGATCCGGGTAACCATTTCTGATAAAGGAATTGAGGTTAAGTCAGAAAAGTGACTGTTAGAAGCAAAAAAGCAGAAAAGCTAAAGCCGGTCTATTTGATTACGGGGAGCGATGGGCCCAAGGTGGAAAAAGCCATTCGCCGGCTGCGGGAACGAGTGGCTTCTGACTCTGGCACGGACCTGAACATCGATGTCTTCGATGCCTCCGTGAGCCCGGCGCTGGAGGTACTTCAGGCGGCGGGGACACTTCCCTTTGGCGAGGGCGTGCGCCTGGTGCTGGTCAAGAATGCCGGCTCCTTCAGCAAGCCCGACAAGGACGCAATTTGTACATATCTTTCGGATCCGCCCGCGCATGCGGTGCTGGCGCTGACGGGAGGAGGTATCCGCAAGAATGAGGCTCTATATAAAGCGGTGCAGGCGTCGGGCCAGGTACTCTCGTTTGAGTCGCCGTCACCGGCCAATCTGCCGCGCTGGGCGCAGGAACAGGCCGCCGGTCTGAGCTTGAAGCTGGGATTAAGGGAGGCGCGCCGGCTTGTCTTTCTGACCGGTGCGGACCAGCGGGCCATCATTGCCGAGCTGGAGAAGTTGTCTGCCTACCTTGGCGGCGCCGCCGCCGTTGGCATGGAAGAGATCGAGGACCTTTGCTGGGTTTCCAGCGAGGTGCGGATCTGGGATCTGACCGATGCCCTGGGAGCCAAGGACAGGGCCGCTGTCTTCCGGCATCTGGAAGCGATGCTGGCGACCCAAACAGCTCCGGCTGCCGCCTTTTTTTCCATCGCCCGGCATCTGCGGATGCTGGCGGAGGTAGTTGCCGCGTGCGACCGGGGCGAGAATGCCGCCGGCGCCGCCCAGGCACTGGGATTAAAGCCTTATCCGGCCAAAAAGCTGGCGGAGCAAAGCAAGGGGTTCACGGCCGCCGAGCTGCGGCGGGCGGTCTGCATTATTGCCGAGCTGGATGCTGATATCAAAGGGCGGGTTGACATCTCGCCTGACCTTGCTCTAGAGATGGCGCTGTCTCGGGTGCTTGATGCGGTCAGCTAACAACCGTTTAAGGTTCAAAGTTCAAAGTGCGAATCGGGAAAAACCCGGCGCCCGGTATGACGGAATTTGGCCGCCGCGAGGCCGCAGTGGCGCAGGGAAGACGGCAGCGCCAGTTCTCAATGCCTACTTTTCCTGATCGTCTACTTGACCTTCCTCGCCGGCGGCGTCGATCTGCGGTGGCGCCTGGCCGGCCGGCCTTGTTGCTTCCATATCAAAAAAGAACAGGGAATAGGCAACGATAAAGTAAGCCGCGACAATACTGGCGATCACGGTAAAGGCGGTATCGGAGATATAAACTCCCTGTTTGAAATTAAACGCGCCGATCAGGCCGCTTACGGCCGCTGCCATTAATCCGAGCACGAGGGAAAAACCAAGAACCCGCCACCAGCGCCCCTTGACCAATTCGGCGCTGGCCGCAACAGCACCCCAGCCCCATTTGCCATAAATGATCACCATCTGAATGGCAAAAGTCCAAAAAACATAGAAGTATATTCCCGGTACAATAAACAAGGCAAATAGAATGCTGAGGAGAATCTCGATCATCAACAGGGTGATAAGCGCGGCCGGCCACCTGGGCAGCGCCTTTTTGAGCGCTTCCATATAATTGACTTTGCGGTCTTCGCGGGCGGCCTTAACGACCAGAACGATTGCCATAAATGAAAGGGCGCCCCCGAGTGAGCCAAAAAAGTGAATCGCCACCGCCACGCCGCCCAGTTCAACGGTTGCCCTCACATAGCCAGGTATGTCAACCTCACTCGATTTATTGTGCCGGATCAGGTTTGATTGCTGATTGACGAAACTTTGCTGCCCGCTGAGGAAGTTGATCCGGTCGATACCCTGCACCGCCAGTGACAGCGGGATCTGCACGATCAGGGTAATGACCAGGATCGTGAGGAAGTTTTCCTTAAATATTTTCCAGGCATCGGTGATTAGGTCAAGTAATGCGATACCGCCCCTGGTTGTAGCTGCTTCCGCCATATGCTAACTGGCCTCCATTGCTCGATGATAATCTACAGGAGTTTATCATCAAACCGTTTCCAATTTCTCAAAAACTGTCCTGGCCGCCAGATGCCGATAATCAGGCTATTGCCAGCCCGGCCGCCACCAAGCCTGAATCTTTAGCCGCCCTTTTGCCATCTAAAAACTTTGATTACCCTCAGAGAACTACCCTTTTGGGTGGTTCTTCAGACCGGAGGAGCGTAAATGCCCGAATGGACCTTAATTTTGCCGCTGGGGTTGGCGGCGGGGATTCTGTTTACCAAATGGAATGCCAGGCACCGGCTCAAGCGTGCCGGCGTCAGGGAGATCGGTGCCCGGGAGACGATGGCGCTGATTAAAGAGAAAAAAGCGCTCGTAGTTGACGTGAGGGAAGCGAGCGAATTTAAGGCCGGCCGGATTCCCAAGGCAAAGCACATCCCCCTGCGGCAGGTGGGAAAGCGCATCAAGGAGCTGGAGAAGCACAAGGGCCGGCCGATCATCGTAAACTGCCGCAGCGGCCGTCGCTCGGCCTCGGCCAGCATGTTGCTTTCCAAAAATGGCTTCGATAACGTATATAATCTCAAGGGCGGCATCATCGCCTGGAACAGAGCCAACCTGAAGCTGGAGAAATGACACCAAAAATCACAATGTACGCATCGAGAACCTGCCGGTACTGCCAGGCGGCGGAGCGCCTGCTTATCAGCAAGGGCGCGAGCGAGATCAACAAGATCAACATCGACCTGACTCCGGACAGCCGCGATGAGCTGGAAGCAAAGACCGGCCGCCGGACGGTGCCGCAGGTATTTATCGGCGACGTTCATGTTGGCGGTTTTGACGATCTGTCGGCCCTTGACAAGTCAGGAACACTTGACGAGATGCTTGCGAAGGGATAGCGACCCACCGCGTCAGCCCGCAACCTCTTACTTGCCAATCCTGGACATGGCGACCTTGGCGTTGAGGCCGATCTCCATATCCTTGCTTCGGGACAGCTCTTCCAGGTAAGGGATGGCGTCCTCGATCAGGCCCGGACTGCTCATGCCGATAATCCCGATCGCCATGATGGCGTTCTTCACCACGGTCGGGTCGCTGCTTTTCAGGTAGCCGATCAGCTGCGGCATATGCTCGCTAACCAGGTCCGGATAGTTGAAACCAAGAGCGCCGAAGGCGAAAACGACGCCGCCGCAACTTGTCTCTTTCGCATGTTTTAACACCGCCACCAGCTTGGGCGTCTGGTCCTTGATCAGCTCCGGTGAGTTGACGCCGATCTTGCCGAGGGCGTGGGCGCCGGCTTCCCGTTCGTCTTCGTCACTGGAGTCGAGCATCCGGACCAGCCCCGGAATCCGGTCTTCCACCAGATCCGGATAGTTAAAGCCGATGTTGCCCAGGGCGTAAGCGGCGTCCTGCCGGACGAGCGGATCCGCATCGGCCAGCATCTCCTTCAGCATCGGCAGGACTTCTTCCGATTTGTCGCGGTAGTTGAAGACGAGATTGCCGAGGGCGCAGGCTCCCTCCGATTTCAGGACGGTGTTTTCCTCCAGGACTTTCATGATCTTGCCGGTGTAGGCGTAGACGTCCTCGGGATGATCGAAGCCAAAGCGGCCGAGCACGTTGAGAATCCCGCGGCGCGTGTCATCATCGGAGATCTCAAGATAGCTGATTAGTTCCCGCACGACCGCCTGCCGGTCCTGATAAAGCAGATCTGAAACCTCGCCAAATTTTTTTTCCTTAAGCAACTTTTCCAGGTTTTCCATCAACTTGATCTCTGTTAGTTAATTGCCTTTGATCCCCGGTGAGAAGACAACGCACCCGGGCAGCGAAGGGCCCGAGCTTTGCTTCAAGCATATTTTATACCAAGAGCCTCTTTCCCGGGGCTTTTTACGGCTGTTAGAAGCCTGTCCTTGCGGGAATATAAAGATTTCCAGCAAGAATGAGAATCGCGCCGCCCGCGCCATTCGGTATAAAGGCGGTAACGGAAAACAAAAAGGAAGAGGAGGCCGTTTTGCCCCGCGCCATCTGGTCCGGTCCGATCAGCTTCGGGCTGGTAAATATTCCCATCAGCCTGTATCCGGCGACGAGGGGAAAGAGCGTCTCGTTCCGGCAGCTTCATGCCGCTGACAATACGCCGATCAATTACGCGAAGGTCTGCCCCAATGACGGCAAGACCCTCTCGGGTGACGAAATCGTCAATGGCTATGAGTTCGAAAAAGGCCGGTTTGTGGTGATGGAGGATAAGGATTTCGAAGCGGTCACCATCAGGAAGGGCCGGGCCATCGAGATTATCAACTTCTTCGATATCGATGAAGTTGATCCAATCTATTATCAAAAGTCTTATTACCTGGCGCCGGTGGAGACCAGCCAGAAGGCATTCCGCCTGCTGGTGGCGGCGATGGAGCGGCAAAACAAGGCGGCGCTGGCAAAATTCTCGCTCGGGGAAAAGCAGCATCTGTCTGTGCTGAGACCCAAAGACGGCGCCCTGCTGCTGGAAACCCTTTATTATCAAGATGAAGTCAGAAGCACAAAAGACCTGGATCTCCCGGGTGAAGATGTCGTGCTGGACAGCGGCGAGCTGGAGCTGGCGGAGGGGCTGATGGAGAGGATGACGGCGGCGTTTGACCTGGCCCGCTTCCGGGATGAGTACCGGGATGAGCTGCTGAAAATCATCAATCAGAAGATCGAAGGCAGGGAGATTGCTGTGCCCGAGCTGGCGCCGCTCGCGCCGGTGGTTGACATTATGGACGCGTTGAAAAAAAGCATCGCCCGCCAGGAAGAGGAAAAGAAGGGGGCGGCGCCCAAACGCCGGCGGCGGGCATCGTGAGCCTGAGCGAATACGAGCGCCGGCGCCGTTTTGCGGTGACGCCCGAGCCCCGGCCGAAAAAAATTCTCGGGGCGGCGGGCACCCCGCGTTTTGTTATCCAGAAACACGATGCTACCCACATCCATTACGATCTGCGTCTGGAGATGGGTGGCGTGCTCAAGTCGTGGGCCTGTCCCAAGTGTGTCGCCACGCCGCATTATCGCAAGAAACTGGCCGTGCAAGTGGAGGACCATCCACTGGAATATCTCGATTTCGAAGGGGAGATTCCCGAGGGAGAGTACGGCGCCGGCAAGGTTGAGATTTGGGACCGGGGCACTTACGAGACTTTTGCCGATCCTCTGGGGGCGCTGGACAAGGGAGTGCTGACGATCGTCCTCATGGGCGAGCGGGTCCGCGGCGAATTCAGTCTGATTCACATGAAAGGAAAGGGGAACAGCTGGTTGATCATTCTCAACAAGACGGAGCTGCTTAACCCCGACCTGGCGGATGAAGGAAGGGCGGCGCCGATGCCGGCCCGGATCACGCCCATGCAGTCTTTCCTGGCGGCGGAACCGTTCGATTCTCCCGAGTTCATCTTCGAAGTTAAGTTCGATGGCGTCCGCGCCGTGTCTTTTCTGGGAGCAGACGGTTCGCTCGCCATCAGGTCCCGCAACGGCAAGGAACAGGCGTTTCGTTACCCGGAGCTGGCCAACTTCGGCAAGATGTTTCTGGCTCAGGAGATCGTCATTGACGGTGAGATCGTCGCGGTCGACGTGCGGGGAGTATCACGGTTTCAGCTGTTGCAGGGACGAATGAATCTCACGGATGAGCGAGAGATCAAGCGGGCTGCCAAAGAAACGCCGATTCTCTACTATGTGTTCGACCTCCTCTATTTAAACGGTCGCGACCTGACCGGGCTGCCGCTTCAGCGGCGGAAGGAAGTTCTGGAGCGCGTATTTATCCCCCACAAGTACTTGCGCCACACCGACCGGATCGAATCCGGGGGCAAGGCTTTTTTTAACGCCGCCCGTGAGCTGGGGCTCGAGGGGATCATCGCCAAGCGCAAGCAGAGCCCGTACCGGCAGAAACGCTCGCGCGACTGGCTCAAGCTAAAAGCGGTTCAGGAGCAGGAATTCGTCATCGCCGGGTTCACCGAGCCGCGGGGCGACAGGGCCCGTTTCGGCGCCCTGCTGCTGGGGCTCTACCAGGGGAAAGACCTTGTCTATGCCGGTCACGTCGGCACCGGATTCTCCGAGGAGTGGCTCCGGCGGCTCTTTGCGCTGATGTTGCCGTTGGAAGTGGCGGCTCCGGCTTTCCGGGACGCGCCGCAGCCGAACGAGCCGGCCCACTGGTTGAAGCCGGAGCTGGTGGCGCAGGTAAAATTCGCCGAGTGGACCCGCGATGGCGTGCTGCGCCAGCCGGTTTTTCTGGGCTTAAGAAATGATGTGAGGCCTGAGGATTGTGTCCGGGAAGAGACACGGCTGGCAGGCTGAGGCTATGCGCCACCACGGGGAGAAACCGCGGGCTGATGATGCGCGAGGAGCCGGTCCCGGCGAGCGTCCCCACCGCGGGCCGGGGTTGTTGCCGCCGCTGCCCGTTCCCGGCCGCGGCACTCAATTAATCTCGCTGGACGGCAGGGTCCTGACCCTGACAAATCTCGACAAGCCAATATGGCCCCGGGAAGGCTATACCAAGTTTGATCTGATCAACTATTACTTTCGCGTTTCCGGCTTCATCCTGCCGCATCTGGCCGGCCGGCCGCTCAGCCTGAAACGCTACCCCAACGGCGCCGGCGCCCCCTTTTTCTTCCAGAAGCGGGCGGCTCCGGAGACCCCGGCCTGGATCAGGACCAGGAGGATTAAACATGCGGACACCGGCGAGAGCATAGACTATATTATCTGTGACGACGTATCAACGCTGCTTTATCTGGCCAACCTGGCCTGCATCTCGCAGAATCCCTGGCTGTCGGCGCTGCCAGAGCTGGACCGGCCCGACATCCTGGCGCTCGATCTGGATCCGTCCGACCCTGATGATTTTGAGGGATGCATCCAGGTGGCGCTGCTGGTGAAGCGGCAGCTGGACCGGTTTGGCATCACCGGCTATCCGAAAACTTCGGGGGCTACCGGCCTGCATGTTTACCTACCCATCAGGCCGGCGTACACATATGGCCAGTGCCGCCAGTTCGCAAAGATTATTGCTCTCCTTTGCCGCGAGGAGCGTCCCGACCTGATCACGCTGGAATCCTCGGTATCCAGGCGGGGCGGCAAGCTGTACCTCGATTACATGCAAAACGTAAAAGGGAAGACGTTGGCCTCGGTGTACTCGGTCCGGGCCCGCACGGGAGCGCCGGTATCGACGCCGCTAAAATGGGATGAGGTTCAACCGGGACTGAGGCCGGCGGACTTCACGATGGAAAATACGCCGGCGCGGCTGACGGCGGCCGGCGACCTGTTTGCCGGCGCCCTGGCAGGGGGGCATGACCTGATGCGCGCGGTCACGAGGGCAGAGAGGATGCTGAGCTAAACGGGGTCCCTGCGGGCCTCCCGCTGCCGGAGCCAGTGGTTTTCGTTTAGCTCGCCTTTACCTGGCTCACAAGCCCACCAGGGGACGTAGCGCCAGGCTCCTTTAAGCTCACGGTCCAGCCGCCGGAAATCAGGCTCGTGACGGGCTACCAGTTTCCAAAACCGGGGGGAGTGATTCAGTTCCACCGTATGGCAAAGCTCGTGAATGAAAACATATTCAACCAGCAGCGCCGGCACGAACAGGAGCTTCTGGTTGACGCTGATAGTTTTTCTGGCGGAGCAACTGGCCCAGCGCGTGCGCTGGCTTCTGATCGCTATTCTGGCGAACGGCAATCCCCGCTCGGCGCTTACCTGGATCAGCCAGGGGGGGAGGGCGGCGCGGGCCTTGCGTGCTGTCCAGCGCCGCAGAGCCGCGGCGGCTTCCTCCCGGGACGGGCAGCCGCTGACCTTTACACCGTCCGGCGTCTCGCGCGCCAGCGCCCGGCTGGCGCGGCCGTTTGCGTAAACGACGCTCCGCTCTTCACCGATTGCCCGCAGAAGGATGGATCGCGGCAGGGCCGGCGGCTCGTTTTCGAGCTCCTGGCGGCGGGCTTCGATCTCTGCTGCGGCTTTGCTAATCCAGGCGTTTTCCCGGTTGACGAGGGCGGGAATGCGCGCGGTGTCGTAACCGCGCGGAACGATCACCAGCAGGCCATTATCGAGGGTATATTTGAGCCGGACGCGCCTGGCGCGCGCGCTTTCCCTGATCAAGTATGGATGCGTCCGGAGAAGCGGATCGGGCCGGCCCCCAACGAGGTTATTACTCGCCTTCGCCGTCTTCTTTCTCCGGCGTTTCCGCGGCAGTCCCTGCTGGCTCGGCATCGGTCTGCTTGCCGGTTTCTTCGGAAGTCTCACCGGACGACTCAGCCTCAGAAGGTTCAGCCTCTACCTGATCCTGAGTTTCAGCCTCCGCTTTTTTAGCGGCGGCCTCGTCTCCGGCAGGCGGCGCCTCGCCGGCTTTCTTACCGGCTTTTGCCGCGGCTTCAGCGCGGATGGCCTGTTTCTTTTTTGTTTCTTCCTTCTTCGACTGCTTGGCGGCCGTGCGCTCCGACCGCGAATCGGCCTTGCTCTGGCCTGATTTAGGCTCGGTCGTTGCCGGCCCCGCAGGCTTTGAAACGCCTTCCGCCAGCTGGATGATCGCAGTTACACGTGACTTTTTCCGGGCGGCGTTATTGGCATGGAGCACGCCGTGGCCCGCAGCGCGGTCGATGAGCGCAATCAGCTCCAGCGCCAGCTGCTGGGCCTTGTCCTTGTCTTCCGCCGCCGCCAGTGACAGCGACTTGAACATGGTCTTGATCCGGGACTTGTACTGGAGATTTTCCAGCCGCTCGCGGGCGGCGATCTTTACTCGTTTGCGCTGCTGTTTGATATTTGCCAATAAAGACTCCGGATGCTCGCTGCTCCGCTCCACGGTAAAAGCCGACCCGATTTGCCAGAGCACTAAATAATGTGAAATAAATACGCAGTGGCGAATAATAACACAAAATAAGAATGCTTGCAGATGAACAGTAATCAGCCGGAATATGACTTTTCCAAATTCTGGGAGTATCTCTCCCGCCGCTTTCATCTTGGCTCGGAGCAGCCACCGGGAAAAGTCCGTCCGATCCGGCCCGGAAACAGGAAACGCCGCCGCTGGTGGCCCTGGGTGACGATTGCGGTTATCGTCTTTCTGCTGCTGGTCTTTCTCGGCCGCGGCGTCTATCTCTACACCGAATGGCTGTGGTTCGGAGAAGTCGGCTACAAGGGAGTTTTCTGGAAAACCCTGCTGACCAAGGTTGGCCTTGGCCTGGGCGGGGGCGCCATCTTCTTTGCCGTCATCTACGGCAACGTCCTGCTGGCGCGAAAGATGTCTCCCCGGTTCAAGCTAGACCGCAAAACCGAGATCATCGAGCGCATGCCAATCCCGGACCGGCTCCTGCGGGTGCTGATACCGGTGGGACTGCTGCTGCCGACACTGATTGCGATTGCCGCCGCTGGCAGCGCCTGGCTCGACTTGCTGAAATTTCTGAACGGGGCGCCGTTTCATATTAAGGACCCCGTTTTTGGCCACGACGTCGGCTTTTATGTCTTTAAGCTGCCCTTGCTTCGGGAACTGCAGTCATTTGCCTGGTGGACCCTGATTCTGGCCTTTCTGGCAACGGCGGCGATGCACTTTTTCGACTACGCCATCAACTGGGAAAAGGACAGGCTCAACTTTGCTCCGCACGTCAAGGGGCACCTGTCGGTGCTGCTGGGCCTGATCATGTTCACGCTGGGTTTCGGCTACCTGCTTAAGGGCTATACGCTGATGTTCTCTTCGCGCGGCGTCGTCTTCGGCGCCAGCTACACGGATGTGCACGCGCAACTGCCGGTTTTCAAGTTTTTGTTTGCGGTGGCAATTGTATCGGGGATATTATTTCTGATCAATATCCATTTTCGCGGCTGGAAGCTCCCGATCGCGGCCATTTCCCTGATCATCGTCACGACGATTTTCGCCGGCATTCTCTATCCTTTTATCGTCCAGCAGTACGAGGTGGCGCCGAACGAACTGGTCAAGGAATCCCCATATATCAAAGACAATATCGATTTCACGCGGCAAGCGTTCGGCTTAAACACTATTCAGGACAAGCCCTTTGCCGCTGACAACACGCTGACGGCGGCCGATATCCAGGCAAATACCCCCACGATCAACAACATCCGGCTGTGGGAGCCGGACACCCTGGGGCAGACCTACAACCAGATCCAGGCCATCCGCCTCTATTACAATTTCCCGGATGTGGACGTGGACCGCTATACCATCAACGGCAAGGAAACGCAGGTAATGCTGTCAGCCCGGGAGCTGGACGTGAGCAGCCTTCCCGCAGAGGCAAAAACCTGGCAGAACCAGCACCTGGTGTATACCCACGGTTACGGGCTGGCGATGAGCCAGGTGGCCCAGGTAAGCGCGGAAGGGCTGCCGCAACTGCTGATCAAAAACCTGCCGCCGGAGAGCTCCACCCCGGAGCTGAACGTGACCAACCCGGCGATTTACTACGGCGAGCAGGCCAACAATTATGTCATCGTCGACAGCAGCACCAAGGAGTTTGATTATCCCAAGGGTGATCAAAATGTCTATACAAGCTACAGCGGCGGCGGTGGCATCAACATCGGCAATCTCTGGCATCGCTTGGCTTTCAGCTGGCGGTTTGCCAGTTTGAAGATGCTGGCCACCAACACTATCAATAGCCAGAGCCGCATCATGATCCATCGTCAGATCGGCGACCGCATCCGCAATATCGCACCCTTCCTCACCTACGACCATGATCCATATCTGGTGCTGGTGGGCGGCCGGCTTTACTGGATCCAGGACGCCTATACGACCAGCGACAGCTATCCATACTCGCAGCCGGCGCCCGGCGGATACAATTACATCCGCAATTCGGTAAAGGTGGTTGTTGATGCCTATAACGGCAGCGTCACGTTTTACGTCGTCGATAATTCAGATCCGGTAATCCGGACATACGAGAACATCTATCCGGGCCTGTTCACGCCGGGTGACAAGATGCCGGCCGAGCTGAGAGCCCATCTTCGTTATCCTGAGGATATCTTCAAAGCCCAGGCACAGATGTATGCCACTTATCATATGACCGATCCAAAAGTTTTTTACAACAAGGAAGACCAGTGGAGCATCCCTCAGCTAAATGGAACTGACATGTCGCCTTATTATGCGATCATGAGTCTGCCGGGCGAGACGCAGGAGCAGTTCATGCTGCTGCAGCCGTTCGTGCCCAACACCAAGGACAACATGATCTCCTGGATGGCGGCAAAGTCGGATCCGGGCGTTTACGGGCAGCGGCTCGTGTTTAACTTCCCCAAGGACAAGCTGGTGTACGGACCCCAACAGATCATGGCCCGGTTTAACCAGGACCCGACGATCTCGCAGCAGGTGACTCTCTGGAACCAGAGCGGGAGTCAGGTAATTTACGGCAATCTGCTCGTGATCCCGATCAAGGAATCGATCATGTACGTGGAGCCGCTCTACCTGCGCGCTTCCAACGGGCAGATACCGGAGCTGAAACGGGTGCTGGTGGCGTATGGAGACCAGGTTGTCATGGAAGATGACCTGGCAGCGGCGCTGGCGCGTATTTTCGGCCAGCCCGTCACGGGTGTGGCCGCCCGGCCTCCGGGGGCCGCCGCTCCGGCCGCGCCGGCGGCTTCACAGAGTCTGAAGGCTCTGGCGGGCACGGCGCTTGACGAGTACAGCAAGGCGATTCAGGCCGAGCAGCAGGGTGACTGGGCCACTTATGGCAGCGAGCTGAAAGCGCTGCAAAACACCCTGAACCAGATGCAGTCGGCCGGTGGAGGGTAACCGTTTTCCTCCAGCGATGAGGATCTGATTGCCTGTCTAGAGATGATCCCGCCGGCCATGATTCACAATTTAAGCCGGCTGGGTTAAACTTGAGGCGTCAATTGGTTCATGTGACCGGCGGAAAAACCCGTCATTCCCATCGTGGCCGACAAAGGTCCTGGTGCAGCCCATGAAAATTCCCCTTTCAATCAAACGAGTTATTGCCAGAAATCTTTTCGCGCTCAAGGCGGCACGGGTGCTGATGAACCCCAGGGCCGACCAGAGGTCGCTGGTCCTGGACATTCTCCGAAAGCCCTTTTACGGGGCGGACACGCGGCGCGAGCTGGAGCTGGTCGATACCGTTTTCCGCTGCCGGCATCGGCGCCACCGGCATCCCCGCGACACGGCGCATGAGCTGGAGCTCGTCAAGTGCGTTTTGGAAAGCCGTAACGGCGATGGTTCCAGCCTGCAGGAGATCGCCCGGGAGCGAGAGCTGATCCGGTTTGTGCTGGAGAATTTTGACAAGCAGCCGCTGCTGGCGGAGCTGGTTGAAAAACCTTTTTACGAAGTTGATACTGCAACTGATTCATATCATCTCAATTTCACGCATTTTATTGAGGAAGTGGACAGGATGAAGTCCCCCAGCATCCTGGAACTGGGAGCCAGAAAGGTTAACCAGAGGCAGCGCTTTGCCGCTCCCGGAGATTACGTCGTTTTTGACATTTTGGAAGCAGGGGATGTCGATGTCGTCGGAGACATTCACCGGCTGGGCGATTATTTCGCGGCGGAACGCTTTGATGCTGTTTTTATGATTTCCGTGCTCGAGCATCTGGCGATTCCCTGGAAGGCGGTTCTGGAAATTAACAAAGTAATGAAGCCCGGCGGGCTTTTGTTTATCTCCACACACCCGGTCTGGCCGCCTCATGCGCTGCCCTGGGACTTCTGGAGGTATTCCGAGGCTGCATTCAAGGTGCTCCTGAACGAGCACACCGGATTTGAGTTGGTCCGGTGCAGTGAGGGGCTGCCGTGTATGGTGCTGCCCTTCGGCCAAGAAATCGCCTTGATGAACATGCACCGGGAGCCGGCAAACCTCGGAGTCAGCCTGGTGGCCAGAAAGACCGGTAATTTTGACGAGGATCTGACCTGGGATATTGACCTGGAGCAGATAATTGACTCGACATATCCCAAAAGCTGAGCCCAGGTTACAAAAATACAGGATAAGCCTCAAGGCCGGCTGACGCGGCCGGGTGAAATGCAAATAGCAAGCAGCCCCGGGTGATCTTGGTCTTTTGGCCTGGGACCTACACCGCTCCTCATTAACCCGAATTATCCACTGACGGACTCCTGTGCCGTCTTTCCAGCCGGAGGAGTTTTCCCTTGGCCCGAGTTGCGACCTCCCGGGGCTCTACCATAAATTATCGTCAAATCCCGCGATGACATGATGACTGATGAAGAACAAATACCTGCCGGGACAGGCTCAGGGCTATGCCAGATTAAGGCATATTTCTGCCGCGGCCATCGCGATCATGGCGATCAGAACCAGGCGGCGGAAGCTGTTGTTGTCGAGCCGCGAAGCCAGCTGCCGGCCGATGAAGAATCCCGGCGCCACCGCCGCGATCAGCAGCAGCGCCCGGACGGCCATCTCGCCGGTTATCATTCCTGCCACTAAAAAAGACCCGAGGGCAAACAGGTTGCCGATAGCGAAAAACAAGGCCAGCGTTCCCCGAAGTGTGCCTTTGGCCAGGCGCCGCCCGGTAAGATAAAGCACCACCGGTGGCCCGCCCATGCTGGTTGATCCCATCAGCAGGCCGCTGGAGGCGCCGGCGACGTGCCTTAAGAGTCGATCCCGGTGGGTGATCCTGCCGCGGCCCGCGGCAAATCCCAGGGACTGCGTTCCTGGCGCAAAAAGTCCTCGGCGCACCTCACTGGTGCGACTGCGGGCATTTTCCTCCGGCGTCCTTGCCCCTGGCGCTTTCACACAGTCTTGCCCCGAATTACCTGCCGGCACAGATTCTGACCCCGGCCGGGAGCTGGTTTTCGCCCGGCGATGAGGGATCATCATCATGACCGACAGAAACAAGAATACGGCCGGCAGCGCGGTTTTAAACGCGGGGCCGTTCAGGTTTTTAAGCAGAAGCACGCCAGCGGCGGCGCCAACCGCGGAGGCCGGGATGAGGGTTTTGATTTCCTGCCAGTCGATATGTCGCTGCTCATCCCGGATCATCAGCAGATTTAGCCAAAGCCCGAGAATCAGGCATGTAATCACGGCATCGGCTGCCGGCATCATCAGGAGCAGCAGGGGGACGGCTACGACGGCGAACCCAAAAGCGGCGGCCCCTTGCACTGCAGCCGCCAGTAAGATAATGGCAAAGCCAAGAATCAGGCTGAAAGGAGCGGGCATCCGAATGTGACTCAGAAATGCATTCTTTTGTAAATCCCTTTTTCAGTTTTCCCGGTTGGCGGGCAGGGTTTCCGGGACCGGAAACCGGAAACCGGAAATCAACCATGTTGCCGGGCGGGCCAGCTTGCC
This sequence comes from Actinomycetota bacterium, assembly GCA_023489275.1. GTDB lineage: Bacteria > Actinomycetota > Thermoleophilia > BMS3ABIN01 > BMS3ABIN01 > JACWAD01. The sequence continues at coordinate 29,889 of JAMDDD010000032.1, forward strand.
CTATTCTACCGGCATGGAAACGGGCGGATGAAAAGCCGCTAGTTAAATGCTTGTTATGGCATTCGAGAGTCCCAAGTGAGGGTTGCTGACGGTCCGATAAAATCGCCATTCCAGCAATCTGCCGGAAAGAGTTTCAGCCCATCTCTTTTTCTTGGGACTCAATATAATTATATCGCCGATCAATGGAATGATAAACATAGGTTAATCTTGCTGCCCTTGACTGATGGAAAAAACATTACGTTTCCGCTTCCGGAGGAAGCCCCGGCCTTGCGGAGAACAAGTCGTGGATTAAATTCAGGCGTCAAGGGAGAAGGTCCCACTTGTCTCTAAATCCGGTAACGGGAGCTGAGGCCGCGCCGGCGGGCCGGCGGCTGGCCGCGGCCGCCATGATTGTCATTGCCGCCACCGCCGCTTCGCGCGGCTTTGGTTACGTCCGCGAGATTGCCGCCGCTGCCTACTTTGGAGTTGGGCGGGAAAAAAGCGCCTTCGATGTTGCCTTTCTGGTTCCAAATACGATCCAGATCCTGGTGTCGCAAGCGGCGCTCAGCGCGGCCCTGATCCCGGTCTTTGCCGGGCTGCTCGAGACAGGCAAGCGCGAGGAGGCCTGGCTGGTGGCGCGCACCGTCCTGACGCTGATGATTCTGGTCCTGGGCGCGCTTGTCGTTCTGGTGATGGCCTTTGCTCCGGAGATCATGATTATATTCGCCCCTGGCTATCGCCACGATCCGGTCATGATGAACAGTATTGTGCACATGTCCAGGCTCCTGTTTCCGACCGTCGTCATCCTGGCTATCACCGGCGTGGTTATTTCCGTTCTTAACTCCTTTGATCATTTCACCTTGCCGGCGGTGGCGCCGATTGCCTGGAATCTGGTAATCGTGCTGGCAATAGTGCTCGCGGCCGGCCGTTACGGCATCGACGCGATGGCCTGGGGCGTGCTGCTGGGCACGATGGTGCAGCTGGTCATTCAGCTGCCGGGGCTAAAGGGACGGAACGGGCGGCTGGGCTGGAGCCTGGCCTGGCGCAATCCACACGTGCGTAAAGTTGGAGCTTTAATGCTGCCTGTAAGCCTGAGCATCGGCTTGATAAATTTCAACCAGGTTGTTGACGTGCAATTTGCCTCCTTTCTGGGCAATGGAGGGGTGGCGGCAATGAATTACGCGTTCAGGCTTTACCAGTTGCCGGAATCCCTTTTTGCAATCGCCGTGGGAACGGTGCTGTTTCCGACGCTATCCCGGATGGCGGCCCGAAACCGGCGGGACGACTTCCGCTCGATGCTGGCGCTGGGTTTGCGGATGATCTTTTTTGTGCTGATACCGGCCAGCGCCTTTCTGCTCATCATGGCCGAGCCACTCGTGCGGCTGGCATACCAGCACGGCGCCTTTGGCGGTAACGACACTTCAGTGGTGGCGTCGGCGCTGTTCTTCTTTGCGCTTGGAAGCGCCTTTAGCGGTGGCAGCACCCTGCTTACCCGCGGGTTTTTCTCGCTCAGCCGTCCGTGGATTCCCACAATTCTGGCAGTTGCCAACCTGGGAATTAACGCATTACTGGACTGGCTTTTTATCAAACCGTTTGGCCTGGGCGGCATTCCCCTTTCCACGTCGGTAGTGTCCGCCCTGACGTTTTTTGTGCTCTTGTTTCTGATGCGGCGGGAGTTGACGCGCATCAGCGGCTCAGAGCTGCTCGGCTCGGCCGCGAGAGTGACCGTGCTTTCGATGTTGGCGATCAGCATTGGCTACCTGATCTGGTTTGGAGTTGACCATCAGATCGGGCGGGCCGTGGTGGCGCAGATCCTGTCTATCGCCGTGTCGCTTGCGGCAACCTCCGCCCTGTTTATGGGTCTGGCCTGGATGATGAAGATGCCAGAACTGAAGCTGTTGGCCACTCTGAGAAAAAGGGAGAAAAGAGCGTGACCGCGAGGACTGGTAAAAGCGAAGGAAGCATGGCACAAATTAATTACATAACAACCCAGGCCCCCTGGGGTACCCCAAATTTAATGTTATCAGATTTGACAACGATGCGACATACAACTTTGGTTTGATTTTTCGCCGAAAAAGCATCTTTATAAGAGGGGACAGCTTGCCGTTCGGCAAATCCATATCTGCTAATCTATTCCTGATTTAAGCGGCTTGATGACGCGGCGCAGCCGCCTTTCAACACAGGGAGAAGCACTTTTTTCATGTCCGACCAGTCTCTGATCAGAAACTTTTCTATTATCGCTCATATCGATCACGGCAAGTCGACGCTGGCCGATCGCATCCTCGAAATCACCAATACAGTCAGCGGCCGGGATATCACCGATCAGATGCTGGACATGATGGACCTGGAGCGGGAGCGCGGCATCACCATCAAGGCGCAGGCCGCACGCGTGCTCTATGCCGCCGCCGAGGGGCGCACCTACATGCTGCACCTGATCGACACCCCGGGCCATGTGGATTTTTCCTACGAGGTTTCCCGCAGCCTGGCCGCCTGCGAAGGCGCGCTGCTGGTGGTGGATGCCGCCCAGGGCATTCAGGCGCAGACACTGGCGAACACGTACCTGGCGATAGACAACAATCTGGAAATTATCCCCGTGCTCAACAAGATCGACCTGCCGGCGGCTGACCCGGAGCGTGTCGCCGGCGACATCTCCGAGCTGTTTGGCGTGGATCCGGATGATGTTCTGCGCGTGTCGGCCAAGACGGGGGAAGGCGTAGGTGAGGTGCTGGAAGCGATTGTAAACCGGATTCCATCGCCGGCCGGCGACACCGATGCGCCGCCGCGGGCGCTCATTTTCGACTCTGTTTATGATCAGTACCGCGGCGTCATTGCCTTTGTGCGCGTAGTCGACGGAGTCTTTCACAAGGGGGATGAGATCGTCGCCATGGAGCTGGGCACGCGGGCCGATGTCGAGGAGGTCGGCTTCTTTTCGCCTAACATGATGCCGGCGCCGTCGCTGGCCGCCGGCGAGGTTGGCTATATCATTACCGGCATCAAGACCGTCCGGGATCTGCGCGTAGGCGACACGCTCTCGAGCGCCGGACGCCGCGCGCAGGCGCCGCTGCCCGGCTACCGCGAGGCCAAGCCGATGGTTTTTTGCGGTCTCTTTCCCATCGATGGCGACGACTACCCGGCGCTGCGTGACGCGCTGGAAAAGCTAAAACTCAACGACGCCGCGCTCAGCTATGAGCCTGAGACCTCGCAGGCGCTTGGCTTTGGTTTCCGCTGCGGCTTTCTCGGCCTGCTTCACATGGACATTGTCCGCGAGCGCCTGGAGCGCGAATATGACCTGGACCTGCTGGCAACAACACCAAACGTCGAATATAATATCCAGCTCTCCGACGGCAGCGAGATCGTTGTCCGCAGTCCCGCGGAGATGCCGGATCCGGTCCGGATCGCGCTCGTGCGTGAGCCATTCGTGAAGGTTGCGATTCTGGTTCCGGGGGACTTTGTTGGACCGGTGATGGAACTTTGCCAGGAGCGCCGTGGCGATTTCGAGGACATGCAGTATCTGTCGTCCAACCGGGTGCAGATTCATTACCGGCTGCCGCTGGCGGAAATTGTGCTGGATTTCTTCGATCAGCTTAAATCGCGCACCAAGGGCTATGCCTCGCTGGATTATGAAATGGATGGTTACCGGGAAAGCAACCTGGTCAAACTCGACATCATCATTGCCGGCGAGGTGGTGGATGCATTGTCACTTATAGTTCATCGGGACAAAGCTTTCGCCCAGGGGAAAGCGCTGGCCGAGCGGCTGAAGGCCGAGATCCCGCGGCAGTTGTTTGAGGTGGCGATCCAGGCCGCCATCGGCAAGAAGATCATCGCCCGGGAGACGATCCCGGCCAAGCGCAAGGATGTGCTGGCCAAGTGTTATGGCGGCGATATCTCCCGCAAGCGCAAGCTGCTGGCGAAGCAGAAAGCGGGGAAGAAAAGGATGAAGCAGGTAGGAAACGTGGAAATTCCCCAGCGCGCTTTCCTGGCGGTGCTGGATATAGAAAAGAAATAGGCCAAAGTTTTCTGAAATGATGATTCGGGATGCACTTCAGCAAGAAGTTGATCAATATTTCAGAATTTGGTTGCCAAATTTTCCCACTTTGGACTTGGAGCTTTGAGCTTGGAACTTGGTTCAGGCAAAGAAAAAGCCCCTGTCTAGCCGGCACAGGGGCTTTCCACTAGGGGGGTGGGGGGTTGAAAGGTTTGGGCACCTTTCTTCCAAGAAGAAAGATACCATACCCCCTTAGGTATCGTCAATAGCCTCCGGTGATTAAATATACTAATGGCAACATTTTGGAAAACTGATATAATCAATTTTATTGCTTAATGCAGGCAAAAAGCCGCTTTTTCGTTGTCAGGCGGGTTTGAAAAAATCCGGCGGGACGCGGGCCGGCGGGCGCGAAAATTGATTATTTCCCGGCGGAGACGAAAAATGAACATTGGTTTTGGCAGATCTCGCCTGATTGGTTACGCGATTATGGGCGCCCTTATCGGCGCAGCTATCTTCATAATCCACGACTTGCTGGAGATTTTCTATCCCGAGTCACACAACTGGATTCTTGTCGTATTGATCCCGCTGATTGCCGCCGGGATGGCGTTGATCGCCAGGAGCGAAAACGCAGTCTACGAATGGGGCAGCCGCCTTGAAGCGGCGCGCAAGCGGATAAATGAGTTGATGCTATCCGCAGTCGCCGAACGGCACTGGATACAGAGTACTCACGATCCTGTTCTGGTTACATGCTGGCGGATGCTCGAATGTGACAAGGAAGATTGCCCGGTTTATGGCAGGGAGCACGCCCGCTGCTGGCTGATCGCGGGCACTTATTGCCGCGGTGAGGTCCAGGGGCAATTTGCCCGCAAGATCCACGATTGCCAGCTCTGCCCGGTTTACCGGAATGCGACGGAGGATCCGGTCAGGGAGATTTCCGAAAACTTTATGGCAATGAATTATTTGCTCAGTGAGCGCGAGGAGCAACTGGAGAGTGCGTTCAATGAAGCCCGGGGCCGCAGCCAGAAGCTGGCGGGACTGGTGGCGCTTTCCGAGGCAGCGCTTTCCTCGGTCCATCTTTCCGAAGTCATGCAAAACCTGCTGGAATCGGCGGCCCAGGTTGTAGGCGCCGATATGGGATTCGTCTCCCTGGCCGACTCGGCCGGCGACGCCCTTGGCACGGCCGCCACATACGGGCTGGCTCCCGGAAGCGCGGCTGAGCTGACGGTCAAGGTGGGTGAAGGCATCGTCGGTCGGGCCTTCGCGGGCACTTACATTGCCATCTCCGAAGACCTTACGGTTGACAGCAGGTTCGTGGCGCCATTTCTAAAGAATGCCAACGTCCGCACTCTGATCAGCCTGCCGCTGGTCGGCAAGCAGCAGCCGCTGGGGATGCTAACTCTCGGCACTTTCTCGCCGCATCATTACTCGGACGAAGAGAGAGATTCCTTGTGCGTAGCAGCAGACCGGATCGCGGCGGCAATAGAAAATGTAAAGCTGAATACCGAACTCAGCCGCGACCGGGGTCAGATCGAGCTGATGGAGGTCGTCACCAGGGATCTGGTATCGCAGGATCATGTCGGCGGCATCTATGATTCGTTCATCCAACACGCGGTGGCGATACTGGATTTTGATGGCGCCAGCCTGGTCCGCTGGCACCCGGAAGCCGGCGAGATTGAGATTCTGGCGGTTAGCACCAAGGCTCCCAAAACCTGGCTGGCCAAGGGGCTGCGCCTGCCTCTGGGCGCAGCGGCGGTGGGAGATGTGATTGAAAGCGGGGTTTCGCTGATGCGCGATGAAATTACCGGCGATGAATACCAGATTGACAAGTTGCTATTGGAGGAAGGCGTTAAGTCATACGTGATCCTGCCGCTGAGGGTGAAAGGGGCCGTACTCGGCGCGGTGATGCTGAACAGCTTCCGCGCGCACGCGTTCAGCACCGATGACCTCGAGCTGCTTGAGCCGCTGGCACGCCAACTGGGCCTGGTGCTCGATAACGCCCGGCTGCTGGAAGAGGCGAAGCGGCTGTCGCTTGTTGATAGCACGACAGGTTTATATAACCATCGTTACTTCTATGATGTGGTGTCGCGGGAGATGTCCAAGAGCGCCCGGCACGGACGGCCGGTCGCGGTGATGCTGATCGGCATCGACGGCTTCCAGGAGTTTACCCGCTCGCGCGGGGGCGTCCAGGGAGACCGGCTACTGCAGGATATCGCCGGCAGCCTGGAGGCAAATGTGAGGGGCGCGGATGTGGTCGCCCGTTATGGCGGTGACGAGTTTGCCGTGCTGCTGCCGTATCTTGGCGCGGAAAGCGCCGGCAGCATCGACCTGGCCTCAGCCGCCGGCCGGATTCGCCGGGCGATCGCCGGCGCTTTAAAGCGGGATGAAGGTCAACCGCCGGTTGGCTTGAGCATCGGCGCCGCCGGGTATCCTGATCATGCCAGCGACACCGCGGGCCTGCTGGAACGGGCCGATTGGGCGCTCAGGGCAGCAAGGGCGGGCCATGAGGATTTTGTGCTGGCGGAAAAACCTTACTGAAAAAACTAAAAACCAAATACTACAAGCTACAAACTAGAAACTGAAACTTTCTTATTGGGGGGGATGTGCCAGAAATCCGGGTCGGCACCTCGGGATGGAATTACCGCCACTGGCGGGAGCTGTTTTATCCAAAGGGGCTTAAGCAATCCGACTGGCTGGGCTTCTACGCCGGCAGTTTCAATACTGTTGAGGTGAACGCCACCTTTTACCGCCTGCCCAAACCGGAATACGTCCGGCGCTGGCGTGACTCGGTTCCACCTGATTTCCTGTTTTCGGTCAAGGGGAGCCGGTACCTGACCCACGTCAAGAGGCTGGGGGAGACAGGGGAGCCGGTGGACCGGTTTTTTGACCTGATTTCAATCTTGCAGGCTGAGGCGGGTCCGGTTCTCTGGCAGTTACCACCCAACTTCAAGCGCAATGACGACCGCCTGGCGGCTTTCGCCGGCGCCCTGCCGGGCGGCTGGCGCCACACCTTTGAATTTCGTCATCCATCCTGGTTTGTCCCGGACGTTTACGACATTCTCGAACGGGCGCAGGCGGCCCTGTGCATTCCGGTCCACCCCGAGCTGCCGTCGGCGCCCGTCCTCACTGCCGGCTGGACCTATATCCGTTTCCATTTCGGGGGCTCGGACGGACGTTATTCCCATGCGGAGCTAGAGGAATGGGCCCGCCGGATCAGCGATTTTGCCGCCGGCGGCGCCGTCGTATACGCGTATTTTAATAATGATTGGAAGGGGTATGCTATTGACAATGCGCGTCAACTGATCGAGTTGCTGAAATTAAAATAATACCGGTCAACTCGGATTAACACGCCGGATGGGGTAAAATCGGGAATGCTTTTGCTGTATTTGTCGAAGGGACCGTCCAGCAGGTGTCTGCTGGCACAGGTTCAGAACCGGTGATATGAAAATATTTGTCGGAATAACGGGGGCCTCCGGCTCCATCTATGGCGGGCGCCTGCTGCGCGCCCTGGTTGCTGCCGGGCACGAAACTACTGTCTGTTTTTCCGCCGGCGCCGTCGAGGTCATCCGGCAGGAAGAATATGGCGCCGGCCTGGAGCTTCTTGGCGCCGGCAGCGAAAAGGTTCTGGAGGCGTTTTTCTCACGGCATGACATTTCACCCCAGGCCGTCGAGGTAGCGCTTCCGGATAATATCGGACACGTTTATTCCAGCGGCACGGCGCTTCTGGACGGCGCCGCGGTCTGCCCCTGTTCCATGTCAACGGCCGCATCGATCGCGGCGGGGATCACCGGCGACCTGATCCACCGGGTTGCGGGTGTGGCCCTGAAAGAGGCGCGGCCGCTGGTTGTGGTCCCGCGGGAGGCCCCCTTAAGCGAGATACACCTTCAGAACCTGCTCCGGATCAGACAGGCCGGCGGCCATGTCTTGCCGGCGGCGCCGGCTTTTTATCATAATCCGCAGTCGATTGAAGACCTGGTTGATTTTATTGCCGGGAAGGTCCTGGACTTGCTGGGAGCGGATCATCAGCTGTTCAAGCGGTGGGAGGGCATTTGAAAGCCTCTTCCGGATTCCCGTCCTCATCCTTTCCCGAGCCCGCCCGCGTGCGGGCGATGTTTGGCGATATCGCCGGACGCTACGATCTGATGAACACCGTCATGACGGCGGGCATGCATCACCGCTGGCGGCGGCTGGGCGTCGAAGCGGCGGCGCTTACAACCGGCGGCTCTGCTCTGGACGTGTGCTCGGGCACCGGCGATTTCGCCTTTGCCTTGGCCCGCGCCGCCGGTCCTCTCGGTACCGTGACCGCGGTGGATTTTAGCCGCCGCATGCTTGCCGAGGCCCGGCGAAAGGGCGGGCGAGCCGGCCTCAACGTTGATTTTCGCTGGGGAGACGCCACCAGCCTCGAGTTCGATGACGGTAGTTTTGACTCCTGCACGGTTGGTTTTGGCGTGCGCAATATTCCCGACCTGCATGCGGTGTTTTCCGAGATGAGGCGGGTAGTGCGACCGGGGGGGCGCGTAGTCTGCCTGGAGATTACCAGACCCACAAGAACGCCGTTTCGCCAGTTTTACGGGGTCTGGTTTGACCGGGTGGTGCCCGCGGTTGGCCGGATGGTTTCCCGTAACGACGCCGCTTACGGGTATCTGCCGGCGTCAGTGAGGCGGTTTCCGCCGGCCGATGCGCTGGCCGCGGTTATGAAGGACGCCGGCATCGCCGACGTAACTTACAAACTTCTGGCCGGCAGCATTATTGCCCTGCATTGGGGCTCGGTGAGATAACGGAGCAAGCGATGGCGCGACTTGAACAATCGGCGGTTACCAGTCCCATGGAACAGTTCAAGGAACTGTATTGGGACCGCTTTCTGGACCCGGTGCACCGCTGCGAGTCAAGACTGAAACAAATTGCCGGACGTCCCGCGGCTCCGCTGGGGGAGCCGTGCACGCTGACGCTGGCGGCGGGGGGGAAACGGCTGCGTCCGCTGCTTGTGTTTATGTCGTCCCGGACGGGCAGCAAGGCCGGGGAGAGGCAGGTGCTGGCCGCGGCCGCTGTCGAACTGGTCCATATGGCTACCCTGGTGCACGACGACGTGCTTGACGGCGCCAGTTTAAGGCGCGGGCAGCCGACCCTGTTGGCACGGTACGGCAAACACGTCAGCGGCGCCGCGGGCGACTATCTCTTTTCTGCCGCTTTCAAGCTGCTGGCGCAGACCGGCTTCGCCGGCGCCGTTTCCGTTTTGAGTCAGGCCAGTCTTGATCTGAGCCGTGGTGAGCTGGCGCCGATGTGTGAAGAATTTGACTACGAACTCGCGGCGGCGTCGTACTTTGAGCGCTGCCGGTTGAAGACCTCAGGGCTGTTTGTCGCCGCCTGCCGCCTGGGGGGAATGCTGTCCGGATGTTCTCCAGAGGTTATCGAAGCCGTCGGGCAATTTGGAGAGTACCTGGGTCTGTCTTTCCAGCTTGCCGATGATATCCTTGATTTCGAAGGAAGTCCGGAGGAAACAGGGAAGGAAAAAGGGACGGATCTTCGGGACGGGACGGTAACGTTGCCGCTGATTCTGGCGCTGCAGCTTGATCCGGGTATCAGGGCGATGCTGAAACGGGACCCTTCGCCGGCCGAGCTGGATAAGATTCGCCGGAGGGTGCAGGCAAGCGGGGGCATCGAGGAGACGCGGCGTCAGGCGCTGGTGTTTGCCAGGCAGGCGGTTGCCTCTCTCGATCCGGCGGCCGCGGAACTGGATACCGAGCCTCTGGCGTTGATGGCGGAGGCGTCAGTCTACAGGCGGTCTTAAGGATGGGCTGGGATGACATGCAATCAATGGGGGAGGCAGAGGGGAGAGCTGAGGCCGAGCTGGAGCAGCTGCTTAACGCCGTGATCCCGTTTGCTCAGCAGATGCTGTCCAAGCACGGAGAATTTGATCCGTTTGCCGCCGCCGTCAGCCGGGAAGGAAGGCTCAAGTTTATCGGCATCCCTCCCCATGAGCAGAACAAGATCACGGAAGAACTGATCGACCGCTTGCGGGAAACCCTGATCATTGGGGCCAGCAAGGGAGATTATCGCGCCACCGGCATCTGCTCTGACGTAAGTGTGGCGGTGACTGATGACGGCGAAAAAAGTGATGCTGTCCGCATCGCCCTGGAGCATCTCGACGGCCAGTCCATGAACGTCTTTCTGCCTTACAAGAAGGATCCCACCGGGGAAATCGGATACGGCGAGATTTTCGCGTCGGTTACCGAACCGGTAGTGTTTCTGCGCCGGTTCAACGATTAAGAATCTATCTCAAGGCCGCGCTACGAACAACCTTTTGGGATAGATTCCAAACGAGAGATCAGGAGCCGTCTGCACAAACAAATGACGTTGCGCTGCTGTTGCTGGAGCTAACGAGTTGATCGTTTAAAGACGGGGCTGATGATGCGGGAATTATTCTTTCCTTCTTCCTGATCGCGAAATTTCAGCGATGCGGGTTTCGTGTTGTAGATCACATAATTCTTGATATCCACCCGGATTCTCCTGCCGGGAACGGAGGCGTCAAGCCAATAATCGAGGTTTTTGGTTTCCAGATCATGTTCAATGGCGCCGCTGCCATAATAATCCGTAACTGTCTCAGGATAGTTGACAACTTCCAGGCTGCTGGCTCCCGGATTGCTTTGAATGGCACTTTGAATCTTTGCGTAAAGTGATCTGGCTAAACTGTTATCAACAAGAAAGTTTCGCGAATTTTCTGATTGAATCGACAATATGCATATCAGGACACCAACGCACGCCACAGCGAGCCCGTAAGTCCACCTCTCTTGAAGATTCAAAATCAGGGTGTTGCCCGGGACAATTTTTTTCAGCCCTTCGGCCAGAACAAATGAGAGAATAATGCTGGCGGGAATCGCTGGGAAATACATGTTGTAGGCGGAGAACGATCTGGTTGCAACTATCACTGCCCAGATAATGACGATCCAAATCAAAAGAAAGGCCATAGTTTTTCCCCGATCGGAATGATTGAAGAATTCAAATGCTTTACGCCTTAAGAGAAAAGCGCAAGTGATCAGGCCGATAACGGCGATGATTAAAAGCTTGTCGCTTGGCAAGGTATAATGCCGGATGTTTATACTCGGATACAGAGTAATGGTATCGTGCAGGAATGATATGGTATTGAGCCAAGCATCATGGATTCCAGAATGATGATGGTAGTAGCCGCCGATTCCGTTCAGCACTTTCGTGCGTATGGCAAGCGCAATCGCGGCGACGAGCGGATATTGCCAGGTTTTTCTGATGGCAAAAACAGCCCTGCCCCTCAAGGCGCCTGCCTGGTTCAGAAAGAGCCAGGCAGGCATAAGCAGCCATAAAGCATAAGCGGTCTCTATTGAAAAAAGGGCAAAAACATAAAAAACAAGCGAAAGATAAAGCAATAAATTGCTCCGGAGCTG
>JAMDDD010000030.1 GCA_023489275.1 Actinomycetota bacterium
GACGTGTGCTCTTCCGATCTGAGAAGGTAAAAATTGACGCCAGGGGGTCACCAAAAGTCAAGAAAGAAGCAAGAATGGTGGAGGCGGCGCGCAAAGCGTGCCTGCTTCACCTGCAGTCCCTGCAGGCAAAGCCAGTGATTATGTTGATGGACCGTCTGCTTAAATCGTACGCGGATCAATACCGGTATCTGAAGCAGCAGCGGGGCATGCTCGATTTTGCCGACCTGTCACTGCTGGTTCGTGATTTGCTCTTAAGTCACGTTGAGGTTCGGGACAGGCTCAGCGCTGGGTTCAAACTGGTGATGGTGGACGAGTTTCAGGACACAAGCCTGTTGCAGTATCAGATTGGGTCGATGCTGTCACGGAACAACCTGATGACAGTCGGCGATCGCAACCAGTCTATCTATCGCTTCCGTGACGCCCGCATTGAGCTGTTTGACCGCGAAGACGAGCTGGCCCGAAAAGGGGATTATCGCGTGCCGCTCCTGGAAAATTTCCGTAGCCAGCCCGAAATTCTCCGGTTCGTCGATCATCTGTTTGACGCCGAAAACATGCTTGGCTCCCGGTATCTGAAGCTGATTCCAGCCGCCGGTCCCGAACCGGCGGAAGAACAGCGAGTGGAGGTGATCTTTGTTGATGTCCGCCCGCCTGGCCGGGAAAAGAAGCTGCTTGACGGCGAAGCCCGGGAGGTTGAAGCGGAGCTGATCGCCGAGAGGCTGGGTCAGCTTTTCCGCCCCGGACAGGGTTATGCGCCGGGGGATGCCGCTCTTTTGCTCCAGACCCGCAAGCATGCGGAGGTTTACCGGGACGCGCTCAAGCGCCGCGGCATTGATTGCTACCTGGCCATCGGCGACAGCTACTTCCAGCAGCTGGGGCCGGGCGTCATGATCGCCGCCTTCCGGCTGCTTCTGAACCCGCTGGATGACGAGGCGCTGGTGACCGTGCTGCGCTCGCCGATGGTGGGCGTATCCGATGATGCCCTTTACTGGCTGCGGCATGCGCCGGATGCCGGCAGGTTTTTCTGGCCCACGCTCAAATCTGGGCTGGCGTCGGAATATCTGGCTGAAACCGAGGTCGGCAGGCTGGATAAATTCGCCGCCCGGCTGGAAGAGCTGCGCCTGTTTGCCCGCCGCCACTCGCTGAGAGACACGACCCGGCGGTTGTTAGACTTTAATGATTATGCTGCTATCGAGGCGTCTGCCGGACGGCAGCAGTTTGCCAATCTGGTTAAACTGCTTGACCTGGCCGCTCAGTTTGAAGCCACCTGGGGACGCGACTTGGCCGCATTCACCAAGTTTCTCGTGCACCAGAAATCTCTTCAGGCGAGAGAGCCGGATGCGCCGATCTCTGAAGAAGGAGTGAACGCCGTCAGGATCATGACGATGCACAGCGCCAAGGGGCTGGAGTTTCCGCTGGTGGTGCTGCCGAAACTTGGCGGAAAAAAAGGCGGATCCGGCAAGGCGTCGTTGCTGCTGGCAGGAACCGAAGAGGGGTCGAAGCAGATCGGGATGGTACTCAAGCGGCCCGGACGGAACGCCGCCAGGGTTTTCGATTACGAGGAACTGGGAGAGGCTAAAAGGCGTGGTGAACTTGAAGAAGAGAAACGGCTCCATTATGTCGCCATGACCAGGGCCAAACGGCATCTGATCCTGGCGGGCTCCGCCTCGGCCGACAAACCTGCCGCCACGGGCGAAGACGTCCGGCCATTTGAATGGATTCGCGCCCGCCTCCGCCTGGACCGGGTCAACCGTCCCGGCCTGGATGGCATTTCCGTCGTTGACGATCTCGATGAAGTGAGCGTATCGTTAACAGTATGCGCTGATCCCGACGCCCTGTTGGCGCAGGCTGCCGCGGACGCTCCCGCGGCTGCCCCCAAGTCAGATCCTGTCAAACTTGACTCAAACATCAACAGGTTGCCCGGGGGTTCCGTCTTCATTCCGGCAACTGTCTCACCCACAGCTTTGGATACATACAGTCACTGTCCCCGCCGGTTTTATCTTGACAGCGTTCTGCGGCTGGGAGATGTTTACCAGAGCAAGAGCGCGGGCGGCGGCGATTCCGGCGGACTTACGGCAACGCAACTGGGATCGCTGGTCCACAAAATGCTGGAAAAGGATCTGCGGTCTATCAAAGCAGAATTGCCCCAAAGGGAAATGATCGAAGAGAGATCGCGAGAAGCCTTCGGGGGAACGGTCAAATTGACTGACGATGATATCGCCCGCGTGCGGCGCCGGATGGACAATTTTCGCCGCACTCCGGCGGCGGGTGCCTTGCTTGAGGCGGCGGCAGCCGGAGCCCTCATGCAGGAAACAGTTTTTTCCACCCTGGTTGGCGGCACGATTCTCCAGGGGCAGATAGATGCGATGTTTCCCCTGGAGGCGGGCGGTTCAGATGCTGCCGCGGAGGGCGGCTTCGTGGTGGTCGATTACAAAACCGGAGAGGCCGGCGGGGAGGCGGGACCAAAAACGGAAGTCTACCGGTGGCAACTGGCGTGCTACGCTCTGGCTGCCGGCAGGATGCAGCCGGGTCCGGTCCGGGTGGTCCTGATTGACCTCGGCGGTGACGAGCCGGTTGAGATACGGCAGGATTTTACGCCTCCGGTAATAGAAAAGCTGGCGGCAGATATTGCCTCGTTGATCGAGGGCATGAGCAGCGGGGATTTCCCGCCGCTGAAATTTTTTGATAAATATTACTGTATGTGGTGCTCTGGCGGACCCAACCGCGCCGCGATCTGCCACGTTTGTCAATAGATGCCTAATAAAGCATTTCCGCGCTCGGCTCCCGCGCCAGGTCGCCGACCTGCGGGCGCACCAGCTTCAGGAAGTCCTCGCCCGACATTTTTACCGAATCCCGGTGCGTCCCGCCGGGGAAGATGATTTCTTTCGCCTGCTCGAGTCGCTGATCCAGATAAACCGGCAGGTTGAGCAGTTCCCCCAGCGGTGGCACCGCTCCTAGGGCAAACTGGGGAAAGTCATGCCACAGCTCTTCTTCGCTGGCAAAGCGGGCATGATTGTCTCCCAGGAGGTCGCGGAGTTTGTGCAAGTCAAGGCGTTCCGAAGCCGGCAGAACCGCAAGCAGATCGCGCCCGCCGGATTTGATCACCAGCGTTTTTGCCACATTAACGGCCGCCGCGTCCACCGCCCGGGCTTCATCGAGAGAGGTAAACGCGTCGTAATGGGCAACGATTTTGTAATCAAGCCCCTGATCGTCAAGAAACCGTTTCACGCTTCCGGCAACAGCCATGGCTCCCCCTCTCTGTCTGCCGAAAGAACCGGATATATAGAATTTACCCAAAACGCGGGCGTTTATTCGTTTCCGATTAACCGTAAACGCCCTCGAAATCCAGCAACCGGCGGGCCGGAAAATCCGCTGATGCGGCCGCATTAATTTGAAAGGACGTGAGATTCCCCCATAAATTGGGATATCATTAAAAGCATCTGCTGGCGATTCAAGGAGAAGGCTTGAGAATCGGTTTTGACGCACGGATGATAGATTGGCGCGGCGTAGGCACCTATTCGCGCAATCTGCTGAAGCAGTTTGCCCAGGTTCCCGATCTGGAAGTGGTCTGCTTTTACAACGATCAAACAAAAGCCCATATTCCCGCTGCTGATAATTTCATTCATCTGCCGCTCAATGAAGAAATTTTTTCTACGCGCAGCCTGACAAAAATAGGGCAGATTGTTAAAAAGGCGGGCTGCCAGCTTTTTCATACTCCCTATGTCGTTGCTCCCAATAATTTGCGATGCCCCCTGCTGGTGACGGCGCACGACATCATCCCGTTACTGTTCCCGAAAAGCATTCCCAGTTTCTGGACCAGGCGCACCTATAAAGGACTGCTGCTCGACGCCGTTCAGAAGGCGGACCATATCATTACCGTGTCAACGGTTTCCCAGTCTTATCTGCTTGCCCATTTCAATCTGCCGCTGGGAAAGGTCTCGGTGATCCTGGACGGGGTCGGCCATGAATTCGGCCCGCGGAGCGAGCGGGAAGTAGAAACGGTCTTGAGCAAGTACGGAATCGGGCGGCCGAACATTCTCTGGCTGGGCGAGTTTATCGCGCACAAGAACGTCGACGCCCTGGTCAGCGCCTACGCCGCGCTATCATCAAAGATCAGGTCACATTACAAACTGGTGCTTGCCGGTGAAAAAAGTGGGGACTGGAAGGAAATACAAAAAGAAGCCGGACGCCGCGGCGTCGGCGATCTGGTTGACTTCCCCGGCTTCATCGAGGAACCTGATCTGCCGGCTCTCTACACGGGCGCCTCGCTGTTTTGCTTCCCTTCGCTGTATGAGGGTTTTGGCCTGCCGCCGCTGGAAGCGATGGCCTGCGGCACGCCGGTAATCTGCTCCAATTCTTCCTCATTGCCGGAGGTGGTCGGCGACGGCGGCCTGATGGTGGCGCCCCGCTCGGCGGCCCTGAGCGCGGCCATCACGGAAGTGCTCACCAATGATAACCTGCGCCAGCGCATGCGCAAGCGGGGTCAGGCCCGGGCAGCGTTATTCTCCTGGGAAGTGACCACTGCCAAAACCCTCGATCTCTACCGCGAACTGGCGAACAGCTAATCAAAAGGACATTGTCGAGGACAGCAACCACCGGAAGAAATCCGCTGAGAAATCATCGGGTTACCGGTTCGTTCCCGGGGGATTCCTTGTCTATAATGTCTTTTATAAAATTGGTTTTTCCAGCATTCAGCATCCGCCATTCGCCACTCGCTTGCCGACGTAGCTCAGCTGGTAGAGCAGCTCACTCGTAATGAGCAGGTCTGCGGTTCGACTCCGCACGTCGGCTCCAGAACAAAAAGCCTGCAAACATGATATTTTATAGGGCTTTTATAATTGGCCCGGGGCCATGTTTTATCGCTCATTACAGCCATTTTTGCAGCCGTCGGGGAGGTTTTTCGGGGAAATAGGTATAATTAAACTGTAAATTTAACTTGCCGATTAACAATAAAAAATAAAAGCTTATAAAGCTTATAATAGTTTTACTTGCTCCCCGTCTGATATGCCGAAAGGCCTCGTACGGGGTTATTTTTTTGGAGTCAATTTGCCGCCAGAGCCTCAGATTAAAAGAGCATTTGTATTCATTGATGGGCAAAATCTCTACCATGCTCCTTCGCCAACGTGCAGCTCAGAACATACAAAACCAAGGGCTGTCTTTCACGCGCAACGAGGCTGGCGATGGCGTTCAAGCTCTGCCAGTCGGCTCAGAAGAAATGGCGCAAACTCAACTGATCAGACATGATGGCAGAGGTGATTGAAGGAGTCAAATTTGTTGATGGAGCTCGGCAGGGAAGGATCGCCGCCTGATTCCTTCAAACACAACTTTTGACAATAACTCCTTAAAGAGGCTAAACTTTTGCTAGCCGAGCAAGATCAGGGATAATCTGGCGTCGATAGATTTGTATTTCTACAAAAGGTCAAACGTACAAGAGGTCAATCATGGCAGACGAAATTTCATCATCGGGCTTCAAAGAAAAGTTGACAGTTGGTTCGTTATTGCTTATTGCCGGGGCAATCCTCAGCATTGTCGGTTCTTTTATGTCCTGGGCTAACTTGGGCTTTCTCTCGGTTTCTGGTTCTTCGGGGGACGGAAAAATAACCGCTATTGCGGGAGCGGTGCTACTTGTTACCGTTATCTTTATTTACAGCTCGAAGAAAAGAAATACAAGAGTGACTTCTGTTGTCGGTTTTATAGTCGGCCTGCTTTTATTTTTCCTTGCCGCTTACGACGGGACTAATATTAGCAACTCCGGAAGCTCAATAATTCCCGCATCAGTCGGGACGGGAATTTATGTGGTTGCCTTGGGTGGCATTCTGTCTACCCTCGGCAGCATTAGCGTCATCACTAACTTAAACAAAGATAATTTCTTCAAACTGGGCGAGCTTTCAAAGAGAAATAAGATGACAGCGGGATTGATGCTACTTTTAGCCATAGGAGTGATTCTTCTCGGGTATTTCTCCGCAAACGGATAAGCAAAGAGTAAAGCTCCTGAGAACGTGGAGGCTCGGTCAATGAAAGTCAAAGTTTATTTGTTGTGAATTTCAACTATATTTGTTGCCGTGATAGCTGGTTGTGGCACTTCATCGGGAAATGCCAATTCAGGCGCCAACATTACAGCGAATACGAAGACCGCGATTGCTACAAGTACTACAAAATTGGCTGCAGTGATTCCGGATATCACTCTTCTTCATCAAAAGCATAGGCTGCCCCACCCAAGGCCTGCCGCCAGTTTCTGTGGCCTCTTTGCTTTTCGTTTCATTTAATCCACGGCTCGCAACCCACGACTCGCGGGGTTAATGTCCGGAGCCCGGTTTCGGTCCATAAAGCCGGAGCGGTTGGGATGTGTACTGCCACTTGTGTTCCAGGCGCCAATGTTCCTTCAGGTCCTGCATCACTTGTGGTGAAGAAGCATCATTATCCGAGCTGATTAACCATACCCGCCGGGCGCCGGCAAGCAGGGTGGAAAGCCACTGATCAAGGGCGGGACCCGACAGCGCCGGTGGCCTGCCCATGCCGGTGTAATAGCCGGAAAGATAGCCGCCCCAGGTGACTCCCTTGGGCAAGGGATAGACGGCGGCGGCGCCGATCAGAGGGAACCCGCCGACGATCGGGGGTGGATTGCTTTGGTAAAAACTGCTGGCCACCGTGCACATGTGTACGGGCAGGCACAGCATCACGTCACCCGGGTGCTCGCCGGCGGAGATCGTCGCCATAACCGAACGCCAGTTCCCGTCCAGGTTGTCATTCCAGTTCATCTCATATATGGAAAATCCCGCAAAAGCGGCCAGCACGGCGCAACCCAGCACCAGGCTGGTTTTCCGGGGGATGGCCGCGATAAGGGCGCCGGCCAGCAGCAACAGAATGGGAGCGCCCCAAAGGTAATAGCGCACGGTAGGAAGCCGCGCCAGCATGGTTTCCAGCAGCAGTGGACCGCCAACAAGACCGAAAACGTAAATTGCCAGCGCCAGGAACTGACGATTGCCTAACCGCCGTCGCATCCCGCGAGGAACCATCATAAACGCCAGAATCGCCGCCACAGCCGTTAGCACCAGGACTGACATGACGGCAAAGGACTGGCCGAAGACGGCTCCCTTGTAGTTAAGGTCGTCCGCGATCCAGCCGCCGCCGGTCAGGGTCAGAGGAGCCTCGACGGCGCCTTTGAAAAGGCTGGCCAGATCCGGTTTCGTTATCACCAGCCAGTGAGGGGCGGTCCCCGATCTAACAGTCAGCATCAGGGCTGCATTGGTTAAAACCAGCCCGGCCTGGCTGCCCAGCCACCGGCGGGCGCTGCTGGTTTGCCGGTTGCGCAGGATCCAGTAAGCGGGCCAGCCGGAAATGATCAGAATCGGAGCAAAGTAATAACTGAGGCTGACCGCAACCGCCGTCAGGGTAAAGCCGGTCCAGTCCAGCCAGCCGCCGTTTTTAGCACTTCTGATCAGAAAGTAAAATGAGAGCGTTGACAGGAACGCCACCCAGGAATACGATGTGGCGTCCCGCGAATACCAGATAAGGACCGGCGACAGCGCCGCCAGCGCGGTTGCCCACAGGCGGGCGCTGCGGGAAAGCAATTGCCTGCCGATCAGGTAAACGAGAACGACGATCCCCACGCCGGAGCCCCATGAGACAAGCCGTACCCAGACGCCGCCGGAGGCGAGGCCGAACCAGACATGCCCGGCCAGGTAATACAGCGGGGGATGGCCGGACGCCATCACTTCCTTCAGGAGAGATTTAAGTGGCAGCCGGCTCGCCCAGACGGTGTATAGCTCGTCGTACCAGAGGCTCCAGTGGCCGATGCGGAAAATGCGCACCGTCGCCGCAAGCAGGATTATCAACCCCGGCGGGACCAGCGCCGCGACGTGACCGCGCCCACGGATAACCGGAACGCCGGCCCAGCGCGACCCCGGCTCCGCGGGCGCGTGCTTGAAACTCGCACCCGTTTCCGGAATTTCTTTCATCCTCTTTTGCCTGATCTGGGAATCTGCGGAACTTTCGTTTCGGGCGGAAGGCCGATAGCGCCGTTGCCGGCCCTGCTATCCTCATAAGAATATCTCCAAAAAAATTATTGAAACATCCAGGCATGATTCCGCTGCCGGCGGCATCAGGCGGGGTTTGAAAACTGCCCCGGAGGGCATGCCAAGGGAAACCGGAAAAACAGGGATGACGAAAGGGGGAAACGTGGCCGATCAGCTGAAAGGAATGAAGGTAGCCATCCTGGTGACAGACAATTTCGAGCAAGTGGAAATGACAGATCCCAGGGAAGCCCTGGACCGTGAAGCAGCCGGCACCTATCTGATAGCTCCGCACAACGGCGAGGTGCAGGCCTTTAAGCATGACATGAAGGGCGACAAGTTCGAGGTGGACTTGACTCTGGCCTCCGCGGCGCCGGATGAATTTGACGCTGTCATGCTTCCCGGGGGAGTTTTCAACGCTGACAAGTTAAGGGCGGTGCGGCAGGCGCAGGACTTCGTTGTCAGAATTGACGAACTGGGAAAGCCGGTGGCGGTGATCTGCCACGGTTCCTGGCTGCTGGTCTCGGCGGGTTTGGTAGGCGGCAGGACAATGACCAGTTACTACACGCTCAAGGACGACATCCGCAACGCGGGTGGCCAGTGGCTGGACCGGGAGGCGGTCTGGGACCGTAACTGGGTCAGTAGCCGCAATCCCCGTGATCTGCCGGTGTTTGACCGGCTGATGGTGGATCTGTTTGCCTCCTATTGGGATGCGGCCGGTGGAAAACGAAAGGCCGCGGCCGCCTGAAAAAGCAGTCGCCAACGCCTCAGGCAATGTCTGCCCGGCATCGGGGCAGCAACAGTCCGGCATCCGCCACTATTACTGCCGCCGCCAGGCGGGCCCGGGCCCGGTAGACCGGGAACAGCCGGCTGCATTGGCCGCATTTCCCCCGCTCACATAAATCGTTCGAATCGTTCTTTCCCCGCCTTGCAGATCGGGCACACCTCCGGAGGCTCATCGCGGGCACAAAGATAGCCGCAGACGCGGCAGCGCCAGACAGTGGTGGGTAAAGCGCCAGCCGGCCCGGAAGCGCCGCGTCCGGCCGCCTTTCTTTCCCTGACCTCGACGGGTGGACGCCGCTCGGGAATCGAGCGAGTCTGCCTTTCGCCGCGCAGGACTTCGCCGGAGACATACAGGGCGCAGTAACACTGGCCGTACTGGCCGAGATCGGCGTCGCGGTAATCGCAGGGACAGATGATGTCGAGGTCGGCCTCTTTTTTGCCGGAGGCCAGCCGGCAGGGACAGACCCGGTATCCGTAGCGGTCTTCGTTGACAAGCAGCCCGCTGGCCAGATCTTCCGTAAACTCAACATCAGGGTTGAGGTGATAGCCACCTGCCTCGGCTTCCCGGCTGAGCCGGTCGCGCAGAGCCGCTGCTTGCTTAAGGCTGACCTCGCTCATTTGCCCAGCGCCTTCCTGATCTCAGCTTCCTGATAGCCGACGATGCATTTTTGATTGCCGATCACAAGCGTGGGAAAGGTGCAGTCCGGGTTCCATCTTTTAACCTCGTCCATGATTCGCTTTCTCTCGGCGCCGCTGATGAGGTCGACGTCGACGTGGTTGAAGCCGACGCCCAGCTCGCCGAGGAGCGTCTTGGTCTTGCGGCACCAACCGCAAGTGCTCAGCGCATAAAGCATGACACCGTTTTCCCCGGTGCCGTCATGGTTATTTTTTTTCATTCACGCAACCGCCCTGGCGAAATTGGCGAGGTTAAGCTTTTATCTGTCCGGAAGCGGGATTTTTAAACGCCTTTAAAAAGCAGATGCGCCGTCTCCGGATCAGGAGACAAATGACAAACTGTGTACGATCTGGCGGAACGAGAAGAATAAGATGCTCTATTCGTCTTCTTTTCCCGTCTCCGGTAGCCCTTCGATATCGCGGCGGGTGAGATAGCGGCTGTAGTTTTCCTTGAGGGCCTCCAGAAGGTGCGGCATGAATTCATGGCTGATCATCACTCTGGCAACGACCACCGCCGGGATGTTTCCGGCCGCATCCTGTCCCGCAAAATCGGCGTTGGCAAAATCTATCGAAAACTCAAACTCGGAATGGTTCACCCGTGCCATGTTGGCATAAACCCCGCGCTGTACCTCGGGTGGAACCTGAACTTTTACCTGCGGGCCATGGTGTGATTCCATGCCCGGCTCCTCAACGTTCATGACGCCTCCTTGGAATTATCAGTAAGCCGGCTGCTAACACGCTTTCTTGCCGGACCTCGCCAAAAATAACCCTAATGAACCAGTTCTTATTATCACATTTCTCTGGTTGGGCGATGCAGTCCCCCCGAAGCAGTCGCCTCAAATAAATGTATTAAACCACTAATACCTATTTTCTAAAGAAAAGTTTTATCAGGTCGATAAATAGTTTGAATCACATTACAAAGGACTGAGGCAAATGCCTCCGCCCTAAAAGGGAGCCCGTAGGTTGTGAGTTTAGCCTCCCCCCCACCTACGGGCTCATCTTTTTCCTGTTTTCTCCATTACCTTCTCCATTACCCGGTAACGGACGGACCCATTCCTTGTGACGGACCGAACCTGATGCCGGTCAGCACAGGCGCCTCCCGCGCGACCGCCGGCACGAAGCGCCGTCAGTGCTGCCTCTTATGCCCTGGCGGTGGGACCTCAGCCGCTTCGGGTACCGGTTTTCGGGCCAGCGTTATTATCGTCAGCCCGAAGGGAAGGTTCCGCCCGGATGCGATCATCTTCCCTTCAAAATCCAACAGCTTGCGCAGCGTCGAATTTACCGGGCCGGGAAGTTCTGACAAATTTGAGCGGGCCTCCTCCGGCTTAACCCTGGACGGCGGATGCAGCACTCTGCTTGCCAGCCGGAAGGCCGCCAGCCCCGGAAACAGGATGGTGTTGGCTCCGGTCATCAGCTCGATTTCAAAACCGGCCGCCATCAGCAGCCGTTTCAGACGCCTTCTGGTGTAGCGCCGCACCGCCTGCTGGGAAACATCATGCTGGCTGCGCAGGACGGGATAAGCCTGTTCGGAGACGTAATACAGACCGCCAGGCCGAAGCACCCGGAAAGCTTCGCTGATGCCGGCAAAGTCATCGTTGAGATTTTGGAGGACCTCGCAGCAGGTCACGTGCGAGAACATCTCATCGGGGTACGGGAGGCGGCCGGCGTCACCCTGAACAATATTCTCAAGGCCGCGCCGGCGGCAGAAATCAACCGCCCGCTCATGGTAATCGATCCCCCAGGTCCGGCAGCGGCGGCTGAGCATTTCCAGGCGGCCGCCGGTACCACAGCCCACGTCAAGAAGCTTTGAACCGGCCTCGATCGTCGGCCCCAGAACCCTGTCGGTGACCCCGCGCATGCCGGCAAACCACCAATAGGTGTTCTCCAGCTTGTACATGATGTCATATTCTTGCGGCAGCATGTGCCAGTTACATCGCCAGCTTCCGCTTGCGGGCTTGCCAGGCTAATTATAGCAGTGGCGTTCCCCGCCGGAGACAAAAGGAATGCTTTTCAGATTGACAAAGGCGTCCCGGACTTTTAGTATCAATCTCTTGGCGAGCCGGGCAATTGGGGCTCAACACTGGTTTGTCGAGAGGTTGCTATGTTTAATGCCGTGACGCGCTCGTTTACCGTGAGCCGGGCGCTCATTGTCATTTTTGCTGTGCTGGGCTATCTCCTGCTTTCACCGGTCCATCAGGGCGAATCCGTCACCCTGTTGCACCGGGAGCCCTGGTTTTTTTCCATCTGGTACCAGTGGGATTCAAACTGGTACATGTCAATTGCACAGTACGGTTACCACTGGGTCGCCGGCGATCAGTCGAACGTCGCTTTCTTCCCTCTTTATCCGGTCAGCATGAAGGCCCTCGGCTTTCTTCTTGGCAAGAGATACCTGATCGCCGGCCTGATGATCTCAGCCATTTCCCTGTACGCAGCCATGTTTTTGCTGTTCCGGCTGATCAGGGATGACTTTGGCGAAGACATCGCGCGGAGAGCAACCTGGCTGATGTCGATCTTTCCGACCGCCTTTTTCTTTACCGCTCCCTACACGGAATCGCTGTTTCTGCTGCTCAGTGTGGCTTGCTTCTACTATGCCCGCAAAGGGCGATGGGCAACGTCCGGGTATCTGGGGTTCTTTGCCGCGATGACGCGGATTTCCGGCCTGCTATTGATTATCCCCCTGCTTTATGAGCTAATGGCGCAGCAGTCTTTCTCACCTCTCAAGCGCATGCGGCGGCAGACCCTGTGGTTGCTGCTGATTCCGGCTGGATTGGCCGTTTATATGACCTTTCTTTACATTGGTTTCGGTGAGCCGGCGGCGTTTGCCCAAGCGCAGGAAGCAGGGTGGGGGCATACGGTGACGCCGGTGTGGAGCAGCTTCATCAAGGACTTCAACCAGCTAATTCACGGCGAGCGCTGGGTAATCTGGGAAACGGCGGCAACGGCCCTCGGCTTGACCAGCGCGTTCGTTGCCTTTAAAAAGCTGCCGCTGTCATACGCACTCTACCTGCTGGCCAGCATCATGCTTCCGCTGGGCGGCGGCACCATGAAATCAATGAGCCGCTATCTGCTGGTTGCATTTCCGGTATTTATTTTACTTGCTATGGCGACCCGCCGCCGGTTTGTTTATTGGGCGATTTCGGCCGGCTTCATCATTTTGCTGGCAGTCGCGACGGCCTCGTTTATCTCCGGAAGATGGGTTGCCTGATGCCGGGCGCGGGTTTAATCGAAACCGAAGTTGAAGCGATTGAAGCGGCTCCGGCGCCACTTGGAAGTCAGCCCGGCCTGCGGCTGAGATACCGCCGCTTCCTGATCTGGCTTTGGCTAATCATGTTGATCGAGGCGCTGATTTTTGCTTTTATTCAGCCAGTCTGGAGCCGGGTAGACGAAGCACAGCATTTTTCCTTTGTCCAGTACCTTTCCGATCACGGATCGCTCCCGGTTGAAGGAAAGACTTTTGTCTCAAAACAGGTAATAGATGTGTCCGTGCAGGAAAACCAGTGGGGATGGAGGCAAAACGGAGCGCTGTCGACGCCGGCAATGCTGGATCCATCCCGCTTCACGACGGTTCCGGCCGGTTTAAACAAGCACGACCGGAAGAAGTGGGTGCGCCGCAACCTGTGGGAATTCAGCTACGAAGCAATGCAGCCACCTTTGTACTATGCGATCAACGTTCCTGTGTACAAAGCGCTCCCGGCTGACCCGCTCGTCAAACTTTATG
Organism: Actinomycetota bacterium; assembly: GCA_023489275.1. Classification (GTDB taxonomy): domain Bacteria; phylum Actinomycetota; class Thermoleophilia; order BMS3ABIN01; family BMS3ABIN01; genus JACWAD01. The sequence continues at coordinate 13,186 of JAMDDD010000030.1, forward strand.
GCATGCGTGTGCTGGCCGCCTTGCTTGCTTCGACGATGATACCAATTTCCTTCTTTATTGCCCGCGAAGCCTTTCCGGACAGTCGTCTCGTGACCATGGGGACACCGGTGGTGGTGCTGCTGACCCAGGGATACGCCCTGAACATGTCACAGATAAGCAATGACGCCCTGGCTGTGCCGGTAGCTGCCCTGGCGGTGCTGCTGCTGCTAAGAATGGTGGGCCGGGGATTGACATGGAAACGGAGTCTCATCGCCGGCGCAGTGATTGGAGCCGCGCTTCTGGCAAAGTTGACTACCATTTTTCTAATTCCGCTGGCGCTGGCAGCACCGGCGATGCTGGTCATTTATAAACGGGAGCAGATCCGGCGGGCGCTTCACCATGCCGTCCTGATCATGATTCCTCCGGCTTTGATGCTGGCGCCATGGATGATTCATAACATTTCCCTTTATGGCGACCCCACCGGGGACAGCGCCGCCCGGCCGCTGCTTTCATCCTTTTTTGCTTCACCGTTACAGTCTCTGCAAACGTTGCGCCTGAACGAGATCCTGCCAACCTTCTGGTTTGGCGAGCCGATTTTCCCCTTTCCATTCTGGACGGTCGCCTGGATCGCGGTAGGAACGGCGATGGCGGTCGCTCTGGTTGGCGTGCTGTTTTATCTGTCACAGGGAAGCCGCAGCCAGGTGCCGGACGTGCAGATCAGGATAATTTTTCTCCTGGTGGTGCTGGCGGTAGGGATAGTTGGCACCCTGCTGATTCCGTTTGCTTCGGGGATCGGCGGTGTTCCCGGCCGTTACCTGTACCCGGTTCTGCCGGTAGGCGCTTTCTTCCTGCTGTTCGGGATAGACCGCCTGCTCCGGCGCGAGCGGGCGCAGTTTATGGCCGAACTGCTTCTCGTATGGATGATATTCTGGGAGTCGCTGAGCCTGCTGGCCTACATACAGAATCGCTAGGATTTAACTCCCTGAGCGCTTGACGCCGCGGATGTGTTTTTTGATCTTAACCAAAACCCACCATCCATCATCCACCTCAATACCTTTTCTTGTATTCGTCACATTCAGTGACCCGCGGCCTGTCCAGATTGTGACAGGCGGAGCGCCAGTCATACATGCATGAAGGGCACAGCGGCACCGGTTTGCCGCCAAACATGCGCCTAAGCATATTTGTAACCTTGATGTTCATTCTTTCTCAACTCGTACTTTCTCGGAAGCTTGCTGTCTGCTCATTCCACTCCTGATCCATCCGCCGCCAAACTGGCCCAGCGCCGCGCAGACAAACATTAGCGGTACCAGGTCCCAACTGCCGCCGCTCGCCAGCCGCATGATTATGACCAGCGGCACCGGCAGATGAATGGCCAGAAACCATCTAAGAGAGAGCCTGGGAACACCCGCACGATAAAATCCAAATGGCAGATTTACCGCCACCGCGCTCAGGCAGAGGAGCAAAGCCAGGGTCATCAGAAGCGCGCCTCACGCCGGGCGCTGCGATCGGATGTATCAGACAGGACTTCCAAATTCGCATTATTCATAACATAAGTTGTCGACGGACCTAGTTAAATTCTACCCTATCGGGCCTTGTTCGCAAGAATAAGCTGCCTGCCGTTATCTTGCACGTCTTCGATGGAGATGTTCTCAAAGCCGGCTTTCCGCAGCCAGCCAAGATAATCATCCTCCGTCCAGGTATCGCCGGTATCGGTATTGACGAGCATGGTGACCGCGAAAAGTGGCGCCCGCGGGCTCAACCCGCGGACTGAATCAACAATAGCCGCGATCCCCCCAGGCGCGAGCGAGGCGTGAACGCGGCGAAGCAGCTTCAGATTTTCTTCAGGTCCATAAATATGAAATATGTTGCTCATGAACGCCACGTCAAACGGGCCCGCGGGGATCTTTTGATTGAAGTCGCCGCTGGCAAAGTTCAGCTCCGGCCCGTCAGACAGCTCTGACTGCGTTATCTTTAGCACCTCGGGCCGGTCATAGATCGTGACCTTCAGGCAATGTTTGGCGAATTCCCGGCCATATATTCCGGGACCGCCGCCGATATCGATGACAGATCTGGCGTCTGGAGCCCGCCGCAGGCACCGGTTGACAATGGCGCCTGCAAACCGCCGGGAAACGTCGTTCATCGAATGGACAAAAACCATGCGACGTTCCTTGGTGTAAGCTCTTTCCACCTGTTTGCCGCTTCGGACAACCTCAGGAATTGTCAACCAACGCTCAGCCAGATTGCGACGATGCAGAATGCTGTAAGGCGCGTAGTCCGGACTTTCCTGGTCCACGGCAAGAGAGCGTATTTGTGCCGACGTTCGGTAGCGTCCCTTCTTTTTCTCGACGTGTCCGAGATCCTCGAGCGCCGCCAACACAATCCGCACCGACCGCGAATCGTAATCAAGCCGCCGGGCCAGCTCGCCGGCGTCAGCGGGCCTTTGGGCTAGCTCCCGGAAGATGTCCAGCTCGATGGCTGCGGCGACTAGCAGGAGCTCCTGCCAGTCATGGATGTTCAGACTTTCAGCCAAATTTCCTGTCCTTTGTTTTTACTGCTCATCCTGTTTACTCAGGAGCACTGTCATCCCTTCGCTACGCTCAGGGTTGGCTCTGAGGCGAAGGCGCAGGATCAGGGGTTTAAAACCGGGGTTCTGCGCAGTCTGAGGGCGGCCCAGAATAACAATTTATTCGTGATCCTGAGCGATAGGATGATCAGTTTGTTTTTAAAATATTACCACGTCAACGGTTAACGCAATCTGCTACCGGCGTCGCCCGTTTCGCAGGGGGATTCAGCTTTCCCGGCCCGGACTGATAGAGACGGAGCGTAAATCCGATATAATGGCTCACCAACGGGGTGGTAGATTTCGGTGTCCCCAGCGAAAACCGCAACTCTGTCTTTGAAGACCCGACTTAAATCATACGCTAAAACATTAGATCATATCGTTACTGATCCTTACCTCAGGTTAATGCCTGAGCGGGGTTCTTTAACAATTCTTCTTTTTCATAGCCTGTTCACGAACGAAGCTGAAGTTGGCTTGAAGCTCGTTTATCCTCAGCAAAACATGACCGTTGCTAATTTTACTGAGATATTACAATATTACCTGGACAACGGCTTTAATCCGGTTTCACCCTCGGACATCCTTAAGGGGTTGTCAAACCGCAGGAAGCATCTTCTGGTCACTTTTGATGACGGTTACTACAGTAGCAAACTATCACTGCCGGTTCTGAAACAACTTAAAATACCGGCGGTCTTTTTTGTTTCTTTAAATCACATGTATCAGAACAAGTCTTTTTGGTGGGATGTGCTTTGGCGGGAAAGAATCAAAAGAGGCGCGTCCGTCAGGTTCATTTCTCATGACCTGAACCGGCTTAAGTCTTTGACAAATGAAGAGATCGACAGATTTTTAGGAAATGAGTTTGGTCAAGAGGCTTTAGAACCGGTCTCAGACGTCGACCGTCCTTTCACCGTTGCCGAGTTCCAGGACTTGGCGGTACAGGAGGGAGTCTCGATAGGCAATCACACGTTTGATCATGTGATTTTGACGAATTATCCATCGAGCGTGGGTAGAAAACAGATAAAAAGAAGTCAGGAGGAGATTGAGCGTTTGACTGGAATCACGCCTCTGGTAATTTCTTATCCAAACGGGAATTATACTGCTGACATTTTGCGTTTCGCCCGCGAAAGCGGGCTGAAGATGGGGATAACCACGACACATGTCAAGAATCGCCTTCCGATCGGACCGGAAAAGATGATGTATCTCGGCCGCTTCATGCCGGTAGCGGACGACCGGCTCAGGAATCAGCTTGATCTTTTTCGTTCCGATATCGCCGTGACCCGGCTGCACGCGGTCTTCCGTTTTTGGGCTAAAAGGGGAAAGCTGACTCAGTAACCGCGCGAAAACGTTTGGCGGTTTTTAAGGCTCTCTTCGATGGGGGACAATCTGTAGAAAGATGGCGGCAACGAGGCTTGAAGTACCTCAGCCAGCCATTTCGCTTTTATTCTCTGTGTTATAATTTGGTGCGCGCCCGCGGCGGGATATTTGCCGCTTTTTTTCTCTTGGCGCCGCGGCGGAGGAGTGCCCGAGTGGCTAAAGGGGGCGGACTGTAAATCCGTTGGCGAAGCCTACGCTGGTTCGAATCCAGCCTCCTCCACCATCTGCTTTTATGCCCGGTTAGCTCAGTTGGTAGAGCACCTCCATGGTAAGGAGGGGGTCTACGGTTCAAGTCCGTAACCGGGCTCCATTAACCGGATGGCAGATGTTGGATGGCTGGTCATGGATATAACCACATGATTGTCATTCTCGGGAACAACTGACTGAAGCCCGTCACGGGCATGGGCACAGTGACAGCGTGGTTTATCCAGTTTCCAGAATCCATTATCTGGAGTCTGTTTTTGGCGGTGTAGCTCAGCTGGTCAGAGCAGCGGAATCATAATCCGCGTGTCGTAGGTTCGAGTCCTACCACCGCTACCAAATCATTCTTACTCGAACCTGGGTTCAGTAAGAGGCCGAAATGATTAGTGTAATGAAGCTCACTGATCTTTTTGTCTTTTATGAGGATTTTCTTGAAAAATGCCTGATTGAACTTCCGTCTGATGTCAGGCCGGGATTTCAGGTAAGCCTTGTGGCACTTTGAGGCCATTTCCAGTGCGAGATTAATTGTTTCCTTGATCCCGTCGTCGCCATCTTTCAAAGTTTCCAGACGCCCCTGACAGTCCTCGATTTCTCCGCTAATCCTGTCTTGCTCTTTCTTTAGCACTGGCGGATTCAACTCCCAAGTGCAACACGAGGTCGTTTTAAAGAGGTAAGCTGCGGCAACGGCAGCACTTCTAAACGACCAAGTAAAGGAGCACTATGGGATGTTACGCGCAGCTTACCCCAGATGAACGATATCAGATTCGCGGTCTTTTGAAAGCGGGATACAGCCTGAGCGAGCTAGCCATGGAAATGGGCAGGCACAAGTCGACGATCAGCCGGGAAATCGGCAGGAATAGCGGCCAGAGGGGATATCGACCTGCTCAGGCCCAGCGTCTGGCTGATACCCGCCGCCGGGAGGCCGTGACCAGGAGAATCACCGATGAACACTGGCAGATTGTCGAGCGGTTCATCAGATTCGATCTGAGTCCAGAGCAGGCTTCCGGCAGGCTCTGCCGGGAACAGGGAATCAAAATCAGCCCCGAGTGGATCTACCAGTATATCTACGCTGACAAGGCGGCCGGCGGCGATCTTCACACTCACCTGCGCGGTCAGAAACCCTACCGCAAGCGCTACGGAGGCGGCCGGGAGCGCCGGGGTCAGCTCAAAGACCGGGTTTCCATCGACAAGCGGCCGGCGGTGGTAGAGCGCCGGAGCCGCCTGGGCGACTGGGAGGGCGATACCATCATCGGCGGAAACCGCAAGGGGGCGCTCGTCTCGCTGGTGGAACGCAAATCGAGCTTTACCCTGATCGGCAAGCTTGCCGGGAAGACGGCGGCCGAGACCCGGGATGCCGCCACCGGCCTGCTGGAGCCGATCAAGGAGATGGTGCATACCATCACGCTGGACAACGGCAAAGAGTTCGCTTGCCATGGCGACATCGCCAAGAGCCTTAAGGCCGACATCTGCTTCGCCCATCCCTACTCCTCCTGGGAGCGGGGCTTAAACGAGAATACTAACGGTCTCATCCGCCAGTACTTCCCCAAGAAACACGACTTCACCACCATCACCTTGACGAAGAGATCGCCGAGGCTACGCACCGGCTCAATCACCGCCCCAGGAAAAAGCTTTGATTCTAAACCCCGTATGAAGTAGTCTTCAAAACATCAACCCTGTTAACTGTTGCACTTCAAAGTTGAATGCAGGAGAAGAATTGAATATGATTTTAATAAATGAGGGTATCGAGGCTGTTCTTGATATTGCTGACGAAATATTATTAATCAAAGGGCTTGGTTTGAGTAAAGAGGACGTGGCAGCTCTGAGAAATATCTGGGAGAAATTGAGGGATAGAAGAATTAACAGAAAGCGTAAGAAGGTTATCAAGGATTTGGTACTGGTTTAATGTAAGTTAACAAAATTTATTATTAATGGTAGTATCTGACTATGGCCATTTTTAAAATTGAAAATCAACATTTAGTTCCAATCAAGGAAATGAAGTTTGATCTTGAAAAAGATATTCAAAAAACAACTGAGGAAAATCTTGAAGTCGTTTTTGGTTACGCACTTGTAAGATCAGAATTCACTCTTAATAATCTGCGCATTGATACCCTAGCATACGATTCAGAAACCCAGGCCTTCGTAATCATTGAATATAAAAAAGATCGAAATTTCAGCGTAATTGATCAGGGCTATTCCTATCTTGCTTTATTGTTAAATAATAAGGCTGATTTCATTTTAGAGTACAACGCGCGAATGAATGACGGACTCAAGCGGGACGATATTGATTGGTCACAGTCCCGTGTTCTTTTTATCTCCCCAAATTTTACAACTCACCAAAAAGGCGCGATTGATTTTAAAGATCTACCAATTGAATTGTGGGAAGTGAAAGCATATGAAAATGATACGCTGCGGTATAACCAACTGAAAGCTGCCGCCTCAAGTGAGTCAATAAAAACTGTAACGAAAGATAAGACGATCAAAACAGTGAGTCGCGAAGTTAGGGAATATACTTTAGAGGATCATTTCAAAACAAGTTGGCAGGCTTCGAGGGAATTATTCGATGAATTAAGAGAGAAAGTGCTCGACTTTGATTCAAATACCAAAGAAAAAATTTTAAAGCACTGCATAGCGTATGAAATAAATAATCGAAATTTTGCTGAGATTGTTGCTCAAAAATCGGGGCTGAAAATCTATTTAGATGATGAGATACAAGCTTTTAAGAAGACAAAGATGTCTTTGAAAGATTGTTCCAAAGTCGGTCATTGGGCGACTGGAAATACCGTATTTCATTTTAGCCAACCGGAGAATATAGACGATGCGGTTTTTTTAATAAAACAGGTATATGAGAAATACAGTTAATCAGAGGCCGCTGGAAAGCGGTCTTTTTGTTAACAACCGAATGACAACAGGTTCCTCATGAAACGAGAGGCAAAGCTTCTTCTTAACAAATCAATAGACTCCTTGGCCTTGAGCGTGGAGCATTTTAATCGCGTCGAGGAACGTGGCAGGATCCCTTCCGTTCTAATTTTTCTGGATCATTCGTTTGAAATGCTATTGAAAGCATGCATTGTTGAACGGGGAGGAAAAATTAGGGAACAAAGAGCGAGTGAAACAATCGGGTTTGATACCTGCGTTAGAAGGGCTCTCGATGATGGGGCTATAAAATTTATCAGTGAGGAACAGGCTATTACGTTGCAAACAATAAACGGTCTTAGGGATGCAGCTCAGCATTACCTGATCGAGATTACAGAAGAGCAACTATATATCCATGCCCAGTCTGGTGTCACACTTTTCGGCGACATAATGAAAAAGGTATTTGATAATGACTTGCGTAGTGTATTGCCGCCACGTGTTCTCCCAGTCTCGACGATGGCTCCCAGAGATATAACTTCCTTGTTCAATGATGAGATTAAAGAAATTAAGAAGTTGTTAGAACCCGGAAAACGGAAGAGAACCGAGGCATATGCAAGAATGCGGCCATTTGCAATACTAGACGCGACTATCCAGGGTTCAAAGAATCAGCCAAGCAACAACGTATTGAAGAAAAAGGGAGAAGGCTTACTAGGTGGTAAAACTTGGCAGGAAATATTCCCGGGCATTGCTTCAATTGAACTGAAACCTGAATCTGATGGCACTGCCATAGGTTTAAGAATCACAAAGAAAGAAGGAATCCCTATTAGTATAGTTCCGGAGGGAACACCAGGGGCATCAGTGGTCGCACTAAAAAGAGTAAACGAGCTCGATTTTTACAACCTGGGTCACAAGCAATTGGCAGATCGTGTCGGTTTAACTCCACCAAAGGCTACTGCCGTCATTTGGTATGGAAAAATCCAAGATGACCCGGATTTCTTCAAGGAACTGAAGATTGGCAAATCACCATTTAAGCGATATTCTCAAAAAGCAATTGAGGCCATGGAGAAAATAATTGAAAAGGAAAGCATAGAAACCATCTGGAAGCAATACAGAGAGCATCAGAAAACTTTCAAGAAGCTAAAATCTTCTTGAACTGCCTCTCTACTCGCATTAATATGTATATATCCCCGCGCAGGTCAGAGTTCGAATAACGTAGCACCTGGTCTACCATCACCCGATGCCTCGCTTTAGGCTTGGTTAAGCCAAATTATTTCCTCAATATCGTAAACCCCTGATAGGACTCGAACATCGAGAAATTTTCCTTGTTTGTAGCATGACTACCGTGCTATCATGGCATTGTGATCCAGTCTTTCAAAAACAGGGGTACAGAGGATATCTTCAATGGCAGGAACACAAAAGAGGCCCGGAAGCTCTGTTCCCGGCTGCTCTGGAAAATCGCCGCGAGAAAGCTTGATCAGCTGGATTCGGTTCGGATTCTTCAAGAGTTAAAGATACCGCCTGGCAACAAGCTTGAAGCTTTGACGAAGGACCGAAAGGGTCAGCATAGTATTCACGTTAACGACCAGTATCGTATCTGTTTCAGGTGGACCGAATCAGGGCCGGCAGATGTTGAAGTCACAGATTATCACTGAAAGGACAGGATAATGGTAAGGATTCCCACACATAGAGAGCCTACACATCCCGGTGAAATGCTACTGGAGGAGTTCCTCGTGCCCATGGGCATCAGCCAAAGGGATCTGGCCACAGCCATCCATGTTCCGTATCAGCGTGTGAACGAGATAGTCAACAAGCGCCGGGGGGTCACTCCAAGTACCGCTCTGCGTCTCGCCAGGTTCTTTGGCATGACTGAGGACTTCTGGATGTATCTCCAGCTTCGCTGGGATCTTTTCAAAGCCAGGCAAAACGAGGCTAAAGAGCTAGGGTCAATTCGTCCCCTCCGAACAGGAACGTAAATAGACGAAATGGCTGATTTTGTAATCGAAAATAGTTCTGTTCAAGCCGATCTGAACAAATGGGACGGCAGTGAAACAACTGCCTGTGATCGCTTATTTCTTGAAGAGTTTTCGGCCGGTTTGGTTAGTGAAAAGACTTTACGACAGTTTTCAGCGACCAATACGGTACAAAAACGCACCGGTGGCTACAGCATTGGCAGGACATTCTGGGGTGGAATTTTTCATTGGGCGACACGAATTGATATCTTTGTGAAAGAAGACGTCGCCATGTATAGAATGGAATATCAACAAAGCGGCAATCCAGACATCGCATATAAGATCTTAGATGAGCTAGCAAATATGGAGGGTGCTGGGCCGAGTGGGAAGAAACGGAAATTAGGTACCGTTTCCGCTTCCAAACTAGCATTTTTTCTTTGCCCAGAAATGCCATTTTTCATATATGATTCCGTTGTCGGCAAGGTCTTTGGCCGGAAATCTGCTCCAAGGCCGAATGAATATCCAATGTGGTGCGCTGCGCTAGAAAAGCTTTTACCGGATTCTCATTCTTTCAGAGAACAGGTACCCGAGAAGCGACGTCCAGAATTTGCTAATCGCCTGGACTGGCTTGCTCGTCGCTCTCTCGATTTGGCGCTTTATGCGAACGGCGAGAAAATTTAAAAGTTTACTCCACTAACGATTTATTCAGAATCATTGCATACTCGGCTTTATCTGCCTCAGAAGACAAATTTCATCCTTGTAGGGGTTCGAATACCGTAGCACCTGGTCTACCATCACCCGATGCCTCGCTTTAGGCTTGGTTAAGCCAAATTCTGTTCTCCGAAATCGTTACCCCCTGGCGGGACTCGAACTTTCTGATTAAATCAAGGAATTCTGGGGAAAATGATATTGTTATAATCATTATTAATCGATATGATTGATAGTGATTAAAAAGGAGGTTTGCCATGAAAACCAAGGTGTTAACTGCTCATGTGCCGCTGCCGCTGGCAGAAAAGGTCGATCAGGTAGCTGCCCGTCTGGAACGTTCACGAGGATGGGTTGTGAAACAAGCCCTTTCTGCCTGGGTTGAACAGGAAGAAGAGCGAAGCAGACTAACGCGAGAGGCAATGGCCGACGTTGATGCCGGCCGTGTAATCGACCATCAGGCTGTGCAGGCCTGGGCTGACAGTCTGGACACTGAAAAGCCGCTTAAGCCACCGCGCTGATGGAGCTCAAATGGACGAGTAAGGCCCTCTCCGACTTGGTAAGGCTTTACGGGTACCTGGCTCTGGTGGATATTCAGGCAGCAGCAAAGGCGGTACAGGCCCTATCGGCGGCGCCTCAAGGTTTGCTGACACATCCGCGCATTGGTGAGAAATTGGAAGAGTGCGAGCCGCGTGAAGTTCGCCGAATTCTTGTGGGCCGCTATGAAATGCGATATGAGATTCAGGCCTCGACAATTTACGTGCTGAGGCTTTGGCATACTCGGGAAACTCGATAATAGGTTGTCAACCAAATAGAACTCAAGAAGATCGATAAACTCGCGAAAACGTGCTCTCGGCTGATTTGTATATTACCCGCTACAAAATATTGAATATTTTCCGCTAAGAAATATTCACGGATCGCTAGGTTTAATTCCAATGCAACACAACCTAGGAAAGCTTGTAAAGCTCCTTCTCGGTACCGATTACAAATATTTTCTGGCCCCGGGCAACGTTGCACACGAAGGTTTTTTTCGTTTTTAACTGAATTTTCCACTCGCTGGGACTGAAAATTGAATAGTTTATTTCCCTCCCCAGACGTTTTTCTGCTCTCATGATGGCTTCGTGAACAGCGTCAACTGAAACGTCGCCGATAACCATGACATCTATATCAGAATGCGCATTTTCCATATTATTGGCAACAGATCCATAAATGAATGCTGATCTCACATCATGGTTTTTAACGAAGACCCTTCTGAGCTCATCACCAATGCCTACGGTCTTGAAGATTATGCTTTTGATTTCCGGGTACAGAATGAAATCCTTGTTGACCCAGTAAAAGCGGATGTTTCCCTCTTTCTGGCTATATAGTAGACCTGCGGTTTCCAAACGCTTCAACTCATTCTGGATCGACTGCTTGCTCGCACTCAGAATGTCTATCAGCTGACGGTAATAGAAGCGTCGGCCAGGATGAGTAACGAACCAGGTGATTAGCTCTACGCGAGACTTGGATGTAATTAGAGTCGATAGCACATATTCCTATAAATTTAGGGCAAAAGACCTAAAGATATAGTAACACCATTTTCGATTCTCTTGCTGGCCTAATTATCACAGATGCCGTTTTAGCTCAAAAGGTAAATCTCGTCCTTGTAGTTTTTCGAATGACGCAGCAAGTGGTCTACCAAGCTATAATTTCACGTTTTTAGCGTAACAAAGCCAAATCTTGGCAGATAAAACACCCAGGCCTCGAACTTTTCCGATGATGATCGGAGGCTGGTCTTGCTTCGCGGCGATCGACAGACATAATAACCATATGGGGGAACCAGCCTTCAACATCGACGATCTTTCGCAGGCGGAGCGGCTCACGCTTCTTGAGCAGCTTTGGGATAGTCTTGAGCCGGGAAGCGTGCCGTTTACGGATGCCCAAAGGGTTGAACTCGACCATCGTCTGGATGAGATCGATCATGGAGACGTGGATGGCATTCCCTGGGAAGAGGTGGTCCGCCAGATTCGTGGGCGGCAGCGTTGACCTCTCCTATCTTCCGGCCTACCGCAGCAGCGGACGTGGAAGATGACCATTCATCCCTATTTAGATGGCAACGGCAGGGCAGGAAGGCTGCTGATGAATTATCTTTTACTTTCCGCCGGATATCCCTGGGTAACCATTAAGAATGAACAACGAGGCGAGTACTTCGAAGCGTTGGCGCAGGCACAACTGGATGAAGGCATTCAGCCATTTGGGGAATTTATCCTGGCGATATTGAAAGAGGCGAGCAGGGATAATGAAAAATAATCCACAAGGCTCAGGGCAACTAGTACTTTATTGTACTGATCGGTACGTACCATGGCATGGAAGGACGGGGGCGTGAGCCCCCCTCCTACCCGTTGCGGCATCATCGCTGTTTATTTCTCCACCCGCGTCATTGCTTGACCGCAGCAGTGAATTTCAGGGTTGCCGCCGGCCTCGATGACCTCGACGACGTTCCCGCAAAGCTCACATCGGAATGTTTCTCCCAAGACCGCCATGTTTTTCCTCCTTTCCTGTCTCAGCGCGATCAAAATCGCAGAGCCAACAATCTTTATGAGTGCTATAATATATAATGCACTAAAAAATTGCAAGTGCTAGATTAAAGATAATACAATAATAGTTATAGCACTTTAGCATCAGGGTTTTTTCCGTTAGAATTGAGTTGGTGAATTGCCATGGCTGATAAAAGCAATGAAATATTTTGCCCGGTAACGGCGACGACGTCCCTCCTCGGCCAAAAGTGGACGCTTGAGATAATTCGCTCGCTGATCGACGGCAAGAAACGTTTCAATGAGCTTTCCCAGGCTCTGGGAGGGCTCAACGCGCGCACCCTCAGTACACGGCTGAAATCTTTGGAAGCAGAGGACATCGTTGAACGGAGGACACTTTCCTCCATTCCTCCGTGGGTTGAATACGAACTGACTGAGAAGGGCCGAGCCCTTAACGAAGTGATTGAAAGTATGGCGACATGGGGACGGCGCTGGATTCAGCCGCCGAAAAAACAGAAGCAGCGGGCCAAAACAAAGGCGTGAACAGAAGCTTTCAGGGTGCTAAATTTACGCGGATGCCTTTTTTGAAAAGACCTTGAGCCTTTTAAAAGGTAAATCTTGTCCTTGAAGCTGTTCAAATAGCACAATCAGTGGTCTACCAATATCCGACTTCTCAGATTCGGCTTAGGTAAGTTAAAAAATTTTTCTCGAAGGTTTGAACACCGATAAGCCGCTTATGCTTCCGAGCTGATCGGGAGGCCACCCTGCATGGAAAGCTATCTTCAGGTGCCTGGGTCAGGTACCAATTATCATTAACGAGATATAAAGAGCCAGCACGGCCAGCAGTAACGCGAACGGAACGGTAAGCAGACCGAGCCTGGTGAACTCCCCCAAATTCACCCCGCTGCCGCGCTGGCTGATGATGCGCCGCCACAACATCGTGGCCAGGGAGCCGGTGTACGTCAGATTGGGGCCGATGTTCAAACCGATCAGCATCGCCAGAACCGCGGCCGGGCCGGCTGCCAGAGTCAAAGGCAGGAGCACCAGCACTGCCGGCAGATTATTAATGATATTAGCCAGCCCCGCGGCCAGGATCGCGATGGCCAGCAGCGCGAGCAGTCCCGTGCCGCCAGGGACCAGATGGCTCAGGGCTGCGGCGAGCCCATTGTCAACGACGGCGCGGACGATAATTCCCAGGGATATCACAAATGCCAGAAACGGCAGCGCCGCCGCCCGCACAATGATGAAAGGGGTGGTGAGGCGCTTGGCCAGAGTCCGGCCGGCAAGCACGAGCGCTCCGGCCCAGGCCACCCATGCCGGGTTGATCCCTAAGGCATTAGCACCGGTAAAACCCGCCAGTGTGCAGGCAACGACGACCAGCGGGAAGACCGCCGCCCCGCGCGGCTTAACCGGCGCGCGCCTGGCGCCGGCATCCAGGTCGGCGGCAAAGAATCGTGAGAAAACTGCATATTCGGCGCCGATGGCAACTGCCCAGGGGAGCGCCATCAGGGCGGCGAAACGGACAAAGCTGATCCCGCTCTCGAAAAATGCCAGAAGATTGGTGAGGTTGGAAACCGGCAGCAGCAGCGATGCGGTATTCGCGAGGTGAGCACTGGCGTAGGCGTAGGGCTTGGGCCGAGCCGCCAGCTGAGCCGAAACGGCAAGCACCACCGGGGCGAGCAGGACGATCGTGGCATCCAGGCTGAAAACCGCGGTTGTGGCCGATGCTACCACGAATACGTAAACAAGCAACCTGCGCGTCTGTCCCGCGGCGGCACGTGCCATCCAGTTGCCAAACGCGCCGAACAGACCCTCGGCCTCACAGAGTCTGGCGAGGACCAGCATCGCCGCCAGGAAGACGATCGCCGGCCCCAGGCGTCTGGCTTCGGCGGCAGCCTGGCTCAGCGGAATCGCGCCTGTCAGGATCACCACGGATGCCGCCGGCAGAGCGACGACGAGTTCGGGCAGCCCCCATGGCCGGACAACCGTCCAGCCGAGCACCACCAGAAGCAAAGCAACTGAAATTGCTTCTGCAAGTGAAGAGCTCACAGGCGGAAGGCTCCCGCTGGAATTCGAAAATTATGAAAGATCAACGGCATAAGGCAACACCCAATGCCTGGTTATTGCCCGGCGCGGGCGCGGCGGCGCGGGCCACCGCTGTCAGCAGCTGTCCTGGTGCCATCCAGCGCCGCATCCCCCTGGCTGGCGTTTCCGTTGGGATAGACCCCGTATTTATTCAGGACCGCGTATTTGGCGGTGATAGTGCCGGTTTGGCCCGCGGGAGCAGAAAAAGTGGCCGCCAGGTTTCCGCTCTCCGGTATGAAAATATTTAACCAAGCAACAACCGGAAGATGGCTTTCGTGCGTGCGACCATATTCGGCAAATTCGTCAGCTTTTGCCGGTAACCCCGCACTTTTCCGGTTTGTTGCCGCTGGCCATAAACCGGCTTTAGCTTGGTCAGGATCCTCCCGTTTGGCTCCACTCCCAATCACGCACCTCGGGCAGATCCATGTCATTTTCCCTGATGTAGGATGCGTGCGCCCGCAGGCGTTCCTGGAAGCGGTCGACCACGTCGCCGGCGATCGAGCTCAGGCGGCTGGCGTGCGTCGCGGCATCAATCGCCAGATGGAAGCGGCTCATATTGTTGAGCACGAGCATGTCGAACGGCGTGGTCGTGTAGCCTTCTTCAATATAACCATGTACGTGGAACCTTCCCGGATTGGGCCGGTGATGGATCAGCTCGTGTACAACCCGCGGATAGCCATGGAAGGCGAAGATAACCGGCCGGTCCTCCGTAAACAGGGCGGTGAATTCCTCCTCGTCGAGACCGTGCGGATGGTCGTGATGTGACATGATCGAGAACAGATCGATGATGTTCACCACCTGAAAGCGCAGCTCGGGCAGCTCTTTCTTCAGCAGCCAGGCGGCGGCGAGCGTCTCCTCCGTGGGAACGTCGCCGGCGCTGGCGAGGATAACATCAGGATCACTTGCGCCGCTGCCGGCCCAGTCCCATGCTGAGGCGCCGCGGTTGCAGTGCTCGCGGGCGGCTTCCATGTTCAGCCACTGGGGTGACAGATGCTTGGAGGCGATGATCAGGTTGACATAGTCCCTGCTCTTGAGGCAATGGTCGGCGACCTCCAGCAGGCAGTTGGCATCCGGCGGCAGGTAGATGCGGGAGACCGAGCTTTTCTTGTTGACGACATTGTCGATAAAACTCGGCACCTGGTGCGTGTAGCCGTTATGGTCTTGCCGCCACAGATGTGAGGTCAACAGGTAGTTGAGCGACGCCAGCGGTGCCCGCCAGGGGACCTCCCGGCAAACCTTCAGCCATTTGGCATACTGGTTGAGCATCGAATCGATAATAGGTATAAAGGCTTCGTAGCAGGCAAACAGGCCGTGGCGGCCGGTCAGCAGGTATCCCTCCAGCCAGCCTTCACAGGTGTGCTCGCTGAGGATCTCCATCACCTTGCCGTCCGGCGCCAGGTGCTCGTCGCTCGCCTCGATCGGCCAGACGAACGCCCGCTGTGTCACCTCGAAGATATGCTCCATCCGGTTCGAGGTAATCTCATCCGGGCAAAAAAAGCGGAAATTGTTTGGCTCGCCGTTGGCGCGGAAGACGTCGCGCAGGTACTTTGACAGCTCACGGGTGGCCTCGGCCCGCGTCTGCCCGTGGCTGCTGACGTGCACGGCGTAATCGTCGGGCCGGGGAAGATTGAGTGGCCGGAGCAGCAGGCCGCCGTTCGCGTGCTCGTTGCGGCCGATCTTGAGCTCATCGGGCGGGCAGGCCGCCACCGTCCCCGGCCGCGGACCGCCGCCGCGGTCAAACAGGCGCTCGGGGCGGTAGCTCTTTAGCCACCGCTCCAGTATCTTCAGGTGATCCGGATTCCCCGCCGGATCGGGGACGGGCAACTGGTGCGAGCGGAAGCTGCCCTCGACCTTGAGCCCGTCGACCTCTTTCGGCCCGGTCCACCCTTTCGGCGTCCGGAGGATGATCATTGGCCAGGAGGGCCGCTCAGGCATGTCACCGGCACGGGAGCGCTCCTGGATGTGCCGGATGCGCTGATAAGCCCAGTCAAGCGCCTGCCACATCAGCGGATGCATCTCCGCTGGGTCATCCCCGGATACCAGGCTCACTTCATAACCATAACCGCGAAACAGGTCAAAAAGTTCATCGTCGCTCATGCGCCCCAGCAGTGTCGGTCCGCCGATCTTGTAGCCGTTCAAATGCAGTACCGGCAGGACGGCTCCGGAGCCGGCGGGGTCGAGATATTTGTTCGAATGCCAGGCAGTTGCCAGCGGCCCGGTCTCGGCTTCACCATCACCGACGATGCAGACGGCGATCAGGTCCGGATTGTCGAATACGGCGCCGTAGGCATGCGACAGGCAGTAACCGAGTTCACCGCCTTCCTGGATCATCCCGGGCGTTCCGGGATAGATATGGCTGGGGGCGCCATAGGGCCAGGAGAACTGCCGCATCAGTTTTTTCAGGCCGTCCAGGTCAAAAGCAAGCTCGCGGTCGAATTTTGCCAGGGTGCCCTCGAGGTAGAGGTTTGCCAGGACTGCGGGCGAGCCGTGTCCGGGACCGACGACCAGCATGATCTGACCGCGGGTGTCCTGAATCAGCCGGTTAAGATGCGCGTAGAGGAAATTGATGCCCGGCTGCGTGCCCCAGTGGCCGAGCAGCCGTGGCTTGATGTGCTCAGGTTTGAGCGGCTCGTCAAGCAGCGGATTGTCCTGCAGGTAGAGTTGCGCGGCGCCCAGATAATTGGCCGCGCGCCAGTAGCGCTGCAGGCTGTCGATGCGGGCTCTGGTGATTTTCTGCCGTTCGCGGGCTGCGGTCTTGCCGGGGTCAGCCATTGTTCTTCACCTCTTCCTTCCTTTGCATTAATCTGGCGGAATGCCGCGCGATCATCAGCTCCTCATCCGTCTCGATCACGTTCACGGTAACGGCGGCGCCGGATCGCGAGATCGTACTCTCGTTACGCGCGTTCGCGTCCCGGTCAAGCTCCAGACCGATAAAGCCGAGACCGGAACAGATCCGTTCGCGGATGGCGCCGGCGCGCTCGCCGATTCCGCCTGTGAAGACGAGCCTGTCGAGCCCGCCCAGCGAGAATGCCAGCGCCCCCAGGTGTTTTCGCGCCTGGTAGCAAAACAACGATATCGCTTCTGCGGCCAGCGGATTTTCCGCCTCCTGCTTGAGCAATTCTCCCATGTCGCCGGTGGCCTCCGAGACTCCCAGGAGGCCGGCGCCGTCACTGACAAGCGCCGCTGCCGCTTCCGGTTCCATCTCCTTTTCCCGCAGGAGGAAAAAGATAACTCCGGGATCGAGATCGCCGGTGCGCGTACTCATCACCAGGCCGCCGGCCGGCGTGAAACCCATCGTGGTGTCGATGCTGCGCCTGTCCCTGACCGCCGTCATGCTGGCGCCGTTGCCCAGATGAGCGATGATGATGCGTGCGGGCGCCGCCGCGGACAGCTTGGTTGAGGTTTGTTCCGAATTGGATTCAGGAGGTTCGCTGAAGCGGCTCATGATGTATTCGCAGGAAATGCCATGAAAGCCGTAACGCATCAAACCGTCCTCAATGAATCTTCCCGGAAGGGGAAGGCGGCGCGCTTCCACGGGCATGTCGCGATGAAAGGCGGTGTCAAAGCAGACTGTCTGCGGCGTGGCGGGATAGCGCTCGCGGCAGTAATCAATCGCGGCGATCTCATTGGGCAGATGGTCGGGCGCCAGGCGGATCAGCCGGCGGAGGCCGGCGAGCAGTTCGTTGTTAACCAGCTGAGGTTCACGGTAGAGCGAGCCGCCGTGGACGACGCGGTGGCCAATGCAGTCGATCTGCCGGTCGCCCTTCCTTTCGTCGAGGTATCGGGCCAGCGTTTCAAGTGCGCTCCGGTGATCGGGAAGCGCTACCGGCCGCGATGATGCTTTGGCCGGAGGCGGCCCGATCCCGCCGCCGGCGAATTCGCGCACATCGAAAGAGCTGTCTGCCGTGCCGATGCGCTTGAGGCTGCCTGATTCGACCGGGTCTTCCTGCCCGCCGGCGATGTCATGGATCGCATATTTCAGACTTGACGATCCGCTGTTTATTGACAGAATTTGCAAATGCTGTCACGTCCTGGTTGTTTACAGCCGTTAGCAGGCGGCTGTAAAACCGGCTTTGACATGGATTGGTTCCGAAATCGTCTGCGCATGACTCGGCAGGTTATTCTTTATACTGGCTGGAAGATCTTTATTGATGCGACATGGCATAGCGGCTCCTCGATGATTCCCAGTCCGTGTCCCCGCATGATCAGGCCGGCAAGCGAGCCGCCGATCAGGCCTACGGCGATAAGTGCCAGTAAGCCCATTTCTAGTCTCCCTCGCTGCGTCCGGTAATGATTAATTGCTTCCCGCTTTCCGGCAGCTCAAACAGGTTGCGTGATGCTGGAAACGCCGGCCCGGTTTCCCGGAACCAGGTCGTGGTGCGGAAAATGGTCCGTCAATGGTTTAGAAACCCGGCATGGTGGAAATCCAGCCAGAAAGTCAACGCGGTGGAGAAAGGAGCCTCACAGGTGTCTGCGGCCGGACCCGGTGAGCTTGAAGAAAATATCATCAATTTTGAAAACAGCCGGTTTCTTCATTATATCGAATCGCTGATCGGCCCCGTTCGCCGCGGCCGTGTGGCGGCGCGGGCCTCAGCGCTGGCATACAGTTTTTTCATGGTACTACCGGCGGCGCTCGTCGTCGCCGTGGCGGCGTTGTCATTCCCGCGGCGGCAGCCGCACGGTACTGCTGGTGACCAGTGCTCTGGGCGCTGATTCTCAGCCTGATCGCGGGGGTTGCTTATCTTGGCAACTACTTCCCTGGTGTTAGTGTGCCGGCGGGCTCGCGCCTGCTGGCGGACCACGGCTTCGGAGCGGCCGGAACGGCGCTGACGGGCATCCGCTGGCCCCTGGTGCTGGCCGTGGTGCTCGCCGGCATCGAGGTAAATTATCGCTACGCGCCGGCCGGCGGCCCGCGCTGGCGTTATGTCAGTCCCGGTGCCTTATCTGTGAAATGACGACGGTTTGTTTTTTTAGAAACGGGGATTATCAGTCAGGTCCAGTAATTGGCAAGAGAATGGCGGCGACATGTCCAGAGTAAGCACAAGCATTAATTTTCCGAGCGGCGCCGGGGAAGCTTTCAACTTTTACAAGAGTGTCTTTGGGGGGGGATTTTCTTCGGTCAGGCGCTGGTCCGAGCTGCCGGAAATGCCCGGGCGGCCGCCCGTTAAAGAAGAGGAAAAAAATTACATCGTTCACATCGAGCCGCCGATCATGGACGATCACATCATCATGGGGTCCGGCATACCGGAATCGATGCGGTCAGATCTGGTGGTGGGGAACAATGTCCAGATCATGCTCGAGCCCGATACCAGGGAAGAGGCGGACAGGATCTTCGCGGCGCTCGCCGATGGCGGCAACGTTCAGATGCCGATGGCCGGCATGTTCTGGGGCGGTTACTACGGGGCGCTCACCGACAAGTACGGCATCCACTGGATGCTGAATGTGAGCCAAGAATGATCGATCCAGGCGGACTGCCACAATAAGGAAATTGTCTGGCTATTTTGCAATTACGTCCTTCGCTTTATTCTTTGAATTTGCCGGCAAGATGACATCCTCGATCCTGGTCAGGAAAGAAACCATCTTGTATCCGGCAATGAAAGCCACGACCAGATAAATATAAAAGGTGTTGGGCTTGGTTGCCGTGGAGGTGGACAACGCGAACAGGCCGCCTTTCAGAGCCAGATAACTGATCAGGCCGGTGGCGGCGCTGCCCACCGGGCGGAAGACAAACCAGAGCGCCCATTTTTTCATCCAGTCCCGGTTGGCGTGATGCCGCCAGAATGCGATCACACAATAGAGGGCTCCTCCCAGGGCGCCAACATAGCCACATTGGAAGAGCAGCAAATCATCGATATACCAATTCGGCATATTTATCAAATGATGCAGAATCGAAAGAAAAAAGAGCGCGACAAACAGGAACAGTAAATAAGCGCCGACGAGATTGTTTTCCGTCCGGCGCTCGTGATCCGCGGTTTCCGCCTGGCGCGAATGGTTCCGGGAATTGTCCGGCAAAATGTATGGCCTCCTGAGTCGTGATTTTCCTGGTTAGCTTCTACGTCCGCAGCCGGCTTCCTTTCAGCGCCGCCGTTTTATGCACGGTTTGTTGCGCCCGGCCTTGCTTGCCGCCTGTCCGTAACTCTGCTACATTACTGTCAGGTTCTACAAGGACGGCTCGGCCGTCTTTTCTATTGCTGAATTAAATTTAACATTGAGGGTTTCATGGCTTCTGACAAACGGCCGATGGTGACGCTGGCCTGCACCGAATGCAAGCGGCGAAATTACAACACTACCAAGAACAAGGTAAACAACAGGGAGCGGCTGGAGTTGAAGAAATACTGCCCCTGGTGTAAAAAACATACCCCGCACCGGGAGACTCGTTAAAGGCGCCGGCGGGGCGGCGGTTTTTGCCTGACTGACCCGTGCCGGGTTATAATTTCATTTGGCCCGTGGCAGCCAAAGGGCAGTAGCTCCAACTGGTAGAGCGCCGGTCTCCAAAACCGGATGTTGGGGGTTCGAGTCCCTCCTGCCCTGCCAGAAAGATTGCTCACCTTTCGTTTCCCATCTGTTCTGAAGGTGATCAGAATTTATCTTGGAAGATTGTTTGTTGCCAGGCAGAGCGAGGCTGGGGCGGGGCGCAGGTGGAATATAACTTGAAACTTTGAACTTGGAACCTGGAACTTTAGAATGGCAAAGCCGGCAAGAGTAAAGAAGAAAAAAGAAGAGGCGGCGCCCTTAAAGAAGGGTGCGAAGGGGGCTGCCAAAGGAAAGGTTAAGGAAGTTCCCGCGAAGGGAAAGGCAAAAGGGAAGACCGGAGAAAAAGCGAAGGCTGCCCGGGGCCTAAGGGCCAGAATGGCAAAGTCGCAACCAAAGACAGCCAAGGCCAGGGGCAAGGCGGCGCCGAAAGAGCACAAGGCAATGAAGTTCTTTCGCGAAGTCCGGGTGGAGCTGTCCAAAGTCACCTGGCCTTCCCGCGAAGAGCTGATTCAATCGACCATTGTCGTCACCATCGCCGTCATCATCGCGGGCGTATTTATATTTCTGTTTGATGATCTTTTTTCCTATATCATCGGTTTGTTCACCGGTTAAGGAGGAGCGTCGCTTTGGCATTTAACTGGTATGTCATCAATACATATTCGGGCCATGAGAACAAGGTCCGGCTCAACCTGCTGCAACGGATCAAATCGATGAACCAGGAGCACAGTGTCAAGGAGATCGTTGTCCCGACGGAACAGGTCGTCGAAACGGTAAAGGGCGAGAAGAAACAGGTGGAAAAGCGCGTCTTCCCCGGGTACGTCCTGGTTAATATGAACATGACAGATGATTCCTGGGCGCTGGTGAAGAATACCCCCGGCGTCACCGGATTTGTCGGCTCGGCCAACAAGCCGGTGCCACTGAACGGGCAGGAGGTCGATCGCATCCTGCACACGTCCACCGTGGAGAAGCCCAAGGCCGTGGCCCAGTTCAGCGTCGGCGAGACGGTGCGGGTGATGTCCGGGCCGCTGTCTGACTTTAACGGCGAGATCGCCGAGATCAACGAAGACCAGAGCAAGCTGAAGGTGCTGGTAAACATTTTCGGCCGCGAGACTCCGGTAGAGCTCAGCTTCGAGCAGGTCAAGAAGGTTTAAAAAGTTGCGGCGCGGGCCGTTTTTGCGGTATCCTTCATGCTTGCGCAAAAATGCGGAGCTGCTCAGCCGCAACGGGGTTGCGGGCGGAACACTGAACATGGAACTTTGAACCAGGGTTTTTAATGGCTAAAAAAATAATGACAATTATAAAGTTGCAGATTCCGGCGGGGCAGGCCAATCCGGCGCCGCCAGTCGGACCGGCGCTGGGACAGCATGGTGTCAATATCATGGATTTCTGCAAGGCGTTCAATGCCAAGACACAGCAGGAAGGCAACACCATCATCCCCGTGGAAATCACTGTTTTTGAAGACCGCTCCTTCACATTTATCACCAAGACGCCGCCGGCCGCCGTGCTCCTGAAACAGGCTGCCGGCATCGAAAAAGGTTCCGGCGAGCCGCACAAAGAGAAGGTGGCCACCGTGCCGGTCGCCAGGGTCAGGGAGATCGCCGAGCTGAAGATGAATGATTTAAACGCCAATGACGTCGAGGCGGCCATGAAGATTATCGCCGGCACCGCCCGCAGCATGGGGATCGAGGTGCAGTGATGAGCGTGAAGACGAGCAGGCGTGTCCAGGAAAATAAATCCCGGGTCGACCGGGCCGCGCTTTATGCGCCACTGGATGCGGTACGGCTTCTCAAAAGCCTCAAATCGGCCAAATTCGACGAAACGGTCGAGGTCCATTTCCGGCTGGGGGTGGATCCGCGGAAAGCCGACCAGATGATTCGGGGGACACTGATGCTTCCCAGGGGAACCGGGAAGCAGGTGCGCGTGCTCGTGTTTGCCGAGGGCGAAAAGGAGAAGGAAGCCAGGGACGCCGGCGCTGATTTTGCCGGCGGCGAAGAGCTGGCCAAGAAAATCGAGGGCGGCTGGTTTGACTTTGATGTGGCCATCGCCACACCGGATATGATGAAAGTGGTCGGCCGCCTTGGGCGCGCGCTTGGCCCGCGCGGTTTGATGCCAAATCCGAAAGCTGGTACAGTAACCTTCGATGTCGGCAAGGCGGTTGAGGACGCCAAGGCCGGCAAGATCGAATTCCGCACTGACCGGACGGGCATCGTCCATCTGGCAATCGGCAAGGCTTCTTTTTCCGACGCCGATCTGCTTGAAAATTACGGCGCCGTCATCGATGAGTTGATCCGGGCCAAGCCGGCGGCGGCCAAGGGCCGTTACATGAAAAGCGTCATTATGGCCACCAGCATGGGACCGGGCATCCCTGTTGATTCGACGATCACCCGTGATTTTATGGGAGAGGGATAAAAAAGTTTTAAATAATTGCTAAACCGGCGATATTTGTCATCCTGAGCCGAAGGTGAAGGATCTTTGGCTTAAATTACCCAGATTCTTCGTCGCCTTTGGCTCCTCAGGATGACAAATCAAGCAGCAAATTAAATAGCCAAAGACAGCTGGCGCTCGCATGAAGCCAAGTGAGCTTAAAGGGCCGGGAGGCCCGCCCGCCGAGGTGACAATATCGGGAACAGGGCTCCTGTTCTTTTATGTCTACCTCTGCGGAGGTAGTTTTTTAATGATCAAAATCTTTGCCTTTGAACTTTAAACTGGCCGGGAGGTGAGAAATGAACAGGGAAGAGAAGGAAACCAGGGTGGCGGAGCTGGTCGCCAGGATCAAGTCCAGCGGCGCCATGCTGGTCGCTGACTACCGCGGCCTGACGGTGGCTGAATCGCGCCAGTTGCGCCAGGGGCTCAGGGAAGCAGGCTGCACGAGCTTCGAGGTAGTGAAGAACACGCTTACCAAACGCGCCGCCGAGGAAGCCGGCGCAGGCGAGCTGAAAGAGTTTCTCACGGGACCGACGGCGATCGCTTTTTGCGACGATGAAGCGGTGAGCCCGGCCAAGGTGCTGGTGAAGTTCGCCAAGGAGCTCAAGCCGCTGGAGATCAAGGGCGGCATGCTTGACAATCAGCTGATTGATGTTGACAAGATCAAATTTCTGGCGTCGCTGCCGCCCAAAGACGTTCTCCAGGCTCAGCTGCTGGGGGTCATGATCGGACCCATTCGCGGGCTGGCGACTGTTTGCGCCGGACCGATCCGCGGCCTGGTGACGGTGCTGCAGCGGATTCAGGAGCAGAAAGAGGCGGCATAACTTTGAACTTTGAACTTGGAACTGGAGGAAAAAATGGCAGTTGACACACTTATTGAAGAGATTAAAAAACTAAGCGTCACGGAGCTGGCCGAGCTGGTCAAGGCTCTTGAGGATGAGTTCGGCGTCAGCGCCGCGGCTCCGGTGGCGGTGGCTGCCGCTCCCGCGGCCGGCGGCGGTGAAGGCGGCGGCGCCGAGGAGGAGCAGACCGAGTTTGACGTTGTCCTCGCGGCCGTCGGCGACAAGAAGATCCAGGTGATCAAGGTTGTCCGGGCCGTCACCGGGCTGGGCCTCAAGGAGGCCAAGGAGGTCGTCGATGGCGCGCCCAAGCCGGTAAAGGAAAAGATCGGCAAAGAGGAAGCCGATGACATCAAGGCCAAGCTGGAAGAAGTGGGCGCCACCGCCGAGGTGAAGTAACAGCCGCGATAACGATTGATTTTACATACGGGACGCACGGCTTCAGCCGTGCGTCCCGATAGAACTCCCGAAGAACGGGTGTACCCAGTCGTATCCTGCTGTAATAGACTATAAACGTTTAAGGCTGCTGGATTCAGGATATTGAAAAATTAAGTTGGTAATCAGGCAGCAATTTCACAACAGCGGGCTGGAAGTTTGACGGTACGCTTGCTTCCCACATCCCCGTATGTTATATTTCATTGTTCGTGCCTCTGCACGGTCCTGTTACCCTGCAATTTTTCCTCCCAGGAGGGGTGAGCCTTTTGGAGCAACTTTCCAACTTCGCCATTATCCCAGCCCGTCTCCTCATCGATATCCAGAAGAAATCCTATGAGTGGTTTCTCACGGAAGGCATCCGTGAAACGGTAGCCGATATCTCGCCGATCGAAGATTACACCGGCACACTCGCGGTTGAATTCGGCTCGCACGAATTCGAAGAGCCGTCGAGCAGCATTGAAGAATGCCGTGACAAGGATGGCAGTTTTTCCGCGCCGTTGTTCATGAACGTCAGTTTTGTCAATAAGGAGACGGGTGAGATCCGCCAGCAGAAAGTATTCATGGGCGATTTCCCCATGATGACCGACTGGGGCACCTTCATCATCAACGGCACCGAGCGGGTGGTCGTGACGCAGCTGGTTCGCTCGCCGGGGGCCTATGTCATGGAGCCGAAAGACCCGGCCAAGCAGGTGTTTATCGCCAACCTGATGCCTTCGCGCGGTTCCTGGCTGGAGCTGGAGATCGACAAGAAAGGCCTGGTCAATGTGCGGATCGACCGCAAGCGCAAATTGCCCGTGACGGTGCTCCTGCGGGCGCTCGGCTATTCGACGAACAGCGAGATCGAGAAACTTTTTGACAACTCTGTCTATATCAAGAACACGCTGGACAAGGATCCTACCGCCAGTGAAGAGGAGGCGCTGATCGAGCTGTTCAAGAAGCAGCGCCCTGGTGAGCCGCCCAGTCTCGACAGCGCCCGGTCGCTGCTGAAGGCGCTGTTCTTTGATCCCAAGCGCTACGACCTGACTCGAGTGGGGCGCTACAAGCTGAACAGCCGCCTCGAGCTCAGCATCGATCCTGACATGCGGGTTCTCACCAATGATGACATCATCGCGCTGATCAAGGCGCTGATCGTGCTGCCCGACAAGCTTGGCATTCCTGAGGATGCCATCGATTACGCCGAGGAGGCCCGGTCGCTGATGCAGGAAAACGCCGAAGCGGTCGCCCACGACCTCGATGAATATGAACATTTTGGCAACCGCCGCCTGCGCACGGTCGGCGAACTGGTGCAGGAAGCCTTCCGCATCGGACTCTACCGGATGGAGCGGGTAGTCAAGGAGCGGATGACGACCGAGGATGTGGATGCGATCACGCCCCAGCATATTATCAACATCCGGCCGGTGGTGGCGGCGCTCAAGGAATTTTACGGCTCCTCGCAACTGTCACAGTTTATGGACCAGACCAACACGCTGTCGGGGTTGACGCATCGCCGCCGCTTGAGTGCTCTCGGCGCCGGCGGCCTCACGCGCGAGCGCGCCCCGATCGAGGTGCGCGACGTGCATCCGACCCACTACGGGCGGATGTGCCCGATCGAGACTCCCGAGGGTCCGAACATCGGCCTGATGGGATCGCTTGCCTCATACGCCACGGTCAACGAGTTTGGTTTTATCCAGACGCCTTACCGCAAGGTGGAGAAGGGCAAGGTCACCAACGAGATCATCTATCTGGACGCCAGCGAGGAAGACAAATACGTTATCGCCCAGGCCAACGCCAATTTCAGCCCCGAGACGGGCAAGTTCCGCGACAAGCACATCCTGGCGCGCGCCCGTGACGGCGAGGTGGTCACGGTTGAACCCAAGGAAGTTGACTTCATGGACGTGTCGCCGCAGCAGATCGTCTCGGTGGCCACTTCGCTGATCCCGTTCCTGGAGCACAACGACGCCAACCGCGCCCTGATGGGTTCCAACATGCAGCGCCAGGCGGTGCCGCTGCTCAAGGCGGAAGCGCCGCTGATTGGCACCGCCATGGAGTTCCGCGCCGCTGTTGACACCGGCGACGTCATCCTGGCGCGCCGCGCCGGCAAGATCAAAGAGGTTGATGCCGAGCGGATCATTGTCGAAGGCAACGGGGGCGAGGAGGATCTGTACATTCTGAACAAGTTTACCCGCTCCAATCAGGGAACGATCATCCACCAGAAGCCCCTGCTGGAGGAAGGCGACCGGGTCAAGAAAGGAACGGTGCTTGCCGATGGCGCTGCCACCGAGCTGGGCGAGATGGCCCTGGGCAAGAACCTGCTGGTGGCGTTCATGAGCTGGGAGGGATACAACTTCGAGGACGCGATCATCTTAAGCGAGCGCATCGTCAAGGACGATGTTCTCTCCTCGATCCACATTGAAGAGTACGAAGTCGAGGCCCGCACCACCAAGCTGGGCGATGAGGAGATCACCAGGGATATTCCCAACCGCAGCGAGGAGTCGCTGGCGGACCTGGATGAGGACGGCATCATCCGCATTGGCGCCGAGGTCAACTCTGGCGACTTGCTGGTCGGCAAGGTGACGCCCAAGGGCGAGACGGAGCTGACCGCGGAGGAAAAGCTGATCCGCGCCATCTTCAAGGAGAAAGCCCGCGAGGTGCGCGACACTTCGCTGAAAGTTCCGCACGGCGAGGGCGGCCGCGTCATCGATGTCAAGATTTTCTCCCGGGAAAAAGGCGATGACCTGTCTCCGGGAGTCAACAAGCTTGTGCGCGTCTATGTGGCCAAGAAGCGCAAGATCGCCGAGGGCGACAAGCTCGCCGGCCGGCACGGCAACAAGGGAGTCATCTCCAAGATCGTGCCTGAAGAGGATATGCCGTTCCTGGAGGACGGCACGCCGGTTGACATCATTCTCAATCCTCTGGGCGTTCCCTCCCGTATGAACATCGGCCAGATTCTGGAGACTCACCTGGGATGGGCCGCGGCGCGCGGCTGGGATAACGGCGAAGGCTTTGAATCGCCAACTTACATCGCCACGCCTGTTTTCGACGGCGCCACGGTCGGTGAAGTGGAGGAAGCGCTGATTAAATGTTACGAGCATGATCCGGAGAAAAAGATCACTTATACGTATGACCGCGACGAGCCCAACCCGGCCG
>JAMDDD010000028.1 GCA_023489275.1 Actinomycetota bacterium
CTATCGTTTCAACCGGCGCAGTGAGCGGACCGATCTCTTTCGCCGGGTTCTAAACCGCTGCGTCCGTTTCACGGAACCTGTCACCTATGCCCAGTTGATTGCTTCCTGAGCGAATTGAATGGTCAGTTTCTTTTAATCTTGTCTGTCCGGGCCAAACTTTTTTAAAATTGGGTTGGGCTTCGTTGCCGGGGTTTTCTAAAGAGAGCCAGAGGAGTTTGCTGCCAGCGCGGTTTTCCATCCGGAATATCTTCAATTTAACAATGTGTATCAATTGATTTATGCCCGGCAAATATAAACAAATTTGCCTGGAAACATGAAGTTTGACCGTTCAATTGATAAAATAAGCTGATTCCAGCTTGAAGTATTTTGAATAATCCGGTTTGAACTGAAATCCTGACTTTGAAATTTGAACTAAAAGAGGCCCTTAATCGCCGCTGAATTAAAATTTCCTCTCATGATCGCCACCGCGCGCGAGCTCGGAGACCGCACTCGGCTGTCTAAAAAAGATCTGCGAAATCTGCTTTGCCGGGATTGCGACTTTTTCCGTGAAGATCATGAAGACGATCTGGAGTGCGCCAGTTTCCGGATGCTGCGCACTTTGCTCGAGCGCGAGGTCTTCACGCCCAAACGGCTGGCCGCCGCGTTAGGCGCAGAGCAAAAGCAGGAACAAGCTTAAAACCTGCGAGGACTTAAAGTCTGCGGATTGGACAGGAAAATGCTCCGGCTTTCTTCTCAATGCTCGTTAAGACTTCTGGAAGAGCCGGCCGTCTATAACAGGTCAACCGACGAGCTGTATTTCGTCAATCAAAAGGCTTTTGATTTTCTGGCTGGCTGTGCCGGCTCCGCCTGCGGAGAAAATCCCCCGGAGGCGGCAGATGAGGACTTCCTCAACTTTTGCCTCGCGGAAGGAATTCTGGAACAAGTGCCTCCCCTGGGTGGCAGGGACGAAGCAAAAAGAAAACAAACCAGGTTCGAGACAAGCAACCCGCGGCCTTCGCTTCGTTACCTGTTGCTTCATATAACCAACCGGTGCAATTTGAACTGCAAACACTGTTATGGCGGGGAAGCCGGCGCCGTCGATATGAGCCCCGGAAAGGTGATGACCATCGTCGATGAGTTTGCCGCCATGCAGGGGCTGAGATTGATGATATCCGGCGGGGAGCCGCTGCTACACCCGGATTTTTCCGCCGTTTGCGAACTCCTCGAAGGCACGGATGTCCGAAAAGTGTTGCTTACCAACGGGACGCTTCTGAGCGAAGAAATAGCCGGTAATCCCGCCTTCGATGAGGTGCAAATCAGCCTGGATGGCATGAGGGATGCACACGACTTGATTCGCGGCCCGGGCACATTCGAGCGGTCTGTGGCAGGGATGAGACTACTGGTGTCTGCCGGCGTTCCGGTGTCAGTCGCCACCATGATCCACAGGGGCAATCTCGCTGATTTTGATCTACTGGAAGATTTGTTAAGAGGGATCGGCGTCAGGGAATGGAGTATAGACGTTCCCTCTCCGGCCGGGCGCCTGTCGCCCGACAGCGATATGATCGTGGATCCAGAAATCGCCGGACCGCTGCTAGCCAGGTCATTTGGCGGCGGCGTTCACGAGCCTTTGCCCGGGTATGCCTGCGGATGCCACCTATTGGCGGTGATGGCCGACGGCAGGGTAGCCCCGTGCGCTTTTTACGCGGCGCAGTCCGTTGGCTTCGCTGAGGAGGGGCTCGCCAGCTGCTGGCAAAAGATCCCAAAGTTGAAGCTGGACGATCTTGATTGTGATTGCGAACTTGTCAACGATTGCCGGGGTGGCTGCAGATTCCGCGCCGCAGGGTATAATGATGACAGCAACCGGCGTAGCCCGGACCGGTACCAGTGCGCCAGGTACGGTGTGTAAAAAGTCCTTCAACCGGCATACAGGCGAAGATGCTACGGGAGGTGACGACGTGAAGATCAAAAAAACAGGCAAGCGTAACTCGAGCACTTGCAAGTGCCATTCATCCTGCTAAATCTGCATAAAACCGGAATTTAACTTTGGACATTTGAAATGAAATCCATTTTCATTATCCAAAATTCAGCATCCGGAAGCTGCTTTATGTATCGATCAAGTTTCGGGTTTTTTTACGCGGAACCTGGGTCAGAACGTCTTTTTGGGACCTTATTTATAAGTCTGCCATCGTGATGGCCTCTGTCGGGCACGATTCTTCGCAGGTTGCGCAGCTGTCACAGCTATCGGCATTTACCAGCGTCGCCACGTCTTCAGAGCTCAGCTCGAGGCACTCGTTGGGACATTCATCAACGCAGATCCCGCATCCTGTGCATTCTTCCGCATCAATCTTCGGTCTTTCCGCCAATCAAATTCACCACCTATCCCATTAATCCTGTCCTGAATGAAGTACTGTCAAATAACTGCAAATTTAGCAAACTCCTGCGACCGGGCTGCCTGACGGGATAAACCCGAAGCTTAAGCCACGCCAAAAGCCCGAAGAAAATGTTTCCTGAAGTTCTCTTCGCTGTTTCAATGGTTGCAGTTGGGGCCATGCTCGTGATGGTGCGGCTCTTCCTGCAAGGCTCCCGGGTGTACACCCATCACCGCCGCCGCAATGATATCGTTCACCTTGTCAATCAGCAGGTTGAATTGTTTTTGCGCCTCTGCAAAATCGCGGATGGTCGAAATTCCCTGGATCTCCTTTTGAAGACTCTGAATCTCGGACAGCTGATCCTTGGGCAGCTCCAGACCTGACCTGGCGGCGCGCTCGAGCGTTTCCTGTTTATCCTGGAACCGCTTGAGCGCAAAGGTGGCTGCCTGATCGCTGTCAACCTTTTCCGCGGCGTCCCTGAGCATCGAAAGCTCATCGCAGACAGAGATGGCTGACGCCAGCTCCTGAGCCTTGTCTAGAACAATGGACATGATATTTCTCCAATCTCTGGCAGTCGAATCAGTTCAGGTTCTTTTCAGGCTAGCGAAAGACGCCGGAGCTTGCAAATCATTTGCCGGGGGCCGGGGAGCAAGGAAGTCGGGAAAACCAAAACGGGCTCTCAGGAAGAAACGGGCTGTTCAAGGCAGCCTTTTGTGTTTCAGGTTCTGATCCTGTTGACATTGAAGATAAAATTTAACATTAACAGAACAAAAAATCCAATCAGTACTGCCACTATCATAATGATCGCGCGCAGCGCCGCTGATTTGCCCCCCACTGCGAGAAATCGTCGCAATGCCAACCCATAGAATAAGGCCTGTATTATCAGGACGGGGCCGATCGTGACCGTTAACCATAAATACCATGGGGAAACGGTCCTGAATACCGGATCGGTCAAAGACACATAGGCAAAAGCAATCCCGGTCCAGGCGAGCCACCAGATGAGATTAAAGAACGTTCCCGGAGCTGGATTCCGGTTTGGATTCGGATTATTATCGCGGGCCATTGCATACCTCCCTTTTTTTCCGAAAATTCGCTAAACAGCCATAACCTGTTCGCAGTTAATTCGTTGCCGGCCCCGGGAACCAGTAAGTGCGGCCCGCATCGTCGCGGCAATAGGCGCTAGTTAGCGTCATAAAACTGTCGACCCCCGCCGGCACGTGATACTTAATGGTCACGAGATTCCATTCTTGAGCAGCCAGGTCTGGCAAAGACAGCGGCAACGGCGTTACGGTATGAACTTCTGACAGGTTGGAGACGGAGGAATATAACGTCGGGGTTCTGGCGACGCCGGGACCGGAATTAAGCAGCCGGTAATCGACGGAAAGCACCCGGTTTTCATAATCGTTAAGTCCGGCCCAATAAGCCTTTTCCAGCCCCCAGCTCAAATCGGGAACAGCCATGCTGACTGCGGCGGCGTTTGACAGGGGAGAGAACAGGCCAGCGTCGTCCATCGCTTTGACAGCGAAATGATAAGTGGCGTGATCGTCCAGCCCGCTTACGGTGATCGTCTGCCTGCTTCCGGCGGGAAGCGGCGCCGGCAGGCCTCCGGCAGGAGTGGCGTCGTTCCAGGACTGATCGCTGATCGCGGCGGTTGAGTACCGAAGATCGTATGACGTTGCGGCACCGGTATTGCCGTCATCGCCGGGAGCGGTAAAGGAAATTGTCGCCGTTCCCGGGCCGGCGGAAGTTATCGCCAGATCGGAAATTCGGGCGGGGGGCGTAAAGTCAACTGAATTTGTGACGGTTGCGTCAGGCGCTTTTTCAATCATGCCCGCGCCACTTCCATAAGTATCTATTGAAGCCGTGAACTTCCGGGAAGCATCCAGCGTCATCGAGATCCTGGTCGCCGGATTTACCTGGATATTGTCGTAGTTTAAAGTATCCACCTTGCCCGAGCCATGATCCGGAACGGTGACGATCAGGTCTGCCGTGCCCGTGCCGGTGCCATTTGCCTCCATCCGGTACCCGGCACTGATATCGCCCCCATGAATAATGACGCTCTTTCGGTGCATTTCCGGATACTCCAGGTACTCAGAGTTTGGAATCTGCTCATCAACGCTGCCGTCTTGATTCTTGCCGGTGTGACGGCCCTGGGAATCATAAAGATTGAGATTCACTGGCGATAGAGCGGTTACTTCAGTGTCTGTTCCCAGAGCTGATTGATCCTCACAGCTGTCACAAGTTTCATTGGGCCAGGAAAAGCCATACTTCCAGTATCCCTGCACTGGCGGGTTGTCGGCTCCGTCGCGCTCGCCTCCGAAAAGAGCCGGCCAGATTCCGACGTTGGCGCCCGTAAACTCTCCCCACTGTCCAGGAAATTGCAGCCACTCAAACTGAGAATTGCCGGCGTCTGCCGGCTCCGGGATCACCTCGGCGTCGGTGTTTGGGGCTGACGGATCATTCGTTCCATTTAAAATCACGCCATCGCCATGAGCAGCATCCCAGGATTTAATGAAATTCGAATAATCCCCGGCTTTAAAATAGTTGGCGTGTGAACCCTGCGCCACGTATACCACCGGATGCGTGGAGTTATCGCCGGTTCTTTCCGCTGATCCGGGCCCCGTCCAGTTGCGCCACCGGCCACCGCCATGCTGGCTGATGTCGGCCCTGTAAGGCTCAAGATTTCCATCAAGGTCAACCTGCACTACTTCCCAATCTCCCTCGTGAAATAATTCGGGATAGTCATTGGCGTAATAAAGGAACCAATACTGGATGAACGAGTGAGAATTGCCGGCCGGCCGTGAAACAACCCGTGCATAAATCCTGGCGGGGAATTGATCCTTGCGTTCGAGGTAGGGAATTGCATACAGCCAGTTGACAAGGCTGTGATCAATTGAGATTGAAGGATCGCCGCCGCCCGCTGCCACGGAATTTCCTGCCAGGTCGACGTAAAAGTCCAAGGAAGAAGCCTTTGTTGCCAGGTCGTGAACAGAGGGATTTTGCAGAGGCGTAAACGCGGGATCGTTTCTTTTTCGCAGGAAAGTTCCCGGCGCCGTCAGAATCTGCTCCACCGGCATCGGCCAGAAATTTTCATCCCTCGACATTTTCAGCTCTGGCTTGTATTTGTTCGCCAGTTGCTGGGCCGTATCCCCGATCCGGTTTTTAAAGATAGTCTTTGCGCCCAGGCGCGAATCCTGCCAGAGGATATAGCCAGAGACGGCGGAGACATTCGGGTTGTGCAGATGGACCCCGCCGTCAGATACCGCCTGCGTGATGCCGGTGGCAAGATTATTCATCAGCAGCCGGCCGGTTGAGGACTGGCACCAGACGACTATATTTCCGTCAATATTGTCAGAGTCGGCGTGGTCACTTTGAGGAATTGCCTGGGTGCTTCCGCTGACAAGATCATAGACAAAGACCCGGTTATCCATCGCATAACTTCCTGTAAGTCCGCTTACCCACCAGGAGATCCTGGCGCCGCTAATGGAAGGCTGTTGCTGGAGCGCCGTGCCGGCATCGAAGGTAATCTGTCTGACCTCGCCAGTTGCCAGGTTTTTGGCAAACACATCGTTTACCTTCGGGACTCCCAAAACGTAACTGTCATTGTGTATCCACACCAGCCAGTCGCCGTCAATATCAGGATTAATGTCTTCGCCCGGCAAGGTTACCAGCGGCTGCGCTCCCAAATCGGGATTGTCGAGGTCGAACATGTAGATGTTGTTCTGTGCATAGCCGCCGCGGACATCGTCCCAGACGATGCGGTGGCCGGAGACTGCCAGGCTTACGGGGCGCGCTTCCGGGATAACAAGCGCCTGGTCACACCCCGACCCTCCGGGGCAGCCATTCCCTAACAACATGAAGTGAATCGTGTTTCCAGGGATGGATCCCACCAGCCAGGCTACGAGATTGCCGTCGATTGCCGGGCTAAACTCCCCATCCTGTTTCAAGCCCGTGCCCGGCTTTTCTACCAGCGGCTTTTCCGGATCGCTCTTGGTCAGATCCTTGTAGAAGATTCGCATTGGGTTGCCGAAGCCGCCGCCCGGGCGGGCGTCGTCCCAGACAGCAATGTTGCCGCTTGTCTCAGGATGCTGCTGCTGGTAGTCATGGGAGAGCGCCAGGGGAGAATCGGCGCCAAAGACATACCTGTCCCCGGGCGCCGAAGCCGCCGCCGGTTCCGCCAAAACAAAAAGGACGAACACCATCAACAGAAATCCCGCCACAATTACCGAGACGCCCGCCAAACTCCCCTTTTTTTCCACGCACCCCAAAATTCCC
Organism: Actinomycetota bacterium; assembly: GCA_023489275.1. Lineage (GTDB taxonomy): Bacteria > Actinomycetota > Thermoleophilia > BMS3ABIN01 > BMS3ABIN01 > JACWAD01. The sequence goes on from JAMDDD010000028.1 coordinate 6,624, forward strand.
ACCCCACCCTTTCGATTGATCAGGATCAGACCAAACCAAGGTGAAAGCGGGAAATTGCGTTCGAATCATATCTCTGTTTGTTGCTTCATGCAATCCAACTTTGGTTGTATTTTTTCGCCCGCGAAGTAGTACTTTTTCTCCATTTCCCTGGTAAATCGCAATCACCTACAAAAATTTAAAGGGATTCAAAACGGGGCCGACGCAAACAGTCGGCCCCTAAAAATTCCGACACATCAAAGTTTGTTCAGTTCCCCATTTGAAGTAAGCCAATAGACAAAAAGGAAATTGATGGTGGATGGCGCTCAAAAACAGGGCAAGGGCATTCGGGGGAGTCACAAGTCAAAGGCGGAATTTTTAACTCTCAAGCTGATCCTGGTCCTGGCGCTGCTGGCGCCCTTTACCTTGGCGTCGACGGCCAGCGCGTCCTCCACGTCGATTTCAGTCAGCCTTGACCCGGTCCAGTCAAGCTTCACCGCCGGCAGCGTCAGCCAGCTGGAAAAATTCCATCTCGCCGATATCGATGTCGTGGATGGAGCCGGCAATTATACCGCCGCCGACGTGGCCAAGCTTAAAGCCGGTGGATCCATTGTCATCAGTTAAGTGAATTAATCCAATAATCCAATGTCCAATGTCCGGTCTTAGGCGCTGACCACGATATCTACCGCGGAACCCTGATCGGCCTTGGTGCCGGCGGCCGGGTTCTGGCTGACTACCTCGCCGGGCGATACCGTGGTGGTGGTCTGGCTGGTCACGTTTCCCAGCGTCAGCCCGGCGGCGCTTAAGGTGGCGGCCGCCTGCGATTTCGTCTCACCGGTAACGTCTGGCACGGTAACCTGCGCGGGCGGCTGTGGACCCTTGCTGACAACCACATCCACCGACGATCCTGTCTTGGCGGCCGAGCCCGCGGCCGGATCCTGGCTGATAATTTCACCGGAGGGAACGGTATCGGAGAATTGCTGAGTAGCCGTTCCCAGACCGAGACCGGCCTGATGAAGCCTGGCGGCCGCGTCGCTCACGTTCAGGCCGCTCACATCGGGGACGGTTACCTGCTTGGGCGGCTGTGGCCCTTTGCTAACCGTGTATTTGACAGTCGATCCCTTGGAAACCTGTGTCCCTTCGGACGGGTCTACCGAGTAAACGTAGCCGGCGGCAACGGAGCTGGAGTAGACATCAGGCTGGCGCGACGGCGTCAGTCCCGCTTCCTTCAACTTGGTCTCAACATACTGGGCTGTCTGCCCCACGAGGTTATCTGGCACCGTCACCTTGCCGGTTCCCCTGCTGATCACGAGTTTGACCGTACCTCCCTTTTTCAGCAGGGAATCACCGGCCGGATCCTGGCTGACGACAGATCCCGCCGGCACGCTGTCGCTGTAGTCCTGCGACTGCACCACCGGTTCCAACCCAGCGTTGCTGAGCGTTGCCTCCGCCGCCTGCTGGGTCATGCCAACGACGTTGGGAACGCTGACCGAGTCGCTGCGTCCGGCAAACGCCAGAAAATAAACCCCGAGAGCGGCTATCGCCAGAGCCAGGCCCAGAATCAAAGAATAAAGCCACCGCCGGCTCCGGTGATTTTTCCCGCCGCCGGAAGCTCCCGCAGGCTGCCGGATCATGGTGGCGGAGGCAGTGTCCGCTTGGCCGGCGCCCATGCCTGCGGCGGCAACCGCCGCGGGGCGGATGATACTGGTGCGGGCCTCGCCGGCCGCTTGAACCGGAGCCACGGGCAGGTCCTGCCGGCATCGTTTCAGATCGTCGAGAAACTCGGCGGCGCTTCCGTAACGGTCATGGGGATCTTTGGCCAGCGCCTTCATGACGACATTGTTGAGATTATCGGGGATGCCAGGCCTGATCGCCTGTGGCGGCACCGGGTTGTCGCTTAAATGTTTCAGGGCGATGGCAACCGGATTCTCGCCCTCAAACGGCACCCGGCCGGTGAGCATCTCGTACAGGACGACGCCGAGGGAGTACAGATCTGAGCCTTGCTCAACCGCCTTTCCCTTTGCCTGCTCCGGAGATAGATATTGAGCCGTGCCCAGGATCGAGCCGGTTTCGGTCATCTTGGCGGAGCCGCCGGCGCGGGCGATGCCAAAGTCCGTCACCTTCACGTGGCCACGGTCGCTGACAACGATGTTGTGTGGTTTGATATCGCGGTGAATGACGTTGTGTTCGTGCGCGAACTGGAGCGCACGCAGGATCTGTTCCGCGATAAAGATGGCCTTGTCCGGCAGCAGGGTCCCCTTTTCGGCAATGATATCCTTGAGGCTCCTTCCCTCCAGGTATTCCATCGCGATGTAATAGCTGCCGTCCGCCTCGCCGCGGTCGTAAATGCTGACAATATGCGGATGGTTCAGGCCGGCGGCCGCCTGCGCCTCCCGCCGGAAGCGGGCCACGAACTCTTCGTCGCGGGCGTAGCGCTTGTACAGGATCTTGATGGCGACCTGACGGCCCAAGTGGGCGTCTTCCGCCAGGTAGACATCCGCCATGCCGCCGCTGCCGAGGCGCTTGACGATCTTGTAGCGATTATCGAATATTTCCGGAATGTCCATGAAAAACCAGTTTCTTGTTTCCAGTTTTTAGTTTCAAGTTAAAAAATTCGCGCTCGTTAGCCTGATATTCCTAACTTGAGGCCCCTATAAATTCAAAACTCGTGAACAGCTTTCCTTCCAGGTGGCGGCCAGAATAACGAGAAACCAGAAGCTAGAAACTCGAAACTGGAAACCGGAAACCGGTTTAGTATCCCAGCGCCGAGAGCAGCACATCGTGAGCGATCGGGCTGGAATCGTGGCCGCTCTCATCAGCATTCGATACTACCACTGCGACCGCCACCTGCGGATTATCCGCCGGCGCGAAGCCGACAAACCAGGCCGTGGGTCCTTTGCCGCCGCCGACCTCCGCCGTGCCTGTCTTGCCAGCGATCTGAACCCGGCTGCTGCGCGCCCCGAAGCCGGTCCCGTTATTAACGACATCAACCATCATGCCCGTCATCGTCGTGGCGGTCTCAGGCCGGATGGACCGCATCCACTCGCTCGGCTGGGTTTGCTTGATGACGGTGGAGTTGCGGTCCAGAACCTGGTCCACCAGGTAAGGCTTCATCATGACGCCGCCGTTGCCGATCGCCTGCGCGATCAGCGCCATCTGCAGCGGCGTTACCTGGAGATCTTCCTGACCGATTGCCATCCAGGCCACCTGCACCTGGTTCATGTCGGACCCGGGTGCGGCGAGGGCGCCATTCACATAGCGGCCACTGGTATCCACCTCACCGGGCGGCAGGTCAATTGGCGGTTTTTGATAAAGGCCAAATTTCTGCTGATATTCCTCGAGCTTTTGCTGGCCCAGCTTCAGGCCAATCTGGGCAAAGACGGTGTTGATCGATTCGGAAAAAGCCTCAGAAAAAGAATAATCGCCGGGGAAATCTTTCCAATTGTGGACGACGTTGCCATTTACGTCAAGCGTCCCGTTCCCGTTATCAATTTTTTCATCCGGCGTAAATCCGCCGGTCTCCAGCGCCGCCGCCGTGGTGATCAGCTTGAAGGATGAGCCGGGAGTATAAAGGCCTTCGGTGGCCCTGTTTAACAGCGGTGCGGATTGAGCCTTGTTTAACTGGACCCAGTCAGCGTCCAGGTCGTTGAGGTCATAAGTAGGATTCGAGACCATCGCCAGGACGGCGCCCGTGTGAACGTCAAGCACCACCACGGCGCCACTCTTGCCGATCTTTTGCAGGCCAGAGAGCGCGGTGCGCTGAACCTTGGGGTTAATCGTGGTTTTGATATTTGCCCCTGTTTGCGGTCTGCCGAGCAGGTTGTCAAAAAAGTTGGTCAACTCCACTTCATCGGCGGTGCCCGTCAGATAATCATTCTCCGAATGCTCCAGTCCGGTCTGTCCGTAATTGATGTCGTTGTAGCCAATCACCTGTGGCGCCAGGTCGCCCTGCGGATAGGTGCGGTAGTAAAAGCCGCCCACTTTGCGGTTCTTGGCCAGTTCGGAGTTGTCGCTGGCAAGGATCAGCCCTCGGTCAATATGCATCTGCTCATAAACCTTGCGGGTGTTATGCGGGTTTTCCGCCAGGGCGCCGGCGTTGATCATCTGCTGGTAAGCAAGCATCGCCAGCAGCGCCGCAAACAGGGCGGTTGTGACCAGAAACAGCCTGCGGATGGATCGGTTCATGAGGGCCTCCCCGCCGCAGCGGTGGCCGGCGCCGCCAGCCGGGCCTCCCGGGCCGTCCGGGCCCGCTGCGAGTTGGTCCGGTTGCTAATCAGTACCAGTAGAGCCAGTGAGGCAAAGTTGGAGACGATGGAGCTGCCGCCGTAGCTGACAAACGGCAGCGTAATGCCGGTGAGCGGGATCAGCTTCATCACGCCGCCGATAATGAAGAAAGTTTGCAGGGCAAACCCGATGGAGATACCGGCCGCCAGCAGCTTGGAAAAGCCGTCGTCGGCATCGACCGCGATCTTGAAGCCGCGGTAGGAAAGGAGCAGGAACAGGATAATGAGGCCGGAAGCTCCCACCAGCCCCAGCTCCTCCGCGATGGCGGAAAAAATAAAGTCTGTATGCAGCGCCGGGATGATCGGATTTCCATTCGGCGCCAGCAGGTATCCCTTGCCCAGCCCGGTGCCGAACAGGCCGCCGTCGCCGATGGCAAAAAGCGATTGCGCCAGCTGATAGCCTTTATTGGTGGCGTCGGTCCAGGGATTTAGCCACAGGTCGACCCGGAGGTGGACGATCGCCTTGGTAAAGTAGGCAAAGGTGCCGGCTGCCGTTATCAGAACCACGCCGATGGCGGGATAAGTGACGCGGCCGGTGGCGGCGTACACCATCCCCAGAAAGATGCCGAACAGAAGCAGCGACGGCCCCAGATCATTCATGAGAAGCAGCATCCCAAAGGACACTCCCCACACGGTCAGCAGCGGACCGAGGTGTTTCAGCGGCGGCATCGGCACACCGGCGAAGCGCCAGGTGGTTGTTGACAATAATTCTCTTTTGGTATGGAGATAGCCGGCGAGGAAGATAGTGATCAGCACCTTGGAAAACTCGCCCGGCTGGATGACGATACCGCCGATTTTCAGCCACAGGCGGACGCCGGAGCCGTTTAAGTCCGTGCCCGCGACAATGGTGACGACCAGCAGCAGGATACCGATGATCCCGAGCAGGTAAATATAATCGTCCAGCTTCCGGTAGTTGCGCAGAAAAATAATGATCGCCGTAAACAGTCCGACGCCGACGAGCAGCCATGTCGCCTGAGCCGCTGCCAGGCTGGGGTCGATGCGGTAGATCATCATGATCCCCATGGCGGCCAGCAGGCCCGTGATCGGCATCAGGTAGGGATCGGCATGCGGAGCGGCGATCCGGAGGATGGCGTGCACCGCCACGAAAATTCCGAGGAAAAGCAGTCCGTAGCCCAGCGAGCCAGCGCTGATCTGTGACGACCGGGCCGCGTAGACGCTGGCGAATCCCACGGCCGTCAGCAGAACCACGGGGATGAAATTTACCGCTTCCCGCCGGCGCTCCATTTAAGGCGACACCTCCGGATTGCTGCTTCCGGCAGGCGCCGCCGGGGAAGCCCCGGTTGTTCCCGTTAGCGTGCTGCTTCCCTGGCTTTGCCCGCCCGGCCCGGGCTGCTCTTTCTGGCCGCTTGTCTCAGCCGCATAGTTATCGAGGATTTGTTTCGCGCCGTCATAAGAATGAAGCTCCTTGCGGGCGATCTGATCCTGCTCGTACTGAGCCAGCTGATCCAGCCGGACCTGGCTTTTGAGCTTTACCGAAAACAGCTCCAGGGGGCCGACGCTATGCGGCACCCCCTGAAAGACGGCGATCCGGCCGTCATCGACGCCAAGAAAGTAGACGTGGCTGATACTCACCCAGGCCGCCCCCAGGATGATCAGAACGATCACGCCAGCGGATAAAAGAAGGCCGGGAACGGTTTTAAACAGCCAGTGAAAAATCCCGCTTAAATAGCTCTTTTTTGCGGCGCGCGAGCCTGCGTGATCATGCTTGCCGGCCTGGCCGGCGACCGGCATGCCCCGCCCGGCCGCCCCTTCACCGCCGGCTCCGTCCGGTATCCGGATGACGCCGGTATCGGCATCACCGCCGGCTGCTCCCGGGACCGATCCGTCCGGACAGAACAAAACAACGGAGATGTTATCGTGTCCGCCGCGCCGGTTGGCCACCTCGATGAGCCTCTTGGCGGTCTTGTCGAGCCGCTCCCCGCGCTGGAGCGCCGCCGCGATCTCTTCATCGGGCACCATCGTATAAAGGCCGTCGGTGCAAAGCAGGAAAACGTCCCCCTGCTCCCAGTCCGTGCTGAGCGTATCAACTTCAACCGTATCATCCACTCCCAGCGCCCGGGTGATGATGCTTCTCTGCGGATGTACAAGCGCTTCCCCGGCGCTGATTTTGCCGCTTCTGACCATCTCAGCCACCAGTGAATGATCTTCGGTCAACTGCCGGAGGCGGTTTTCCCGCCACAGGTAGGCGCGGCTGTCGCCGACGTGGGCCAGCACCACCTTGCCGTCGCTGAGCATGGCCGAGGTGACCGTGGTGCCCATCCCGGGCCGCCTCTCGGTTGCTGCCAGCTGAAAAATATTGTTGTTAACTTTTTGGATTAATGTTGTCAGTTCCTCAGCGGGCGGGCCGCCCTGGGGGCAGAACCATTCAAATGCCTTGGCGGTGACGGCGGAGGCGACTTCACCGCCCTGGGGACCGCCCATGCCGTCGGCGATCATGAATACCGGCGGACGGGCGAACAGCGCATCCTCATTGGAGCGGCGCACCCGTCCGGTATCAGTTGCTGTCGCGAAAGTTGCTGGCATCCGGGAGCCGCTTGCCTACAATTTACCGATGAAATTTTGAGCTGGATTCTTTTTCATTGCCTTGGGGCGGGCGGGTCCATTATTCTTCGTAGCGAAAGATCGTATCCCCGATGACAATTTCCTGCCCGGGCTTGATCTGGACGTCGCCGCTGACGCGGCGTCCGTCCACGTAAGTGCCGTTGGTGCTCCCGAGATCCTCCAGGTAGAGAAACTGGCGGCGGGAAAATATGCGGGCGTGCGTTGAAGACACGTAACTGTCGTCAAGAACAATGTCGCTCCGGGGCGAGCGCCCGATCGTCGCGCCGCCCTTAAGCCGGTAAGCCTTGCCGCCGTCCACAACCTTGCTGTGCTGCACAATCAGGCGGGGCTTGATTTTGGCGGTCAGATAATCAAATTCGCTTGTATTCCCGACTTCATCCTCGGACTCGCCCGTCCGTTCGGGCCGGCGCTCGCCGCGAACCATGGGCGCCGGTTTTGGCGGTATCGCCGCCGCGGCTACCGGCGCAGCCCGAACCGAAGCCGGCGCGGGCATAACGGCCGGCTCGCCGCCGCCTTTGAGGTCGCGGGCAACGCCACGCACGACCCGGAAGATAAACAGGTACAGCAGCAAAAGGAATAAAACCTTGAATCCCAGCAGGACCGGCTCTAGCGTCACTCTCTTTCGAACCTCACTTTGGTCGTCCCCAGCGTAATCACATCACCGCTGGCGAGCGTTTTTGTCTTGACGCGCCTGCCGTTTACCTCAACGCCGTTGGTGCTCCCGAGATCGATGATGATGAAGTCATTGCCGCGCTGCCTCAGCTCGGCGTGGCGCCGGGAAATGTTCGGGTCGGACAGCACCATGTCCGCCTGGCTGCTGCGCCCGATGAGCACCACGCGCTTGGCAACCTCGTAAACGCGGCCATCGGCGGACAGCGTAATTCTTTCCCGGTCCAGCGCCAGCTCCCGGGCCTCATCCGCGCTCACCGCCATTGTCCCTTCGCCCATCGGGCGGGGCCGGTAAATCACCGTCTGACCAATGTCCGGCTCCGGAGCGGGAGCCTCCGGCGCCGGAGGCTCCGGGCCGGAAACCATCCTGGTGGCAATCCCGAATTCGCCGACGAGCAAGTCTTCATCAGTCTCGATAATAACCACCGGCCGGCTGAGGAGGTCATATTTCTCGCGCCGGGCGTGCTCGGTCAGATAATCGGCAAGGTCCGACTTAAGCTGCTGCTGGTAGGCTTCGAACTGCGCACCGTCGCCGGGCGAGAGGAAAAGCGTATATTCATTGGGAGCATAGATCCGGGAAACGCTGATCACCTTGTGATCGTCCATCTCCTTGACCAGCTTGCGCGCCAGCTCAACGGGCTGGACCGGCGACTTGAAAGCGCGCCCGAAGCCGCCCTCAAAAATACCCTGGATCTTTTCCTCGAGTTTCTTAAGTACGCTCATGGGGGGAGGGATTTTGCAGCCTGTTTCTCGGAGATAGCAGCAGCAGCACGATCTGGATTATAACGCAAACACCCAGCGTTTTCATAAAAACCGTCTCCGGGAGCCGGAAGCCGGCAAACACAAGAGGCAGCGCCAGGTAACCGGCGGCGAGAAAACCGCCTGACAGAATTATGCCCGCGGCGTCGGCGATCAGATAGCGCCGGCGGACAAGCAATGCCGCCGGCAGGCTGGCCACGAGCCAGATCCCCGGCTGCGTCAGCAGGACAGGGTGAGCCCGCAGCGGAGTTACCAGCTCTTTCAGGACAGAAACTGGATTATAATTGCCGGCCAGTTTGGCTGTCAGCCCGAAAGCGCCGGTGAAGCCGAGATAATCAATCGCGGGCGGACTTTTGACAAGCTGCCAGGCGGTGAATATGATCCCTCCGGTGAGTGCCAGAATCAGACCACGCCGGACGTGGCCGACGGCGCCGGCGATGGCGGGAAACGCCAGCCCGATGCCAAGAACGCCCAATCCGGCCGCCAGGGCGGGCAGCAGCGCCACGCGTGGCCACACCAGTCCAAACGTCAGATAATAACCGGCCACGGCGGCGGCGGCGATGGCTCCCAGCGCCGCCGAGAAAGCAACCAGCGGCAGCAGCGCCGCCACTCCCAGCGCGGCGATGCCAATGCGGGGGAGAAGCGCCACCAGCAGCGCCACGCCGGCCGCGAGCGGCAGCCTCCAGACGGCCGGATAGTATGAACTTTCGTAGATCGAGGGCCAGGCGATGAGCGCCGCCAGCCCGGCGCTGGCAATCCGGGGCCCGAGCCAGCCAAAGTGGTCACGCAGGTCATCGATCAACGTCACCCGAGGACGGTCGGATCTCCTCAGCACTGTCGTGAGCTGAGCCTGGCCGCCCATCTCCGCAAGAATCTCTTCCAGGCCGGCGGCAAAGCTGCTGAGGCCCAGCCTGAACTCCGGATCGGGATCCATTGCTTCCTCCACCAGGCGGGAGAGCTCAGAGGGCAGGTCCGGCCGCCGCGCGTTGAGCGGTGGCGCGCCGGCGTTTATCCTGGAGATGGTCGCCGCGGCGCCGCCGGCTTTAAACGGGTTTGACCCAGTCAGGCATTCGTACAGTGTCAGCGCCGTGGAATAGACATCCGTGGCGCCATCTACCAGGCGCCCGTCAGCCTGTTCCGGGGACATGTAGGCCAGAGTGCCGATGATGTCGCCCTGCCTCGTCAACCGCTGCGTATTTTCCAGCTGGGCGATCCCGAAGTCCATTACCTTTGCCGCTGGCTCCGGGCCGCCGGCAAGCATGATGTTGTCCGGCTTGATATCGCGGTGGACAACGCCGCGCTCATGGGCATGCGTGAGGGCCTCGAGCACCTGGAGAATGATCATCGCCGCGCCACGGACCGAAATAGTCCGGGTGGCAAGAGCCTCCGTCAAGGTAGCGCCTTCCACCAGCTCGGACACCAGATAGATGCTGCTGTCATCCTCGGCATACTCGAACACGGTGACAATATGGGGATGGGAAAGCTTGGCCGCAGCGCGCGCCTCATGGGCCGCCCGCTCCGGCAGCCCGTCCAGCCGGCGGATAGCCTTGACGGCAACCTGCCGCCCCAACTTGCGGTCGTAAGCGCGGTATACTGTAGAAAAGCCTCCCCGCCCGATGGGCTCGATCAACTCGTACCTGCCGAGCACAACCTCGCCGGTGGCGGCAGAAGAAATTTGAGTTGTTGGCTGCTCAGCGCTGGGCATGAGATACCTCTTCTGTCCGGGAAGGTCGAATCCTTTCAGAGACGTGAGGCCTGAAACCGGACTTTGGACGATGGACTTTAGAACTTGGAATTGGACACCGGATTTAACATGATCAGGCTTTGGTTTTCCAGAATCCAGTGCCCACGTCCAGCATCCGCTTCAATAATATACCCGCATCTTGCGGGCTACTCCAGGCAGGAAGGCAGGAATTAACGTGAATGCAACACGCAGCGAACCGGCGGGGCCGATGCGCCTCCCTGCCGCATTCCTGGGGCTGTTCCTGGTGGCGGCGCTGACGGCGCTGGCCGGATGCGGGCTTCAGACCGGCGACGCGAACGATCTCGTTCATCAGGCGGGCGCCGCCGTGAGTTCTGCTTCGGCAAAGACCAACCGGGTCGACTCGCTTCTGAATCAGGCCGCTACGCTGTCAGACCAGCAGCAATTCAACGCGGAAAAAACAGCCCTGGCCCAGGCAAGTTCGTTGCTTCAGGCTGCGATTCCCCAAATTCAGGGCGCAAAAACAAAAATTGACCGGGCGGCAAAACTTAACATCAGCGCCGCCTACCGTCAGTATCTGCAGGCCAAGGGCAAAGCGCTCGACGAAGCCGTCAAGCTGAGGCAGACGGAGGTCCAGAAGATTGATCTGATGGCACAGGATCCCGGTTTCCGCAACCCCGGCACGCAGCAGAAATTCGCTCAGCTGGAGCAGCAGGAAAACAGCCTGAACAACAGCGTTCAGGCCGACGAAAACCAGGCAAGCCAGATTGCCCGGCAGCACCCTGATGAGATCAAGTAATAAACCGGATTCTGGATATTGGACTCTCGATTTTGGAAATTGACAATCAACTGAAAATCTATTTAACAACCTAATCAATGTTGTTTTTTCCAGCATCCAGCAAGCGGAATCCAGCATCTGATTTTTTCGTGTTATAATACAGGCGCAGTTTTGGCGACGGATATACAGGCAGGTTAAAACCTTGTGATTGCAGGCTTTTTTGCATACAAGTTTTGTGCTGGGATCAATAATCTGTCGTCTCAGTCTCCCGGCGGGCGAGTGGTGGAACTGGTAGACACGCTAGGTTCAGGGTCTAGTGCTCTTAAGAGCATGGGGGTTCAAATCCCCCCTCGCCCACCAATTGCCGTCCTCAGTCAAAGAAAGGACGTGTGATTGTCTTTTTTCGAGGATGATGAAGAGGAACAGCTCCAGGAGGATTTGACAGTTCCGCGGCGCCGACCCGGCCCGCGGTCGCAGCGGGGCTCCGGGCGAAGACGCGGCCCCCGAAACCGGGGACCCCGCGGGAGGTCTCCGCTTCCGCGGGTCCTGGTCATCCTGGCGGCGGTGGTGATTCTGGTCCTGATCGCCAGCATTGGCATCAAGAGCTGCGTCGACCAGCGGACGGTAAGCGAATACCGTGATTACTTTAACGCTGTGGGTTCGATCACAAAAGACTCAGACGCCATCGGCCAGCAGCTCTCCGGCATTTTTCAGAATCCCAGCCCGCAAGTGCGCCAGTCACTCGAAGCGAAGCTGGGTGATTTCCAGAAGGCATCGAACCAGATTCTGGCGAGGGCCAAAGCCATCAACCCTCCCGACGCGTTCAAGCAAGAAAACAACTGGTTTGTTGCCAGTATGCAGTTCCGGGTGCGCGGGCTCAACGGCCTGCAGCCCGCCATGCTAAACGCCCTGGGAGCCCAGGATAACAATGCCGGCGCCGCTCAGATCTCGCATGAGATGCTGATCCTGCTGGCCGGCGATGTCGTTTATGACGAGTTCTTCTATCAGCCATGCCAGAAGGAACTGGGTCAGGAGCAAATCAGCGACATCAAGGTTCCAGAATCGAAATTCCTGGAAGATGCGGAACTGGCCGGACAGGAAACCGGGGTGGCGGTGCTGGAGAAGCTGAAAGGGGGACCGACGGCCCAGGTCACCGGCCTCCACGGCGTGGCGCTGGTTGGCGTTAAAGCCGAGCCCAGCGGCAATCCGCTGCAACCGTCAAGCCAAAACAATCTCAAGGCGGCGGGGTCGCTGACTTTCCAGGTAGAGGTCGAAAACCAGGGGGAGGCAACCGAGACCAATGTTCCCGTAAGCATTACCCTGACTGCTCCCAGCCGGCCGAATCCGCAGAAGATTGAAGGGCAGATTCCTTCGATTGCGCCCAACGAGCGCAAGACAATTGATTTGAGCGGTCTGGCGGCAGACCCGAGCAGTGAAGTGACGATCCTGAGCGTCAGCTGCGGCCCCGTGCCGGGGGAGAAGAACTTGCAAAACAACAGCGCGCAATACAAAGTAGTATTTGGCTAGGGCTTCCCGGCAGCAAGTTCGTGGAAAGCGGCTGCAAAGGCAAGGGGCTGCTGGTTTGGATAGTCCGGCCTGGTGACAATTAAGAATCTATCGCAAAGCTAATTCGCAGCGAGATCAAGTGACATATGCCCGATTTTGGGTTTTTCAACTTTGGATATTGACATTCAATTTGACAAAGTCAAGGCGTTGGCGGAATCCAGAATCCGGGATCCGGGATCCAGGATCCGCTTAATGCGCGAACCTCTGTCTACCGTCCCGCTGCCCGTGACCTGTATGAAGTGCTTATGAACATTCTTGATCAGCACATGGCGGTTTTTCTTGTCGTTGCCCTGATTGTGGCAGTGATTGCCTTGCTGTTCGCGGCGTTCCTCAGCATCAGGCTGAGCCGATTCCGCCGCGACCAGCGGGTCATCATCGGTGAAAACCGCGAGCCTCGCGACCTGGTGACCCACGCGCGCGCCGTCCAGGAACAGGTGGACGCGCTTTCCAGTGAGCTGAGACAGCTGACCCTTGGTCTGGACCGTACAGATCAGCGGGTTGATCAATGCCTCATTTTTCGCAGCGTCATCCGTTACGACGCTTACCGCGATCTCTCCGGCATGCAGAGCAGCTCCGTGGCGCTGCTGGACACGAAATTTTCCGGCGTGATCATCAGCGCCATCCAGTCGCGCGAGCATGCCCGTATTTATGTGAAAGAAGTGCGTCACGGCGAAAGCACCGAAAAGCTGTCGCCGGAAGAGATCCACGTGCTCAAGGATGCGATGGGCCTCAAATCTCAGCCTCCGGTTAGCGCCATTGGGGCTGGTCCGCTTGGATAGCGGCAAGACCGGCTTCCTCGGTCCTGCCGGAACCTGGTCGGAAGAGGCGCTCCTGGCGCGTACCGGCCTGACTACAGCCGACGCCGTCCCTCTGCCATCTGTACCTGATGTCATACTTGCCGTCTCAAAAGGCGAACTGGACCAGGGCATCGTGCCGCTGGAAAACGCCCTGGAGGGATCGATCAGCGTCACCCTCGATTATCTGGCATTCGAGGTAGAGAACATCTTTATCGTCAGAGAGATCGATCATCCCATCCGGCAAAAGCTGATCGTAAAAGCGCCGCTTCAGCTGGGCGAGATCGAGAAGGTTATCTCCCTGCCGCATGCGCTAGCGCAGTGCCGGCGCTTCCTCCGGGACAGCCTCCCCGGCGTCGAGACCGCCGCCGCCGGAAGCACGGCGGAAGCCGTGAAGATGGTCAGCGAGTCGCCCGGGAAGTGGGCGGCGATCGGCAGCCAGCTGGCGGCCGATATATACGGCTGCGCCGTCCTGGAAGAAAATATCGCTGACCGGCCGGAAAACGAGACCCGCTTCGCGCTGCTCCGGGCGGAGCCGGCAGCGCAGGATTTAAGCGGCAGCTACAAGACATCGATCGTGTGCACGATCGCGCACGACCAGCCGGGCAGCCTGCTGCAGATCCTGCAGGAATTCTCCAACCGCTACGTCAACCTCACCAAAATCGAGTCGCGTCCCTCCAAGAAAGGCCTTGGCGACTACGTTTTTTTCATCGATGTCGAGGGCAGGCAGGCAGACCCGCCGGTAGCGGCGGCTCTCAAATGCCTGGAATGTAAACTGGCCCGCGTCAAGCTGCTGGGCTCCTACCCCGCGGACTAAAGCAAGTGGCGCGCCGGCGGCTTCAGCCCGAGATCTTCGGCCTTCCGGTGGAGCAGATCCGCCGCGGCTTCTTTACCGATGTCTACTTTAACCGCACCCGAAGTGTGCTGGAGCAAAACGGCCTCCACCCGCGGGTGTTGATGCAGGTATTCCAGAAAAAGGAAGCCTGGCTGGGGGGAATGGACGAGGCAATCGCCTGCCTGAAGCTCGCGAGCGGCGGTGAGGACGGGCAAGGCAAATGGATCAGCGGCTGGCATCAGCTTGAGGTGCGCGCCCTCTTTGACGGAGACCGCATTTCCCCGTATGAAACGGTGATGACGATCGAGGGCGACTACACGCTGTTCGCCCACCTGGAGACGGTGTACCTGGGATCGCTGGCCCGCGGCACCCTGGTAACGAAAAACGTCCGTGCCGCCCTGGACGCCGCTCGGGGAAAACCGGTACTGATGTTCGGCGCCCGGCATGACCATTATTCCGTGCAGCCGCTCGACGGCTTTGCCGCGCATGTCGCGGGGATAGACCAGGTATCAACTGATGCCCAGGCTTCCTTCTGGCAGGGCAAGGGCATCGGCACCATCCCGCACAGCCTGATTGCATCCTACGGCGGCGACACTGTTGCCGCCACGCGCGCTTTTGCTGATATATATTATCCAGAAGTCAATATCGTCTCGCTGGTGGATTTCGACAATGACTGCGTCACCACTTCCCTGGCTGTCGCCCGCGATCTCGGCGAGCGCCTCTGGGGGGTCCGGCTCGACAATTCCGAGACGCTGGTGGACCGGAGCCTGTGGGACGATATGGGCTACTTCAAGCCGACAGGCGTGCAGCCAGAGCTGGCGTTCAGGGTGAGGGAGGCGCTCGATGCGGAGGGATTTCAGCATGTCAGGATCGTTGTCAGCGCCGGCTTTGACGCCGGCCGGATCGACCACTTCGAGGCTGCCGGAGCGCCGGTGGACGCATACGGGGTTGGCAGCAGCCTGATCCGGGGAGAAAATGATTATACGGCCGACGTGGTCAGGCTGGATGGCAGGCTTTGCGCCAAGGCCGGCCGCCGGTACCGCCCCAACGACCGGCTGGAGCCGGTTGAGTAAGGAGGTGCCTGGCAGAGTAACAGTGGCAAGGCGCAACCGCTTTGATCGATCAAGGAGCCTGTCCCCCGGGTGGTTTCCCCAGCCGGGACGGAATACAGGGAGCGCCAGATGCAAAGAGCAATAATTGTCGCCGATGTCATCAACGGATTTCTCAAGTTTGGAAACCTGGCCAGCCCGCGTATGCAGCGGGTGCTTCCCTGCATCGAGGCCAGGCTGAAACAGGATAGCGCCGCCGGCTCCAGAATTATCTTCCTGCATGACAATCACGCCCCCGACGACCCCGAGTTCAAGATGTTTCCTCCCCACTGCATCGCCGGCACCGACGAGACGCTGGTCGTCGACGAGCTCCAGCCTTACACGGAGGGCGCGGCGCTGATCCCCAAGACGAAATATGATGGTTTCTTTGGCACCACCCTGGAGGCGGAGCTGAAGTCGTTTAGCGGCGATGAAGTAATCATGACCGGGGTCTGCACGGACATCTGCGTGCTCCATACGGTTGAGGGGCTGATCAACCGCGGCTATCATGTCATCGTTCCGCGCTTCTGTGTGGAGACCTATGACGCCCCCGGACACGATGGCGATGAGGTCAACAAATTCGCGCTGGCGCATATCAGGGATGTCCTCGGAGCAGAGATCGCAGAGTAAACCGGATTCCAGATACTGGATACTGGAAAAATTTACCTCGTCAAAATCAAAAGTCAGTCTCAGAATCCAGACTCCGGAATCCAGCGTCCGGCTTTAAGCTCGTTTTTTCATTCACAATCAAGCATCCCAGCCCAAATGCCGATGTGAGGATGGACCGGCCGCTCCCCCGCCGCAATATCGCGAAGGAACGGCCACCTTCCAGGCGAAGGAAAAAGGGCATTGAGCAAAATCTGGGGCATACCCTTCTTTAAAAGATTAAGCACGAAGATGGTCGTGGGCTTTGTTGCCATTGTGGCCGTCTTCTCATTTCTGGGGCTGCTGGCTTCCCGGCAGATCAATCAGATGACTACCGCTGATAATGAAGCGGCCAGCCGTTCCGAAGCGCTGCACAACATTCATGACGCCCGGATGGCGGTCAGCAACCAGATTCAGTTCCGCTATGAGCTTCTCCTGGAAGGTAACGTTCAAAAGATTGACCAGTTCAAGGCGGCGGCGGCCCAGCGGGATCAGGCCCTGGCAATGGCGCGGACGCATGACGCAACCCCGGCCGAGCAGGCCCAGTTCCAGCAGATGGCAGCCGCCGATGCCGCTTTCGACAATAATTTTCTGCTCAGGATCGTCCCCTCCTGGCAGGCCGGCGACATGAAAGCGGTGCTGGCGCAGGAGCCTGCCGCCGATGCCTTGCAAACCAATATAGAAAAGATCAACGATCAACTGGAGGCAAGTTTCCAGCAGCATTACGAGGCGGCGCGGGTTATAGACGACCAGGCTTCTTCCCGGGCGCGCAGCTACCTTTTCTTCGCGGCCATTCTTGGCATTAGCTTAAGCGCGCTGATCGGGGTCGTGTCAGCCACGAGACTCAACCGGCCGTTAAAAATGCTGAAACTGGCCAGCACGGCCATGACTGGCGGCGACCTCGATCAACGAGTGGAAATTGTCACCAATGACGAGTTTGCCGAATTGGGGCAGTCATTTAACATGATGGCTGACGCCATCCAGCACAAAATAAATCAGTTGACACGATTATCGGATATTGCCCTGGCGATCAGTTCCGAATTTGACTGGGAAAGCGTTGTTGACATTGTTATGAAAAAAGGGATGGAGCTGACTGACTCAAAAGCGGCCGCGATCGTGCTTTACAATGAGCAGCATGGCGTGTTTACCGACACCTACACGGCCGGGCTCAGCGAGGCCTTTGTCAGCAAGATGCAATTCCGGCCCGGGGGGTTGGCCGATGAAGTGCTCAAGGGGGATGTGGCTGTTTTCAGCGATGACGTCAGCGCCAGGCACCGTCTCAGCAAGCTGGCGCGCGAAGAGGGAATCCGCGCTTTTATCTGCCTGCCGCTCAAGGTGCGCCAGAAAAAACTGGGGGTTTTTTACGTTTACAGCCGGGAGGCGGAGCGGTATGGCCGGGATGAGCTGTCGATCCTGACGATCCTGTCCAACCAGGCCGCGATCGCGATCCAGAATGCCCAGAAACTGGAGCGCAGCCGCGAGGAGGCGGCCACCGACGGCCTCACCGGCCTCTATAATCAGCGTCATTTTTATGAGCGGCTGAAAGATGAAGCAGATCGGTCGAAACGGAATCAGAAACCGCTGTCGGTCATTTTCTGCGACCTGGACAAGTTCAAGACATTCAATGACCTGAACGGCCATGGCCTCGGCGACAAGGCGCTGAAGGATGTAT
Source organism: Actinomycetota bacterium (assembly GCA_023489275.1). GTDB lineage: Bacteria > Actinomycetota > Thermoleophilia > BMS3ABIN01 > BMS3ABIN01 > JACWAD01. Next base: position 23,974 of record JAMDDD010000028.1, read on the forward strand.
CAAGAATCATCTCTGAGTCAAAAAGGGCTATCGATGTCGCCGCCCGCTACGGCGGCGAAGAGTTTGCCCTGATCCTGCCGGAAACCGACAGCTCCGGGGCGCAGATAATCGCTCATCGCATCCGGCGCCGCATCGCCGGGTTCATCTTCAAGACAAAGGCGCGCGGCAATACGTCTCTTTCGGTCAGTATTGGCGTCGCCAGCTATCCGGAAGACGCCGCCAGCACCCGCGACCTCGTCGACAAGGCCGACTGGGCAATGTACTACGGGAAGCGTAAGGGCGGCAACCGGGTAACGCTGTTCCATGAGGAGTCGGGAGAATTCGGCTGCGTCTCCCTGGAAGATCTGGTGCGGGAAGAGCTGTACATGGCAGCCGCCCAGGCAATCGCGACTGCAGTTGATGAACGAAACATTTATGATAAAGCGCACGCGGAGTCAGTTGCCCGTATCTCTTCCAGTATCGCCATGCAGCTGGGCCTTGACGATGAGGAGATCCATCAGGTGCGCGTAGCCGGACTGCTGCATGACATCGGCCTGATCAGCGTCCCGGAAGAAATCATCAACAAGAGAGGCCGCTTGAGCGCCTGGGAATGGAATCGCGTCAAGGAGCATCCGGAGATCGGTGAGATGATCCTGAAGCATCTGGCCAGCCTGCAAAGCTTCTTGCCGCTCGTCCGCCACCATCACGAGCACTATGACGGCTGCGGCTACCCGGACGGTTTGACAACGGACAAGATTCCGCTCGGAGCCCGCATACTGTCGGTCGCGGACGCTTACCAGGCGATGACCACGGACCGGCCTTACCGCCGGGCGCTTTCACCGGAGCAAGCCCTGGACCAGCTGAGGCTGGGCGCAGGCACCCAGTTCGATCCGCAAATTGTTGACGCCTTTGAAGAACTCGTGAAACAGAGGCAGGCAAAAGCATCGTAAAACGGATGCTGATGCTGGTTTTCGGGCTCTTGCTTTTTCGTTAAACGTCTCACGATTAACGTTTTATGTATTTCGATGCGAATTCGCCGGCTTCCATGGTTTCCCAGTCATGCTTTATCACCTTGTCGCGGGCGGCCTCCAGCGGTCCGGCGAGGGAATGCGGGCAGAAGATCAGCTTGATAACCTTGCCGCCGGCATCGGTTATTTCCGCTATCCGGTCGTCCCTGCCGGCGGGAATGATCCTTAAACCATACTTTTCCCGGGCGGTGGTCATAACCCTTCCGCCAGCATCCGTGTCGCCGCCGCCAGCGCCTCTTCGCGGGAAGCGATCAGCCCCAGCTGCTGCTCTTCAAGCAGCCGGTCCAGCAGCCGGCCGATCACCGGACCCGGCGGCAGGCCCAGAGCCTTCATCAGGTCATTGCCTCCCACCAGCTTGGGCGGCGGGGCTGCACTTTCGGCAAAACACATTGACATCATCTCTCTGGCCAGATCAAGATGCTCTTCAATATCGGCTTCCGACACCAGGACGCCCCGAACCGAAAGCCGGTCCGAAACCGACAGCATGATCAGCTCCGGCGTCCACGGATCGGTCGCCCGCAGGTACCGCAGCCGCGCCCGGTCGCTGGGCGGGCGCTGCATGAGCAGCCCCTCAAAGCGCATGTGCTTTCCCACCAGGAATGATACGGCGCGGGTGACGGCGGCGCCCGCTTTGAAACGGTGGAGGATCGCTGTCACCATTTCGGCGCCGCGGCGGTCATGCTCGAAAAAGCGCACCTGGCCGCCGGCATCGATAAATTTGCAGTAGGGCTTGGCAATGTCGTGCATTAAGGAAGAAAAGCTCATCAGGAAAGGCCAGCCGGCGTTGCCGGCCACCCGCATCCGGCGGCGCTCCCGCAGCCTGTCGGCCTGATCCGGAAAGAACCGGCCTGGATCCCGGATGATGGACTCCAGAGCCCGGCAATTTTCCAGCGTGTGTTCGAAAACGTCGAGGTGGTGGTAATCATTCTGCTCAACCATCTTCAGCGCCGTCATTTCCGGCAGGACCGCCTGGAGCAGCTCCAGCTCGTCCAGGCGGCGGACGGCGGCCACCGCGCCCGGCGCCTCCAGCAGCAACACCAGCTCGGAAAACACCCGCTCCGCCGCGGGGGCAAGCGCCAGCCCGGCGCGTTCCCGGACCAGTGCTTCGGTGCGGGGATCGCACTTGAGACCGGTGGTTTTTTCCAGCCGCACGGCTCGCAGGAGCCGGAGCGGATCCCGGTCGAAGGCGCGGTCGCTGGCGGCCCGGAGCCGCTGGGCGCCCAGATCGTCCCGGCCGCCCAGCGGATCGATGACATTCTTCATCTCCGTAAGATCAACGGCCATGGCGTTGACGGTAAAATCGCGGTCCCGCAGATCCTCTTCGATGGTGGCGGCTCTCAGGCCAACAAAGTCCCAGGTAACGCCCGGGAAAGCGTCCGTGTGGCCTGAAGAAGAACCGTGGGGCGAGCCGGCAAGAGCGCCGGCGCCGGGACCGCCGTTGCCGCCGGGATCAGGCTCTGCTTTCGTGCCGGTTCCGGGCGCGATTACCCGGCAGGCCTTGAATTCTTCTGACATGGTAAAAAAACTGCCGCCGACGCTGTCGGCAAAAGCGCGCGCCACCGGCGCCGGATCTTCATCGGTGGCCAGATCGATATCGCAGGGCGACTTGCCCATCAGCAGATCGCGCACGGTGCCACCCACCAGCCAGGCGCGCACCCCGGCGCCGCCCAGCCATTTCCGCGCCGCATCGACCGCCGGTGTCATCGGACCCGAGTCTATCCGGCGTACCTTCTTTCCACCCGCGCCGAAAGGCCGCAAGTCACTTCGTAGTTGATAGTTCCCAGAATCCGTGCCACTTCCTCGGCGGTAATAGTTTCATTGCCCTGGCTGCCGATGAGAACGGCTTCATCCCCCGGCTTGACGCCCGTTTGCGTTCCTAGATCAACTGTGGTCAAGTCCATTGACACCCTGCCAACAATCGGATAAGGGCGGCCTCCGATCAGAGCGCGCCCCCGGTTTGACAGCCGGCGGCTGACTCCGTCCGCATATCCGATCGGGATGATCCCGAGGTAGTTGTACCCGGGAGCGGTCCAGGTGCGGCCGTAGCCCACCGTATCGCCTTCCACCAGCCGCTTGACGTCTGCCACATATGAGGAAAGTTTCAGCGCCGGCCGGAGGCCGTCATCCCAGGGATTTTTCTGAAACGGCGACATGCCATAAATGGCAATGCCGCAGCGGACAAAATCGAAATGAGCCTGGGGGAACCGGATGGCTGCCGCGCTGTTGGCGCAGTGGAAGCGCACCGGCGAGGCCGCCCTGAGCAGCACCGGCTTGACCGCTTCGTCAAAGGCGCGCACCTGATAGTCAAAAAAATCCTCGTCGGCTTCATCAGCGGTGGCAAAATGCGTCATCAGGCCGGCCATCTCCAGCTCGGGCGCGGTGTCAATTTCATCCAGGAATCCGGGGAGGCCGCGGGGCAAAAGACCCAGGCGCCGCATGCCCGTATCAACCTTCACATGCACCCGCAGCCTGCGGCTGCCGAGGCGGCTGCTGGCGGCAATCAGGCGGAGAAAGGAGCCAGACCAGACCAGCACCTCCGCCTCCGCGCCGATAGCCAGATCCAGCTCCGCCGCGGTGAGCGGCCCCATTACCAGGATGCTCCCCTCGATACCGGCCTCCCTCAGCTCGGCGGCTTCTGCCGCCGTAGCCACACCCAATGACTCAGCGCCCGCCGCCAGGCTCGCCCGCGCCACTGGCGGCGCCCCGTGTCCGTAACCGTTTGCCTTCACCACGGCCATCAGGCCGGCGCCGGGGGAAAGCCGCTCGATCAGCGAGGCCACATTGTGGCGGATGCAACCAAGGTCGATCGTGGCCAGCGCGCGGGGCAAGCGGGATCACCCCGCCATCGCCCGCACCACGTCGGCGCGGGTGACGATTCCCACCAGCGCGTCGCCGTCGAGCACCGGCAGGCGGTTGATCTGCTGGTCGGACATGATCGTAGCAAGCTCATGAAGCGGCGCGTCTTTTTGAACGACTTTAACATTTGTGGTCATTATGTCTTTCACCGACGACGCCGCCGCATGGCGAACGCGCTCGTCAAATTTCTTGACGCTCTCCAGGAAGATAACGCTGTCCATGAAGCTGATGTAATGGGGGAAGTGAATATCGGCGTCCATTTCCACCATGTCGCCTTCGGTAACGATGCCCACCACGCGTTCCCGGTCATCAACGACGGGAACGCCGCTGATCCGGTGGTCGGCCATAAGCTGCGCCAGTTCCTTGACCTTGGCGCTCTCATGAATCGTAATCACATCGGCGGTCATAATGTCGGCGGCTGTTGGTTCATTTGTCTGTCCGGATGCTTCCATCATTCCTTCCCGTTATTCCTGTGCGTGAATCTGGGCAAATGCCAGTGGCAGATAGTCTAGCAGGTCAGATGCGACAAGATTATCCTGATTCAGGTCTTCCGCAGCCAGGTCCGCGGCGGCGCCGTGCAAAAAGACGCCCGCGGCGGCGGCCAGCAGCGGCGGCAGCCCCTTGGCCAGCAGGGCGGCGATCAGGCCCGTGAGCACATCGCCGGCGCCGGCGGTGGCCAGACCCGGGTTGCCGCTGGGGTTAACCAGCACCACATCACCGTCCGTGACGACCGTCTGCGCGCCCTTGAGGACGATCACTCCTCCTGATTTTCTGGCGGCCGAGCGCGCGTGCCTGAGACGGTGGGCCGCGACCTCATCCGAGGATATCCCCAGCAACCGGCCGAGTTCGCCGGCGTGCGGCGTCAGCACCGTCGGCCCGGGCCGCTTCTTCAGCGCCGGCAGCCGGCCCGCCATGGCGTTCAGACCGTCCGCGTCCAGCACGACAGGCGCCGTCGCCGTGGCCAGGAACTTCCGCGCCAGCTTGAAGCTTTCCGGGCGCCGGCCCATCCCGGGCCCCAGGGCGACACTGTCAAACGCGGCTGCGGCATCAAACAGGCGGCCGGCGTCATCCTCCAGCAGGCAGCCGGCTCCCGCATCCGCCAGGGGCAGCGTCATTACCTCCAGCAGTTTCTGCTCGAAGACCGGGTTGAGGCTGGCGGGAACAGCGGCGGTGACCACGCCCGCCCCAGCCCTCAGGGCTGCTTCGGACGCCATGCAGGCCGCACCGGTAAGACCGGTCGAGCCGCCGGCGACCAGCACCCGCCCGGCACTGAATTTGTGGCCGGCCTCGGTTTTGGCCGGGATCACCGCCGCGAGCAGCTCCGGGTCAATCAGGAAATGGTCCGCGGCCGCGCCGCAGTCTTCCGGTATGCCGATATCGGACAGGATGACGTCTCCGGAAAGGTACCCGCCAGGAGACACGAAATGCCCGACTTTGGGCGCGTGAAAGGTAACCGTGGCGTCGGCCGCCAGCGAGTTGGCAGCGGTCTCGCCGGTGGATGCGTCCACCCCGGAAGCAACGTCGATCGCGACCACGGGGATGTCGCCGGCCGCGCCGGCCTCGGCCGCGGTGCTGATAAACTCAGCGGCCTTTCCCCGCGGTTCGCCGCTAAAACCGGTACCAAAAATAGCATCAATGACAACGCAGTCACCGGCCAGCGCTTGCCGCAGGGTGACGGCCGATGGTGCATGGTCGACCTTTAGCCCCATCTTCTTCAGAACTTTCAGGTTGACAAGAGCGTCACCGGAATAATCCCCCGCGGGCGCCGTCGCCAGGACCCGCACGCCCGCGCCCGCCTCAAGCAGATGCCGCGCCGCCACAAACCCGTCGCCGCCGTTGTTGCCCTTGCCGGCCAGTATCACAAAACAGTGTTCATCACAATAATTTTCCAGCAGATACTCAGCCACAGCCAGGCCGGCGCGCTCCATCAGAACCACGCCGGGGATCCCCAGGCCATCGATCGCGGCGGCATCGGTGCGCCGCATCTGCGCCGCCGTGTACAGCGGAAGCATATGCGAGAGGAAAGTTTCGCTTTGGCTATTTGACGTAGCTTGGTTTTTTGCTCGCGGCAACTCGCATTTTGCGGTTGACTTTTCAGGTTTGACAGACAACTTGCCTCCTTGGACCTTACACGTTAGGGTTTCCGCTCTTCGCTACCACAACCGCAACCGAGACCGAATCGCTGTGGCTGAGCGACAGCTCAAGCGACACGGCGCCGGCGCGGCGGGCAACTTCCGCCGTGGCGCCGCTAACGCTTACCTGTGGCCGGTCGCTGCCGGAGTTAACCACTTCGATCTCCTGCCAGGAAATCACGCCGGTGCCAAGCGCCTTGCCAACCGCTTCCTTGGCGGCGAACCGGGCGGCGAAATGCCTGGCCGGAACCCGCTTCGACAGGCAGTATTCCCGCTCCCGCCTCGTAAAAACCCTGTCTGCCAGCCGGGACCGGCGAGCCAGGACCCGGGCAAACCGCCCGTTTTCAATGATGTCGATTCCGACACGCATGTAAAGCTCCTTATCAAGACGAGGAGGGTGCTTGCCGCCTTCCGCAACCGTCACAGATATTATCATTTTCCCTCTTGGCTTAAGTAGTTCCGGCGCTCGCCGGAGAAGGGGATTTTACGACGCGGTGGAAAACCCCCGACCGGCCGCCGCCGGTTAAAGAATCTCCTCCTGCTGCCGATGAAATCGTGTTATGAACATGCCTCTGGCAAAAAGAATTCCCCCCGCGAGAACCGCGAAACATGAAATTTTTTCCCAGGAGTCACTAATCCTTTTGCATGACAGGAAGCGGACCTTCTCCCTCCTGGTAATCGTGCTGATGGGTTTACTGATCTACTCAAATATTTATGGCGCTCCATTTGTCCTGGATGACATCAGGGGAATCAGCAGCAATCCGGATATTACAAGTTTTCACAACTTTTTCCTCAGCGCCAACCATGAGAGAATGTTTGGATTTCTCACCCTGACAATCAACTACGAGCTGGGAGGACTCCACAGCGTTGGTTATCATCTATTCAACATAACTGTCCATTTGATCAACGCTGTCCTTGTTTTTTTTCTGGTGCTGGCGGCGTTCCGGACGCCGTTTCTCAAGAAATTCGCCGTCACCGGCGGTTCCCGGGCTTTTTTGATTGCCGTTTTTTCCGGTCTTGTATTTGTAGCGCACCCTCTGCAAACCGAGGCCGTCACTTACACGATTCAAAGATTTGCCTCCCTGGCAACGCTTTTTTATTTGCTTACGATTCTTCTCTATGCCCGATGGAGAACTTCGCCGGCAGAATCCTCTGACGGCCTGATCGCCGCCGCCGAAACCGGTCGCGCCGGAAAATTCTATTATGTCGCGTCGCTGGCCGCCGCGGTCCTGGCGATGGGGTCCAAGGAGACGGCTTTTACCTTGCCGGCCGTGCTGGTGATGTGGGAGTTCTTTTTTTACTTTGGACCGCGGCTGAAACGGTTACTGCGGCTGCTGCCATTTGCGGCGACATCAATGCTGATCCCGCTCACCATTTTTCTCAGCGGCAAGCCGCTGTTTTCCGGTGGCGGTGCGTCGTCACCACCCCCGGCCCTCGATTACCTGCTGACCCAGTTTCGCGTCATAGTCACGTATATCAGGCTGCTGCTGTTCCCGGCCGGGCAGAACCTCGATTATGACTATCCGGTTTATCACTCCTTGCTTAATCCCAATGTTTTTTTGTCTCTAATTCTGCTGTTGACCATAGTGATGGCGGCGGCGTACCTGGTTCATCGCTCCCGCCAGAAAGAAGCGGGACAGCTGCGGCTGATTGCGTTTGGCATTTTCTTCTTTTTCATTTCACTTTCCGTGGAATCAAGCGTCATTCCCATCAGCGATGTTATTTTTGAGCATCGTGTCTACCTGCCCTCCGCCGGTTTCATCATCGCCGCAGTCACGGCGGTAGTGTTTCTGGCAACAGCGCTGTCGAAACGGGTGCCGGCGGCCGGCAAGCTGCTGATCCCGGCGCTAATTCTGGTGGTGGCGGCGCTGGGCACGGCGACTTATGCCAGAAACTCAGTCTGGGGCTCCGCCAGATCCCTCTGGTCTGACGCGGTCGCGAAAAGTCCTGGCAAGGCACGGCCCCATATCAACCTGGGCCTCGCTTACGAACAGCATTTCATGATCAATCCGGCGCAAAGAGAGCTGGAAAAAGCGGTGAGCATCCACGCGGACGCTCCCACCCTGTTTGAGCTGGGAATGTTATATGAATTCGAACGCCGGCTGCCTCAGGCGATGGCAACATTAACGCGGTCCCTGGAGCTAAGTCCGGGTTCCCCAAACATCCACTATGGAATCGGCAATGTTTATCTCGATGAGGGCAAGATAGAAGAAGCTAAAAATGAGTATCTCACGGCGGTCTCCGAAAAACCGAATGACGCCCAGTTCTTAAACAGTCTCGGCACCGCGATGGCGATGGAGGGCGACCTTGCCGGAGCGACCTCAAACTTTGAGCAAAGCATCAAGGCCGATCCCGGGTTTGCCCTGGCTTACAACAATCTCGGTCTCGCTGATCAGAAGCAGGGCAAACTGGATGACGCGGCAGTTAATTTTGCAGCGGCCATCCGGCATCAGCCCGGATATGCGGACGCATTTTTTAACCTGGGAAAGAATTGTGAGCTGCAACGACGCTTTGACGACGCCGCCCAAATGTTCCTGCAGGCAATCAAATTCGACACCGGCAACTACCGGGCGCATGCAGAACTAGGCAACGTTTACCGGCAGCAAAACAAGCCGGGCCAGGCGGAAGCCGAATACGAAGCGGCCCTGCAGATCAAACCCGGCTATCAAGTGGCGGCGTCGGGCCTGCAAGAGCTGAAGCCGCCCGCGCCCGGCTCCTGATGCGATAACCTGCGATCATTACCCACCTTGGCTTTGAACGCCGGGCTGTGGTGCTTCTTGGTCTTTTGGTCATTTTGCTGCGCCTTTCGTCCTTGCTATTTTGGAGCAGCGTTATCACTTAAGGCAGCGCCCAGATTTTCCCGGCCAGCTCTGTGCCGGAAATTGGACGCAGAAGATTTAACGGTGGTCTGTCTTTACTCCACCGTCACCGTCTTGGCCAGGTTGCGCGGCTGATCGACGTTGCAGCCCTTGAGTTGAGCGATGTGATATGCCAGCAGTTGCAGGGGCACCACCGACAACAGGGGCGATAGCAGCTCTGAGGTGGCCGGCACAAACATGACGTCGTCGCTGTACGCCTTGATGCCCTCGTTGCCTTCGGTCGCCACGGCGATGACCGCGGCGCTGCGGGCGCGAACCTCTTCGATATTGGAGATGACCTTGTCATATACGTGGCCGTCGGTGGCCACCACGACAACCGGAGAGCCTTCGTCAAGCAGGGCGATCGGGCCGTGCTTCATCTCGCCGGCGGCGTAAGCCTCGGTCGGGATGTAGGAAATCTCCTTCAGCTTGAGCGCCCCCTCCAGGCAAACCGGCAGGCCGACGCCGCGGCCCAGGTAGAGAAAGAACGGCTGCTGGTAATAGCGCTTGGCGATCTCGTGGGTAGTGGCCTCATGCCGCAGATATGTTTGCAAGAGCTCCGGAACGGCCTTCAGCTCGGAGGCGATCCCGTCGATCTCGCCGGCGCTCATCGCTCCCCGGGCCTGTGCCAGATAGAGCGCCAGCAGATGGATGGCGGCAATCTGGGCCACGTGCGACTTGGTCGCCGCCACGCCGATTTCCAGCCCGGCGCGCGTGTAGATGACGCCGTCGGCGTCGCGAGTCGCCTGGCTGCCCATGATGTTGGTGATCGCCAGCACCTTCGATCCCAGCTTGCGCGCCTGCCGCATCGCCGCCAGGGTATCGGCGGTCTCTCCTGACTGGGAGATGCCAACCACCAGTGTTGAGGGCGACAGCACCGGATCACGGTACCTGAACTCAGAAGCCACATCAAGTTCCACCGCCACCCCGGACCAGTTCTCCAGCACGTACCGGCCAACCATGCCGGCGTGATAAGAGGTGCCGCAGGCAACGATGTAAATCTTGTCGATGCCGGCCAGGACTTCATCAGAGATCGCCATCTCATCAAGAACAACGCCGCCGCCATCCGGCAACCGGCCGGCAATCGTGTCTGTCAGAGAATCAGGCTGTTCGTAAATCTCCTTGCGCATAAAGGTCTCGAAGCCGGCTTTCTCGGCGGCGTCCACGTCCCAGTTGACCTGGGTTACTTCGCGCTCGAGTTCGTTTTTCTCCAGATCCATGATCGTAACGCCGGCGGGCGTGGCGACAAAAAGCTCCTCGTCGCCGATGACGATCACGTCCCGCGTCTCGGACAGGAACGCCGGAATTGCCGAAGCGATGAACGCCTCATCCTTGCCGACGCCGATCAGTAGCGGACACTCCTTGCGGGCGCCGGCGATCAACTCCGGATGGCCGCTATGAATCGCGCAAAAAGCAAAATGGCCTTCGATATCGGCATAGGTCAATCGCACGGCTTCCAGCAGATCGCCGTTATAATGATTTTCGATCAGATGGGCAACCACCTCGGCGTCGGTTTCGGAGGTGAACTCATGCCCGTTCGCGGCAAGCTCTGAGCGCAGATTGACATAGTTCTCGATTATGCCATTTAGCACGATTGACACATTGCCGGTGCAATCGGAATGAGGATGGGCATTCTCCGTTGACGGGCGCCCGTGCGTGGCCCAGCGGGTGTGCCCGAGCCCCAGGCGGGCGTCGGAGTGGCCGTTGCCCTCAAGCTCCTTCTCCAGGCTGTCCATGTTGCCGACAGCCCGGATTACCTCGATGCGGCCGCCGCTTAAAACAGACAGGCCGGCGGAGTCATAGCCGCGGTACTCGAGCTTCCGGAGACCCTGATAGAGCAGGTCTGTGCAGGAACGGGTTCCCGTATAGGCGATTATGCCGCACATCTGAAACCAGACATTAAAATTCGGATTTTGGACTCTGGATTAAAGCCACGGTGATCATCCCATCTCTTTCCTGATAACCCTGGCTATATTGTCGCAAACTTCATCGCAAACCTCGACCGTGGCCGCTTCCACCATGACGCGGACAACCGGCTCGGTGCCGGAAGGGCGCACGAGCACCCTGCCCTCATCACCCAGCCGCGATTCTTCGGCCTCAACCCGGCTCCAGACTTTTGCCGCTTCATTGAGCGCTTCGCGGTCACCGACCTGGATGTTGACGAGCCTTTGCGGGAGGCGTTTCATCACCAGGGCCAGCTCCTTGAGCGGGCGGCCGGTGGCGCGCATGACGCTAAGCAGAAGCAGCGTGGTGGCCAGGCCGTCGCCGGTCGTGCCCGCCTCCAGGTTAATGATATGGCCGGATTGCTCGCCGCCTAAACCGAAGCCGCCGGCAAGCATCTCTTCCAGCACGTAACGGTCGCCGACGTCCGCCGTGACGACTTTGATGCCAAGCTCTTTCATCGCCAGGTGAAAGCCAAGGTTCGTCATCACCGTGGTGACAATCGTGTCGTGGGGGAGCCGGCCGGCTTCCTTGAGATAGCTGCCGCAGATTGCCAGGATGAAATCGCCGTCCACCACGCCGCCCTCCGCATCGACCGCGATGACGCGGTCGCCGTCGCCGTCATGAGCCAGGCCGGCGTCATACCCGCCGTTCCGAATTGCCTCCTGGAGCAATTCAATGTGGGTGGAACCGCAACCGGCGTTGATGTTAAGGCCGTCCGGCTCATCGCAGATCACGGTGACGTCCGCGCCGAGCCGCTTCAGGGCCATCGGCGTCGAGCGGTACGTGGCGCCCTGGGCACAGTCAACCAGCAGGCGCATGCCGGACAGATCCAGATCGAAACGCCGAAGCAGCTTCTCGACATATTCCTCCACCGGATCAGCCAGGCGGAGAACAGGTCCCGGATCCGTGGGCGGCGGCGGAAAACTGATTTCACCGGAGAGGAACTGCTCCATCTCCAGCTCCTGGGCGTCGCTCAGCTTGAAACCCGATGAGCCAAAGAATTTGATGCCGTTATCCCGGTATGGATTGTGAGAGGCAGAGATCACCGCCCCGGCGTCGGCGCCTTCCGCGAGGACAAGACTTGCCAGCGCCGGCGTCGGAATTACCCCCGCGCGGATGGATATGCCCCCCGCGGAGCTGATGCCGGCGATCAGGGCCGACTCAAGCATCGGCCCCGAGATACGGGTGTCGCGCCCGATCAGGATGCGGGGGCTTGCGGCGGGCAGCACCGCCACCGCCGCCCGGCCGACCGCCATCGCCAGCTCCGCGGAAAGGACGTCATTGGCGATGCCGCGAATGCCATCTGTGCCAAAAAAACTGCGCGTCAAAATCGCTTCCTTTTTCACAGTAATTTCCTGATAAAATAGAATTTAATTATATCAGGTCGGCTGAATAATGACGGCCGCTTGCCTGACGCGCTGCAAATAAGTATAATACTTGCGGTATTTTTCCACGGAAGACTCGGTTTGTCCTTATGCTCCTTACTGTTCGAGCCCTACGGATCGACTGCGTCCTCAAAAGAACGCGACCGTAGGGGTCCGCGGCAAAGGAGAATAATGACTTTCGCAAAACTCGGCCTTGAGTCGCGCCTGCTTAAAGGCGTCGAGGCCATGGGCTACACCAGCCCCACACCGATCCAGCACGAGGCTATCCCCCGCGCCCTTTCCGGCCGGGATGTCGTCGGCTGCGCCCAGACAGGCACAGGCAAGACAGCCGCTTTTATCCTTCCCATCCTGCAGAGCATGAGTCCGGGCAAGGGGGTCAAGGCGCTGGTCGTGACGCCCACCCGGGAGCTGGCGCTGCAGATCGAGGAGGTGGCTCGCGCCTGCGCGCGTTTCACCAACCACCGCACCGCCGCCGTTTTCGGTGGCGTCGGCTACGAGCCGCAAAAGAAGCAACTGCGGCGGGGCGTCGACCTGCTGGTGGCCACGCCCGGCCGCCTGCTTGACCTCCAGGGCCGCGGCGATGTCCACCTGGGCAAGCTCGAGATCCTGGTCCTGGACGAAGCCGACCGCATGCTCGACATGGGTTTCTGGCCCGACGTGCGGCGCATCATCAGGCTGCTTCCAGAGAAGCGGCAAAACCTCCTTTTTTCGGCAACCATGTCGCCCAAGGTACTGTCTGTCATCGGCGATACACTTGACGACCCAGCCGAGGTGAGGATCGGCCACACCGCCACGCCGGTGGCGTCGATCGAGCAAAAGATTTATCCCGTTGATGGGGTGCAGAAAGGTGAGCTATTGGTGGCGCTGATCAAGCAGCGCTCCCTGGAGCGGGTGCTGGTGTTTACCCGCACCAAGCATCGCGCCGACCGGGTCTGCCGGACGCTGGGACGCAGCGGCATCAAGGCGGCCCCGATCCATTCCAACCGCACCCAGGCGCAGCGCCAGAAAGCGCTGGATAGCTTCAAGGAAGGCAAGGTTCGCGTGCTGGTAGCCACGGACATCGTCGCCCGCGGCATTGACATCGAGAATATCTCGCACGTGATCAACTTCGACATGCCGGGCAACCCCGAGGATTATATCCACCGCATCGGCCGCACCGCGAGGGCCGGCGCCGATGGCACCGCTTACAGCTTTCTCGCTTCCGAAGAAGCGGACGAGCTCAAGGCGATTGAAGGGTTGATCAAGGAAGTAATCGAATGCGAGGACCTGGCGGGGTTCGACTACCGGCTCCGCTACGTGCCCAGCCCCACACGGGAGGCCAAGAAAGTCCTCAGGCTGGCCTATAATGGCGGTGCACTGTCGGGACGCGGGCGCCGGCGCGGCCGGGGCGGCCGCCGGCGGTAAAGCTGGATCCTATTTCGGTTCGCCGTTCTTCATTTCAGACAGTACGCGGCTCCGCACGGTTTGCCGGAAGCAATCCGACTCGCGGGCAGGACAGTATGACAGGCATGAACCAGAAATGTGTCCAACCTGGGCGCCGCAGGCCGGGCAGGGCCTCACTCTATCCTGAGGGAAGAATTCCACTTCTTCCCCGCAGCTCGGGCAGGCGGCAAACTCGATCTCCCGGAAGACTCCCGGGCAGCGCCATCTGCTGAGACCGGCGGCGCTGTTGTCCGATTGTTTGTCTCTCCTGTCCATGTTATCAGTCTCTCCCGGAGCCGGCCGGTAACCGATGATCGGGCTCATTTTCTGCGGTGATTTTCGTCACAGTTTTGCCTCATCCAGCTGATCATAAATTTAATCTATTCCTTCGCGTAGCGCTTCTCGACAAAGGGCGAAGTCATGGCAGCCAGCAGCCCGTAATAGGGGAGCAGGAAAGAAAGGCTGCTGCCGATGCGCAGCGAGGCGGCCGCTCCGGGCGTGCAGTCGACCACAAAGTAATCACTGGTAATCTTGGCTGGTGAAATCCCTTCTGTCAAAGGCATTAGCGGCGCGTGGCCGACGTCCTGGACGCCGAAACCAAGCAGCGCCTGGGGGAGGCCGTTTTTCTCAAACAGCTCCAGTACCGGCGCCTCCAGGATGAAGGCATCCCGGTAAGCGTCCCGCAGGTATAGCGCCGGCGGACCGCCGGCGGGAACGCGCCCCAGCAGGATCGCCTCGCCGCAGCGCAGTTCGGTGGCGGGGCCAAAGGGGAACTGCTCGCCGGGGACTGCCTGCTCGCCGCTATCCGCTTCCAGCAGCAAACGCAGCAGACCGGAACCGCCGACAGAGCACAAGCAGGGGGACAGTGGATCCAGAGAGCCGGCAGCACTAAATAAGACCCCCGCATCCGTCACGGATCTCACCGCATCGGCAAACGCCGTCATCGCCTCCGCCAGCGGCGCCCCGGGACGGGCGCAGGCGGCGTTGGTCGCCAGGCCGGCGAGCGCGGCTCCCTCCAGCGACGCCAGCTGCTTCGCCTCACGCGGCGCCTGCTTGACGGGAACCCCCTCGCGCCCGTCACCGGTCTCGATCATCAGACAGAAACGCACCGGCCCGGGCAACCCCAAACCAAGCAGCGCCCTGGCCTGCGACACCGACGAAACAAAAAAGAGATCTACTCCGGGCCCTGGGGTCTGGCCCGCCACCGGCGTGCGGAGCAACTCAAGGTCCACCTCCGGCAGATGCCGCCGCAGGTTGGCGACATTCTCCAGGCGAGAGTCGGCCAGCGCCGCGGCCCCGCCCGCCATCATCGCGGCCGCCACTCGCTCGTTCCCCAGACAGGCTTTGGTGACGCCCACCAGGCGAATCCCCAGCGGCCCGAGCAGGCCGGCTATGATGCGCGTGTTGTGCTCGATCCTGGTCAGGTTGATGTGGAGGGTGGGCATCAGACAAGTTCAAAGTTCAAAGTTCAAAAAAATTATGCTTATTCTTTACTAATTGTCAAAAGGAATTTATCGCGGAAATGAAAAAAGCGGGCTCTGGGCCCGCTCACAAATTCATCCCTGGTACCATCTATGGCCTGCCATCGACAGTCCACCATCTGCTTTTTTATCGTTTCGAGAACTGCGGGCGCTTGCGGGCGCTCTTGAGACCTGCCTTCTTGCGCTCCTTGATGCGGTCGTCACGGGTGAGGAAGCCGCCGACGCGGAGCTCCTTGCGGAGCGAATCGTCGGCAGTCAGCAGCGCCTTGGCGATGCCGTGCCGCAGCGCTCCAGCCTGGCCCGTCATGCCGCCGCCGAGAATATTGGCGGAGACATCATAGCGGCTTTCGGTGCCGGTCGTGGTCAGCGGCATCCGCACCTCGGTCCGCAGCCGGGGCCGCGGGAAATAGTTTTCGAACTGCCGCCCGTTAACGGTAATCTTGCCTTCACCGGGGGTGAGAATCACCCTGGCGATCGACGTCTTACGCTTGCCTGTGGCGCTGTATCTAGCCAAACTTGAGCTCCTCCGGTTTCTGGGCAGCGTGCGCATGCTCCGGCCCCGTGAAAATTTTCAGCTTCTTCATCTGTGCCCGCGCCAGCCGGTTCTTGGGCATCATGCCCTTCACCGCCAGCCGGATCACATCTTCAGGCTTCCTGGCCATCATTTCCGCCAGCGTCCGCTGCTTCAGCCCGCCGGGATAACCGGTATGCCGGTAATAAATCTTGTTCTCCATCTTACGCCCGGTGACCGCAATCCGGTCGGCATTGATCACGATGACAAAATCGCCGGTATCGATGTTCGGCGTGTAATCAGGCTTGTTTTTCCCCCGGAGCGTATCGGCGACGCGCGTAGCCAGACGGCCAAGGCGCTGTTCCTTGGCGTCAACGATATACCACTTGCGTTCAATTGTGGATGGTTTGGCTACAAACGTTTTCATATCCCCGAAGTCCTTTACCGCGCCTGGGGATGACATGCTCCCGGGCAACTATCCGATCGGCTCCCTTCAACAGGCGCAAAGAGAAATACTAGAGAAAAACCATTTAGGTGTCAAATAACCGAATTGCCTCACCAGAATTCTACTCCAAACAGGTTCGTTGCCTCACCAAAAAATCTACTTGAAACGGTCCCGGTTTTCGGGGTGTCCTTACGCCA